>CAVERK010000011.1:0-23690 GCA_963618035.1 bacterium
CTATAAGTCGTCTCACATCGTTCGATGTGAGCATTCACTTCGAACGTTGTGAGCATTCACATCGAACGATGTGAGCGTTCACAACGAACGATGTGAAAGGACATCATGCGCTATCTTGAAGAACATAATGCGCTATCTTGAGGAACATAATACGCTATCTTGAAAGACATCATGCGCTATCTTGAAGAACATAATGCGCTATTCGGAGGAACATGATGCGCGGTTTTGGCACGCCGTGCGCGGGCTCCTGTGACGATATTTTGCTACCTTTGCATGGCGAAGAACGGAAACAGGACGCAGACAAATGGAGACATCAGAGACACCAAGGGCACACATAGAGAGGCTGAGGGAATGGATGGGACGGCACGGATTAGACGCTTTCATCGTCCCGACGGCAGACCCGCACATGAGCGAATACACAGCCGACCACTGGCAGTCACGCAAGTGGCTGACAGGATTCACCGGCTCGGCAGGCACGGCTGTGGTGACTGCCACGGAGGCAGGACTGTGGACCGACTCGCGTTACTTCCTCCAAGCCGAGGAGCAGCTGCGCGGCAGCGGCTGCAAGCTCTACAGGCTGAAGATGGAAGGCACGCCCACTATCGGGGAATACCTGCGCGACAGCCTCAACGAAGGCAGCACCGTGGGCTTCGACGGCAGGCTGTTTGCAGAGGCGGAGACAGAAGACTTGAGGAGCGTCCTCGGCACGAAGCACATCAGCATGATGAGTACTCCCGACCCGATGGACGACATCTGGACCGGCCGTCCCGAGATGCCTGCGGGCAGGGCCTATGTGCTCGACACGAGATATGCAGGACTGTCAGCGGCAGACAAGATTAGACTGATACGCAGGGCGATACGTCCCGACGAGGGGACGGGCATCTGGGTGTCGGCTCTCGACGAGATTGCCTGGACGCTGAACCTGCGCGGCAGCGACGTGCGCTGCAATCCGGTGGTCATATCACATCTATATATAGGAGGAGACCGTGCCGTGCTGTTCGTCGACCCGAGGAAGGTGGACGGTGAGGTGTCGGCACACCTCGCGTCTGCCGGTGTGGACGTGAAGCCATACGGCGAGGCAGAAGCATTTCTGCGGCAGGAGCTGGACGGCGTGCCTGTGATTATGGACCGCAGGAAGACGAGCTACGCCATATACAACGCACGGACAGACAACACAGTGAAGGCTGCCGGCAATCCCATCCCGATGCTGAAAGCCGTGAGGAACGAGGTGGAGACAAGCGGGCTGCGCAATGCCATGACGCGCGACGGCGTGGCACTGGTGAAGTTCCTGATGTGGCTTGAGGAGTCGATGAAGGCGCGTATGCCGGTCACGGAGACAGACATCGCCGACAAGCTGCGCGAGCTGCGATCGGAACAACCATTATATATAGGAGAGAGTTTCGACACGATTGCGGGCTACGGGGCGCACGGAGCGATTGTCCACTACGAGGCGACAGCCGAGACCGACGTGCCGTTGCAGCCAAGGGGCTTCGTGCTGATAGACTCCGGAGCGCAGTATCTTGACGGCACGACGGACATCACGCGGACTATAGCCCTCGGCCCGCTGACCGACGAAGAGCGGACAGACTATACCCTCGTGCTGAAAGGCAACATCGGTCTGGCCATGGCAGTATTCCCCGAAGGCACGCGCGGCGACCAGTTGGACGTGCTTGCACGCATGCCTCTGTGGAAGCGGCAGATGAACTACCTGCACGGGACAGGCCACGGCGTGGGCTCTTTCCTCAACGTGCACGAAGGTCCGCAGAGCATACGCATGGAGCATAACCCCGTGGCACTGGCGGCAGGGATGGTGACAAGCGACGAGCCAGGCATCTACAAGGACGGGAGCCACGGCATCCGCACGGAGAATCTGCTGCTGACAGTCCCTGCCGGCAACGGCATGTTCGGGCGTTATCTCAGGTTCGAGACCGTGACCCTCTGCCCCATCGACACCGCCCCTATAAGGAAAGAGCTGCTCGATGACGATGAGACGGACTGGCTCAACAGCTATCACCGTATGGTCTACGACAGGCTCTCGCCGCATCTTGACGATGCCGGACGCAGGTGGCTGGCAGAAGCGACAAGGGCTATATGACAAGGAAAATCAGAACACACATACACAAAATCACAGGAGAAAGAAGAACATGGCAATCATACAACCGGTCAGGGGGTTCACCCCAAGATATGGCAAGAACTGCTTCTTTGCCGAGAACTCGGCGATAATAGGCGATGTCGTGATGGGCGACGACTGCAGCATCTGGTTCGGAGCCGTCGTTCGCGGCGACGTCAATTCCATACGCATCGGCAACTGCGTGAACATCCAGGACGGCAGCGTCCTGCACACGCTGTACCAGAAGTCGACAATAACCATCGAAGACCACGTGTCGGTGGGTCACAACGTGACAATCCACGGGGCTACGGTCAAGGAATATGCCCTTGTCGGCATGGGTTCCGTGCTGCTCGACGGTGTTGTCGTGGGCGAGGGAGCCATCGTAGCCGCAGGGTCGGTGGTGCTGAAGAACACGGTGATAGAGCCTCACACGCTGTGGGGCGGTGTCCCTGCCAAGTTCATCAAGAAGGTAGACCCCGAGCAGGCCAAGGAGCTGAACGTGAAGATTGCAAACGGATACCTGATGTATTCCGACTGGTTCAAGGCGGAGCCGGAATACCATAACCTCAACCTTGAAGGCAACAGAGACGAATGATTGACCAAGCCACCGTAGACCGCATAATGGATGCCACGCAGATTGTCGACGTGGTGTCTGACTTCGTGACGCTGCGGAAGCGCGGAGGGAACTATGTCGGTCTGTGTCCCTTCCATGACGACAGAACCCCGTCGTTCTATGTGTCTCCGGCAAAGGGCATATTCAAATGCTTCGCCTGCGGCAAGGGGGGCAATGCGGTGCACTTCATCATGGAGCACGAGCAGGTGCAGTACACCGAAGCCCTGAAATACCTGGCACGCAAGTACGGCATCGAGGTCAAGGAGAAGGAGATGACCGACGAGGAGCGTCAGGCACAGAGCGAGCGCGAGAGCCTCTACATAGTCAACCAGTTTGCCCGCGACTACTTCCACGACACGCTGATGCACAGCGAGGAAGGGCGGAGCATCGGCATGGCATATTTCCGCAGCCGTGGCTTCAGGGACGACATCATAGAGAAGTTCCAGCTGGGATATGCCCCTGCGGCACGCGATGCCCTCAGCAAGACGGCATTGGCAAAGGGCTATAAAGGCAAATACCTGACGGCAACGGGACTGTGCTATGAGCGCGACAACGGCGGCCTCGTAGACCGCTTCAGCGGCCGTGTCATCTTCCCTTGGCTCAGTCTGAGCGGCAAGGTGGTGGCGTTCGGCGGCCGCGTGCTCGACTCGCGCACAAAGGGTGTCAACCAGAAATATGTCAACTCGCCCGACTCGGACATCTATCATAAGGATCACGAACTGTTCGGCATCTTTCAGGCAAAGAAGGCAATGGTGAAGGAGGACTGCGTCTACATGGTGGAAGGCTATACGGACGTAATCTCAATGCACCAGTGCGGCATCGAGAATGTGGTTGCCAATTCGGGCACAGCCCTGAGCACGTACCAGATAAAGCTGCTGCACAGGCTCACGAAGAACATCGTCCTGCTGTATGACGGCGATGAAGCCGGCATACACGCCGCCCTGCGCGGAACGGACATGCTGCTTGCCGACGGCATGAATGTCAAGATATGCCTGCTGCCCGAGGGCAATGACCCCGACTCCTTTGCACGCAGTCATACGGCTGCGGAGTACAAGGACTTCATTCAGGGCAACTCTACTGACTTCATCCGCTTCAAGGCAAGCCTCCTGCTGTCGCAGACAGAGAACGACCCTATAAAGCGTGCACAGCTGATAACGGACATTACCGTCAGCATCTCCATGATTCCCGAAGCCATAGTCCGCGATGTCTACATCAAGGAATGTGCCGAGATGCTGAACGTTGAGGACAAGATACTGGTGAATGAGGTGGCAAAATACCGCGAGAGGCGTGCTGTGCAGGAAGCAGAGAGGCGCGAACGTGAGCGCAGGATTGCACAGGGGGCCTTGTCGCAAGAAGAAGGTGCAGCAACGGCAGAGGCTACGCAGGCAGACGGTGCGGAGAGCAATGATGCAGCGGTTCAGCCACAGGCAGATGCCGAAGCCGCAGGCGGCAATGCCCAAGTCCAACGGAACATGGAAGCACAGCTGGCATATCCCAGTCCCGCCATGCGCAATGCGGAGCTGCAGCTCTTGCAGTCGGTGGTGAGATATGGCGACATGGTGATGTGCAAGGTGGAGGAAGAAGACGGCAGCACATACGACCTGACCGTGACGGAATATGTGGACAACGAGCTGAAGAACGAAGGTCTGACCCTGTGCAGCCGGCTGGCGCAACGCATCCTCGGCGAGGCTGTGGAGCACGTGCACGACACTGCCTTCCATGCCGAGCAGCACTTCGTCAACCATCAGGATTCCGATATCAGCCAGCTGAGCGTGGACTTGGCAAGCGACAAGTATCAGCTAAGCAAGATCCACTTCAGGGAGCGCAAGGCGGAAACCGATGCCGACCGTCTGTATGAGCTTCTGACCGTGCAGGTCGACTCATACAAGTACGTCATGATAGGCGAACAGATAAAGGGGATTATGGGTGCACTGAAAGAAAGCTCGCTACAGAGAGACGAGCAGCGGAGCAACGCCCTGATAGAACAATACCAGCAGCTGAAGCAGAGACAGAACACCCTGGCGGCAGTTCTTGGCGAGAGGGTTCTCAACCTGTAAGAGCCGGCCGGTTCAGCCGCGACGAATAAGGTTCATGAACTCCTCGCGCGTCTTGGCCTGGTTGAAAGCACCTGTGAAGTCGGACGTGGTCGTTATGGAGTTCTGCTTCTCGACACCGCGCATCTGCATGCACATGTGCTTGGCCTCTACGACCACCATCACGCCCAGCGGATTGAGCGTCTGCTGTATGCAGTCCTTTATCTGCGATGTCATGCGTTCCTGAACCTGCAGGCGGTGTGAGAACACGTCTACAACCCGTGCTATCTTGCTAAGCCCTGTGATGTAGCCGTTGGGGATATAAGCCACGTGAACCTTGCCGAAGAACGGCAGCACATGGTGTTCGCACAATGAGTAGAAGTCAATATCCTTCACGATGACCATCTGACTGTAGTCCTCGCGGAACATGGCAGAGCGCAATATCTCGCACGGGTCGTATTCATAGCCCTTGGTCAGCGTTATGAAAGCCTTTGCAACACGCTCCGGCGTCTTCAGCAACCCGTCACGACTGACATCCTCACCCACGATGGTGAGCATACGCTCTACAAGTCCCCTCAGCTCGTCGACCTTCTTCGTGTCAGTTATAATTTCCTTGTCAAGCATCTCTATATGGAAAGTGTGTGGACTTTTAATACGTCAGGACAATCTGGTCCCTGACAATGGACACCTCTTTGAATTCGCCCGTGCTGCGCAGACTGCGCATTGCGGCATCAGCCTCCTCTATTGAAGGGAAGTTGCCGACACGGCACAGCCACCGTGGGGGGCTGAACATGGCATAGACGTCATACTGCGGAAAGGCTTCCTTGACCTTCTCTGCCACTTCATTGGCCTCGGTGCGTGCCTGGCGTGTATTGTTTCCGGCATACACCTGCACACGGTATCCCTGCTTCTTCAGCTCGTTCTTCGCCTCAGTCCCGTCGGCATTGCGTGCTACTGGTTCGCCCATCACCAATGCCGTTATGTCGGCATCCTGACTGATGTGCACCTGTCCCTCGCCCGCCTTGGTCTCCCTCAGGCTGTTGACGATATTCCCTTGGGCATAGGCATGGCCAATGCACAGACACGCTACGGCCATTGCTGCAAGCAGTCTCTTCATATCACACACTGTATGGCTGGTTCTTGTCTTTGGAAAGGCAAGACCCAAAAGCCGGACAGGACATTCTGTGCCTGCGGCTCTTGAGCCTTTGCCATTGATTACCTCTTATTATTTGTACGCATCGATGATGCCACGGAAGTCAGCAGCCTTCAGAGAAGCACCGCCAATCAGACCGCCGTCGATATCGGGCTTTGCAAACAGTTCGGGAGCATTGCTTGCCTTGCAGCTGCCACCATAAAGGATTGTGGTGTCGTCAGCCACAGCCTTGCCATACTTCTCTGCCACACAGCTGCGGATGTAAGCATGGATTTCCTCTGCCTGGTCTGCTGTTGCAGTCTTGCCTGTACCGATGGCCCAAATCGGCTCGTAAGCGATCACGATCTTCGCGAAGTCCTCTGCCGACAAGCCGAATACAGAACCCTCGAGCTCTGCCTTGACAACCTCGTTCTGCTTGTTTGCCTCACGCTCCTCAAGGCTCTCGCCGATGCAGAAGATGACCTTCAGCCCGTTTGCCAATGCCAGCTGAACCTTCTCCTTCAGGATTTCGGGTGTCTCGTTGTAGTAGCCGCGACGCTCGCTGTGTCCGAGGATAACATACTGTGCGCCTGTGCTCTTCACCATCTCCGCAGAGACCTCACCGGTGTAGGCACCCTTAGCCTTGTCTGCGCAGTTCTCTGCACCAAGACCAATCACGTTCTGGTCAAGGAACTGTGCCACTGATGCCAGATGGATGAATGGGGTGCAGATAACCACACCGCAGTTTGGCTTCTCCTTTGTGAGAGCTTCGTTCAGTTCCTTTGCCAAAGCAACACCGTCTTGCAGGTTCATGTTCATTTTCCAGTTGCCTGCCACAATTTTCTTTCTCATTTTTACAACCTATCTATTTAGAGTTAAACATTTCCTATTCGTTTGCACGTCTGCGCCTCACCGCGATGTCGACACCGAGGAAGAGGAGCAAAGGTACTACAAACCACAATGCGACGTACATCAGTGTCCCTACAATGCTGGTGCGGTAGCCCGATGCCACGCCCCACTGACTGATGTCTTCGGCAAGCGTATCCTCGTCAGGCAGACCGTTATGGCTCCATTTGTCAAGCACCGTTCCGTCCTTTATCAGGAGCATTCCTGGGTTTGAGCGTATCATTGTCTTCAGCACGATGTCATCCATGAAGCAGAACGGATATTCGGCTCCGGTCCTGTCGCGCCATTCGTCTATGCCTGCTTCCGGTGATGACGTGAGCGCATAGAAGCCGTAGCCATGCTCCACACTGTAGTCATACAGCTGGTTTATGCGGTCTATGTTGCTGTCTTCTGCACTCTCCACCCGATGTGCCACAAGCAGGAACGTGTACGTCGTGTCTGCGAGTACGGCATCCGTAATGTCATCGCCTGTCAGCACATCCTGCATGGCAAAGTCCTTTATGGCAGGTTCGTAGCCTTTCTCCACGAGTACGCTTTCAGCCTTGACAAACGTCCATGTGCTGTCAGGATAGTCGTCGAGGGTGAACTCGCGCTGTTCCCCGTTCTTTTCCAACGTGAAGACACTCCTGTAGACGCTCGGCTTGGCATCCTCCGGCACGCTCATCTCTTCACGGATGTTGCTGCCTATCCTGTATGGGCGGAAGTCCATTATCGGCAAATAGTACAGGCAGTATGCCATCATCGCCAGTATGAACAGGAAGCTGTACAGGGACAGTGCCCAGTCCATCTTGTCGGACATGAAGCCGACAATCTTCCTGTGCCCTGCAAACACCACGACAGCGGCAAGCAGCAGCACCACATTCTTGCCGAACGTCTGCCAGTTGGTCAGCACGAGTGCATCGCCGAAGCAACCGCAGTCCGACACCGGATTGGCGATTGCCAGATACAGCGTGAGAGGTGTCATGAAGAGCATCAGCAGCAGAGCCAGTGCAGAAGCCGCCGTCTTGCGGATGCCGAAGAACAGACAGATGCCGACGCAGAACTCGAGTGCCGCCAATGCCATGCCGGCAAACAACGGCAACTGTTCTGGGAACAGGGAGACGATGCCAAAGGCTGTGAGATAGTCCTGTATCTTGTAGAACGACCCCATGGGGTCAACTGCCTTCACAAAGCCGGAAAAGACAAGCACTGCCCCGAGGACAAAGCGGCAGACATTGACCGCCGCCGAAGGCAATTCAATATGTTTCGTCTTAGCCTCCAAACTCAATCTTGATAAGTCCGAACACGGCATAATTGATTATGTCCATGTAGTTTGACTCCACTCCCTCGGAGACGAGTGTCCGCCCGTTGTGGCTTTCAATCTCTTTTGCGCGGTTTATCTTGGTCAGGATGAAGTCGGTGTATGACGACGGACGCATGTCGCGCCACGCTTCATTGTAGTCATGGTTCTTGCGCAACATCAGCTCAAGCGTCTCGTGCGAGAACCTGTCGTACAGCTTCAGAGCCTCATCATTGGTCATGTCGACAACATCGGCATAACCCTTGTCCAACTGGATCAGTACGATAAGCCCATAGTTTATTATGCCTATCAGCTCTCCCCTTATATCTTCATCGACCATAGCCACCCCTGTGGTCTCAAGCGTGCGTATGCGTTTGGCCTTGATGAATATCTGGTCTGCCAATGACGACGGACGCATGACACGCCACGAAGCACCGTAGTCCTTCAGCTTCTTTACGAACAAGTCACGGCAGATGGCAAGTGCCTTTTCAAATTGAGTCTTCGTATCATCCATCGTCTGTACTTATATATATAATAAGGTATATGACACCATTAAAAAAAGGAGAAGTAAATTGGCTTTAGCATCTCCTTTATCTCTTTCTCACGCTCCCGTGCTGCACACACGAGAAGCCTCAAGGCGTTATGACAATCTCAGAACGCTGCCTATACGCAATACCGACTTTGTCGTTATGTGGTTCAGCTGACACAGCTTGTTGACCGAAACGCCATACTTGGCCGCAATCTTGGACAGCGTGTCGCCTCTCTTGATCTTGTGGTACTGACCCTCGGCCAGCTGCGTCTTGCTGTTGCCGCTCGACTTGCGCCCGCCACTGTTCTTGGGATATATGGTATAGCTGTCGCCTACCACATCCTGTCTTTCAAAGTCAAACATCAACGCGGGATCTATGGCAATGCCCAAGAAGCGGGTCTCAAAGTGCAGATGCGAACCGGTAGAGCGTCCTGTATTACCTCCAAGACCTATCGGTTCACCGGCCTTAACGAGCTGGTCTACCTTCACGAGCTGCTTCGACAGGTGTCCGTAGACTGTCTCCAAGCCATTGTCATGACGTATCACGACATATCTCCCGTAGCCCTGTCGTCCTTGGTTCTTGACGATACGGACCTTGCCGGAAAAGGCAGCGCGTATGGTGTCACCGACATACACTTTCACATCCAAGCCGAAATGCCCACGACGACGGCGCGGACGGTAGCCGAACACGTCGGTAATCTTCGTGTGGTCTGTCGGCATGCAGAAGCCGCGCAGATCCACGGTATAGCTCTCCGGCACGACGGCATCCTTGTATGCCTGCACAAACTCGTTGTCCCACGTGGGATAAAGGTCAATGCCAGGATACAGCGACTGCTCCATCTCCATCTGCTTGTGCAGAGCCAAGGAGTCAACGCTCTTCAGCTTCCTGTCCACAGGAGCCTGTCGGGCTATCAAGTCTTGCGAATGTGCATCCAAGCCTGCCAGCAGGGCAACGGCGAAGAATGTCACTTTCATTATGATGTTACATCTCATAAGTCTATATTTGTCAACCGCACGAGCCGGCCTCATTGCCGGTGCACAGCCTGTATTCTACAATCCAACAGAGGGCTTTTCCGCAAACCTCAACCGCAAAGTTAGGAAGATTATCCTTTTGGACAATAATAATTTAAGCATTTTTCATTATCAAGGTTTCTTCATGTGTTTGCACGGGCGCGGGGGTACTCAAAGGTTTCATGCACTTTTAGGAAAAATGCGCATCAACTTATCTCTCCCCAGTTGACGTGCGTGCGGTTCAGGAGCTTGAGCCTGTTCCACAGCACCATGTTCTCAGGCATGCTGCACGTCGGGTCAGACTCGATGACTGCCGCAGCAGCATCTCGCGCCAACTGCAATATCTGTCCGTCACGTGCCAGGTTGGCAATCTTCAGGTCAATGGGCATTCCGCTTTGCTGCGTCCCTTCAAGGTCTCCAGGGCCACGAAGTCTGAGGTCGGCTTCTGCAATCTCAAAGCCGTCATTGGTGCGCACCATTATCTCTATGCGCTTGCGCGTGTCTTCCGACAGCCTGTTGCCTGTCACCAGAATACAATATGACTGTTCGACACCGCGTCCCACGCGCCCGCGCAACTGATGCAGCTGTGACAGTCCGAAGCGTTCGGCATTCTCAATGACCATGACAGAGGCATTAGGCACGTTGACACCCACCTCTATGACGGTAGTCGCCACCATCATCTGCGCCTCTCCCGATGCAAACAGCTGCATCTGCCGTTCCTTTTCCTGTGACTTCATCTGCCCGTGCACCTTGCAGATTGTCATGTCGGGAAAGGCGGCACACATCTCCTCATATCCGTTCTCGAGGTTCTTGAGGTCTATCTTCTCACTTTCCTTGATCAGCGGATAGACCATATACACCTGCCTGCCCTCCGCAATCTGCTTTCTGATAAAGTCAAACAGATGCCGTTTGTTGTTCTCAAGCTGGTGCAATGTGGCTATGGGCTTGCGTCCTGGCGGCAGCTGGTCTATTACGGACACGTCCAAGTCGCCATACAGCGTCATCGCCAGCGTGCGCGGTATCGGCGTGGCTGTCATGACGAGGATGTGCGGCGGCTGACTGTTCTTTGCCCACAGGCGTGCACGCTGTGCCACGCCGAAGCGGTGCTGCTCGTCGATAATCGCCAAGCCGAGTGATGCAAATCCTACGGTTTCCTCTATGAGCGCATGTGTGCCGACCAGTATCCCTATGCCACCGTCTTTCAGACGTTCCAGAATATCCTCGCGCCTCTTGCCGCGCACGGAGCCGGTGAGCAGCTCGACATTGACATCCATACCTTCCAGCAGGTGCGACACCGTCTGGTAATGCTGTTCCGCCAATATCTCCGTTGGCGCCATGATGCACGCCTGAAAGCCATTGTCTATGGCAAGCAGTGCGGTCATCAGTGCCACGATGGTCTTGCCACTTCCCACATCACCCTGCAACAGACGATTCATCTGCCGGCCACCACCAAGGTCGGCACGGATCTCACGCAGCACACGCTTCTGTGCATCAGTAAGCTGGAACGGCAGGTGCTCGTGATAGAAGGCGTTGAAGTGGGCACCGACTTTCGCAAAAGGCAGACCTCTGAACTTCCGCCTTCGGTTATTGGTATATCGCAGGATATTGAGCTGCACGTAGAACAGCTCTTCAAACTTCAGCCTCAGCTGTGCCTGCCGCAGGGATTCGGTGCTTCTCGGGAAGTGTACAGTCCGCAGTGCCTCCGTGAGTGGCATCAGATGGTTGGCTTGGATGATAGCCTCAGTCAGCGTCTCGGGCAAAGGCTCTTTCAGCATCTGCATGGCACCGGCCATCATCTTCTCTATGGAGCGTGAGTTCAGAAACGCACGCTTCATCTTCTCCGTGGTGTTGTAGTAGGGCTGCATGCCGAGAGTGCCGAGCTGCACATTCTCGACCTTGTCGATGTCGGGGTGGACTATATTGACACGCCCGCCGAAGAGCGACGGCTTGCCGAAGACGACGTAGTCCGTGTGCAGGCGGTACCTGTTCGACACTTTCCTATTGCCGACGAACCACACAAGGTCAACATATCCCGTGCCGTCAGACAGATGCGCAATCAGCCTCTTGCCTCTGCCCTGCCCCGCTTCCTCGAAGCTGAGTATCTGTCCGCGAACCTGCACATACGGCATATCGGGACTGAGTTGGCTGATCGGGTAGACACAGCTGCGGTCGACATATTTGTAAGGGAAGTAATACAGCAAGTCCATCAGGGAGCGCACCCCGATTTCTTTCTCCAGCATTGCCGCACGCTGCGGCCCGACGCCAGGGAGAAACTTCACATCGAACGTAGACAGGTCAATCATCGTGACAACAGTGCTTCCGCAATCGCCAGGTCGGACGGAGTGGTTATCTTTATGTTGTTGCGACTGCCGCCAATCAGCGAGACAGCATATCCGGCAGCCTCCACCACCGATGCGTCATCCGTAAAGGTCTCGCTGTAGTCCTGCCTGTATGCCTGCTTCAGAATATCCGTGCGGAACACCTGTGGTGTCTGCACAAGGCAATAATCACCGCGCGGCACCACACGGCTCGCCCCATCGGCATCCTTGTGGCGCAGTGTCTCTATCACGTCCGTCACAGGGATGACAGCCCCTCTGCGCTCCGCAACCTCAAAACACTCATTGACAAGTTCTGTCGGGACGAAAGGACGCACACCGTCATGCACAGCCACAAGTCCGTCGTCACCCACCAGTGCCAACCCATTCTGCACGGAGTGGAAGCGTGTGCGCCCTCCGGCGACAAGCCTGCACCCTACATTAAAATTGTATTCCCTGCACAACTCGTGCCAGTGGCCGAACTGGCTTTCCGGCAACACCAATATGATGTCAATCGCGGCATCATAAGACCTGAAAGCATTGATGGTGTGCATCAGCACAGGCAGTCCGCCTATCGGGATGAACTGCTTGGGCACATCGGCACCCATACGCAGTCCCTTGCCGCCGGCAACAATTATGACATGCCTGTCCATCGCACTCGCACCCACGCTGCGCCTCTGTATGTTCTTCTATTTCGCAGGGCACATCATGGACTCACGCACCTCATGTGCCTTGTCCTTACCGGCAAGAGCTTTCGCCACGGCAAGGGCGAACTCAATAGACACGCCAGGCCCCTTGCCTGTGATTATGCTGCCGTCTTCCTGCACTGCCGCACCGGTGTACTCACAGCCGTCAAGATATTTCTCGAAGCCAGGATAGCATGTTGCCTTCTTGCCTTTCAGCAGCCCCAACTTGCCAAGCACCATAGGCGCGGCACAGATGGCAGCTATGCCCGTACCGCGTTCCGCACCCGCAGTCAAGGCACGGCATACAGCCTCATTCTCCGCCAGATTTGCCGTTCCTGGCATTCCTCCTGGCAGCAGCAGCATATCGGCGTCAAAGAAGTCGCAACTGTCGATATCCTTGTCGCAGATAACCGGCACGTCGTGCGCTCCGCGCACAATCTCTCCCGATGTGGCAACCATGGTCACATTCACGCCTGCGCGCTTCAGCACATCCACACATGTCAGGGCTTCAATCTCCTCAAATCCGTCAGCAAAAAAGACATATACGTTCTTCATAAAGCGTCCCCCTTATTATTTATATTCTCGTTTTTTGTTTATCACATCCTTGTACTCCTGCACAGTCCGTTCCAGCCCCCAGTACAGCACGTCACAGACAAAGGCATGGCCTATCGACACCTCTTCTATCCACGGCACGTATTGCAGGAACAAGTCCAGAGTCTGCAAGTCCAGCTCATGCCCTGCATTTACGCGCAGTCCAAGGCTGTGGGCATAAGCGGCAGCATCGGCATACGACTGCAAGACATCCCTTGCGTCTGCATCCTGCTGCTGGCGCACGAACGCTCCTGCATAAAGCTCCACCCTGTCGGCTCCGGCACGCGCAGCGAACTCAATCATCCGCTTGTCTGCCGTCACGAACACCGATGTGCGTATGCCGGCATCCTTGATTTCCGAGATGACATCAGTCAGCAGCTCCACATACTCTTCCGTATTCCACCCCACGTTTGAGGTCAGCTGCGTGGGACTGTCAGGCATCAGCGTCACCTGTGCGGGCTTGACATTCTTCACCATCGCCACAAACTCCAGCGAGGGATAACCCTCGATATTAAGGTCTGTGGTCAGCACCTGCCTCAGCCGGTACACATCACTCAAGCGTATATGCCGTTCGTCCGGCCACGGATGAACCGATATTCCGTCAGCCCCGAAACGCTCACATTCCTGCGCAAAGCGCATCACGTCGGGCGTATCTCCCCCTCTCGAATTCCTCAGTGTAGCTATCTTGTTGACGTTTATGCTCAGCTTGGTCATATAACAGATCGCAATATTTTGTACAAAAGTACGAAATATCGGCAAGACCATTGCTGCGCTCGTGCTTTTTTTGCACTTTTGCACATGCTCAACCATGAGGCACAGACACATGAGATTTGCAGTAATAGGTAACACACATCAGGCTTCCAAGGCATCGTGCGCAGAGAGGCTGTTTCAGCTGCTTGCAGCACGCCATGCGCAGGTATGCGTGGAAAGGGACTACCACCGCTTCCTCACGTCCGGACTTGGCATTGACGTGAAGGGCGACGTGGAGCTGTTTGAGGGAGACGACTTCCATGCCGACATCGCCGTCAGCCTTGGCGGTGACGGCACGTTCCTGCATGCCGCAGGCTGTGTCGGAGCCAAGGGCATTCCCATTCTCGGCATCAACACCGGCCGCCTCGGGTTCCTGTCCGATGTGCTTCCGGAGGATATGGAGGTCATGATTGACGAAATCTACGGCAACCACTACAGGGTGGAAGAGCGCAGCGTGCTACAGATGCGGTGCAACGGCGAGCAACGCCATGCCAATCCCTACGCCCTCAACGAGGTGGCGGTGATGAAGCACGACAGCTCGTCGATGATCACCATACACACGTATATCAACAACGTGTTCCTCAACACCTATCAGGCCGACGGGCTCATCATTGCCTCCCCGACAGGTTCTACAGGCTACTCGCTGAGTGTCGGCGGTCCCATCATCGCTCCGTCAAGCAAGACCATGGCGATTACCCCCATTGCCCCGCACAGCCTCAACTGCCGTCCGTTCGTGATATGTGACGACTGGGAGGTGACGCTCGAGGTTGAGAGCCGCAGCCATAACTTCCTTGTTGCCGTCGACGGGCGCAGCGTGTCATACGACGAGTCGGCAAAGATACGCGTGTCGCGTGCGCCGTACACCATAAAGACAGTAAACCGCTTCAACCGGCAGTTCTTCGAGACCCTCCGCGACAAGATGATGTGGGGAGCCGACGTGCGCTGAAAAGAAATAGCGGGTCTGCGGTACTTTGTCTCCATGAAATCAATATATTTGCGGTGGAAATCGGACACGGACAATTTAAAAACCAAAAATAAAAAGTTTTTATTATGAAATTCTTAACTGACGAGAAATTGCTTATTGTTGGTGCCGGCGGTATGATCGGTTCCAACATGGTTCAGAGCGCGTTGATGCTCGGTCTCACCCCCAACATTTGTCTCTACGACATCTACGAGCCGGGTGTTCATGGTGTTTTCGACGAGATGCAGCAGTGTGCATTCCCCGGTGCCAACATCAGCTACACCGTTGACCCTGAGGTTGCCTTCACAGGTGCAAAATACATCATCTCTTCAGGCGGTGCGCCACGCAAGGACGGCATGACCCGCGAGGATCTGCTGAAGGGCAACTGCAAGATTGCAGCCGACTTCGGCGAGAACATCAAGAAGTACTGCCCTGACGTGAAGCACGTTGTCGTTATCTTCAACCCCGCTGATGTCACAGCCCTCACAGCCCTTATCCACTCCGGTCTGAAGCCAAACCAGCTGACCTCTCTCGCTGCCCTCGACTCCACTCGTCTGCAGCAGGCTCTCGCCCTTGAGTTCGGCGTACAGCAGGACAAGGTCACAGGCGCTCACACCTATGGTGGCCATGGCGAGCAGATGGCAGTCTTCGCATCACAGGTGAAGGTCGACGGAAAGCCTCTCTCGGAGATGGGTCTTTCCGCTGAGCGTTGGGCTGAAATCAAGCAGCACACCGTACAGGGCGGTTCAAACATCATCAAGCTCCGTGGCCGCAGCTCCTTCCAGAGCCCTGCCTACAACGCAGTGAAGATGATTGAGGCTGCAATGGGTGGCGAGAAGTTCACTCTGCCCGCAGGCTGCTATGTAAACAACGACGCTCTTGGCTTCAAGAACGTAATGATGGCAATGCCTACAACCATCGACGCTACCGGCGTTCACTTCACAGAGCCTACAGGTACTCCCGAGGAGCTCGAGTCACTCAAGAAGTCTTATGAGCACCTCTGCAAGATGCGCGACGAGATTGTTGAGCTCGGCATCGTTCCCGCAGTAGACAAGTGGACTGAGGATAACCCTAACCTCTGATTGTCCACCCCCTGAGGAAGACCGACATATCCTAAGGGCGTGCCACCGTCATGGTGTGGCATGCCCTTTTTCTCTCTCTAACAGGCAGGTGGGGGAAAAACAGAGAGGCGCATAAAAAAAAATCAGGGCATCAAACCCGTCCTTAACGCATTGGAGAACAGTCCCTTAGTCGTTCTATCACAAGGACAGCGGAAAAAAGTTGACAAGCCCATGCACGTGGTAACAGGATTTCTCCTTATACTTGCAGCAAAGAACCTAAAACTATGACGAAAACTATGATAAGACCAATGTCAGAGACAAGTGTCAGTTGCCCATCGACACAGGAGTTTCCGCAGACAGGGAGAGTCGACAAGAAATGTCTTGCGCAGATAGTTTTTAACAATTGCCCGACAAAACCCCTCCAAATGCTTAAAGATTTCTTAACATATAGCTAACGGCATTTTAACAAATACCTGAAGAAGCCTTCATTATAGGCCTCTGACGCTCCGTCCGTACGGCTCTATGCAGCCGTACGGACTTTTTCGTGCCTATACGCCCAAGAAGTGTTAAATCTTATCCCGATTCTGCCTCAAAAATATAGCGCGATAAACACCCCAGTTATCGCGAAAAACTCCGGACTTTATCGCGATAACTTTCTGACTTTATCGCGATAAGTTTTTCAGCCCTTCGTGATGCGTCAAAATAGTCCACTTTTGTTCTTATTTCTACCACTACGGCACTTCTTCTATAGCTCACCTGTGATAAAAATTAACATATCGTGGCTGCATTTAATACCTCTTCACATTTTGTGATTAACGTTATTTCACTTTGTTCGAAAGCTTTCTTAACTATTCAGTAATGGCTTCTCCCTTCGTATCAGCGTTTTCGAGGAGGTATCCTGTTATTGCGGTGTGGATTTTAATACCTACATTTGCGGAGACAGAACAAAACACTGCAAACGAATGATGAAGAAGAACACCCTACTCATTATAATCGGCACGGTACTCGTCGTGGCATTGGTGGGCATCACCTTCCTGCTGTTCACGGAGAAGAAAGCCAACCGCGAACTGACGGAAGAGTTCCAATTGGAGAAGGAAGACCTGGAGAACCAGTATGCTGACTTCTCGCGCCAGTATGACGAGCTGCGCATGACCATATCGAACGACTCGCTGTCGCAACTGCTGGAGCAGGAGCAGCTGAAGACCCAGAGACTGCTGGAAGAGCTGCGGACGGTGAAGAGCACCAATGCCAGAGAGATACGCCGCCTGAAAGACGAGCTGGCGACACTGCGCAAGGTGATGGTGGGATACATCAACCAGATTGACTCACTGAACCGCCTGACAAACGAGCAGCGCGAGGTGATTGCACAGGTGACGGAGAAATACAACAATGCGTCAAGACAAATCAGCAACCTGTCGGAGGAGAAGCGGACACTGACCAAGCAGGTGACGCTGGCCTCACAGCTCGATGCCACAAACATAAACGTGCAGACGCTGAACAAGCGCGGACGCGAGACATCACGTGTCAAGAACATCACACAGCTGGCCATCAGCTTCACCATAGCCAAGAACATCACCGCACCGACCGGTGACCGCACGCTGTATGTGCGCATCGTGAAGCCCGACAACAGCGTGCTGACGAAGAACGCCGCAGAGACCTTCAGCTACGAGAACCGCGAACTGCCGTTCTCCATAAAGAAGTATATCGAGTACACGGGAGAGGAACAGCCAGTGACGGTCTACTGGGACGTGAGCGAGTTCCTCTATGCCGGCGGCTATCGCCTTGAGATATTCGCAGAAGGCAACCTCATCGGCTCGGGAACATTCAGCCTTGATTGATACGACCCCGTATGCAGTGCGGCTGCGGCGGTTGCCGTCACTGCCGGACTGTGACCAGCGTTGCTCCGAAGCCATATTCCTGAAAAGAGGCATCCTGCCATGTGCAGGCACGGTATTTCTGCTTCAGTTCTGCAAGGATAGCCTTGCGCAGCACGCCCTCGCCCTTGCCGTGGATGAAGACGATGCGCTGACCTGACTTCCTGCGGTATTCCTGCATCACTTCGTTGAACTTGTCTATCTGGCAGCGCAGCATGTCGCCGTTGCTCAGTCCGCGAGTATTGTCGAGCAGGGCATTGATATGCAGATCCACCTCCACGATGCCGTTCTTCTCCTGCTTCGTCTTGGGCTGCGGAGCAGACGCATGGCTGTCGGCATCGCGCTTCTCCATCAACGCCTGTTCCAGTTGCTGCGCCGATATTTCGAGTTCACGGACAGGCATATCGTCGCGGATAACGTCAACGATGAGCGACGGGACATCGAAGAAGTCGGACGCATCAAAGGAGTTCAGGCGGAAGAACTTCTTGGTGTCGAGGCGCAGCTCCACGTCGACGGCAGGCTTGCGCGTGAACTTCTTCTTGTCCTTGAACGCCAGCAGCTGGATTGTCAGATGTTCCAAGCCGTTCAGTGCGGTGCGGTCGAACTCCTCAAGCAGGAGCTTGGTGTTCGGCTCTATGTAGCCGTTGGAGCGCAGTGTCCATAATGTACCGTCCTGCGACAGGAGATTGTAGTACAGGTAGTAGTTGCTGTCGTTGACAAGATAGCTCTCGAACGCCGTGATGCTGAACTGCCTGATGTCCTGCGGCACGAAGGCAAGCGACACGTTCAGACGGTCTGCCCCGCGCCGTTCGGGCTGGAAGCTGGCAGGCAATGCAGCATCCTTGGTCTCGCCATACACATCTGTTGCACTGCCGGACGCAGTCCTGCGCTCCTTCTCCTGCCGTTTCTCCTGCTGCTTCCTGTTCGGCACGTTATAGTCGTCGGTCTCTACTGCCACGAGATCACGCACGGCCACAGGGACCTCAAAGCCGTCGGCATCTTCCACCACGGCTATGTCCTTGCTCTGGAAGGACACTATACGTCCCTCACCGACTTCGTTCAGAAACCTCACCTTATCTCCTGTCTTCATAACCCTATACCTATATTTATATGTATTCTTTCAGACAGCAAAGTTAATGAGAAAGCTACAAAGAAGTCTTAACTTTGCGCCGCAAAACCAAGGAGACGACAATGAATCAAGCAGACCCGCGAGACATCAAGATATGTGACTACGACTACCCCCTGCCCGACGAGCGGATTGCCAAGTTCCCGCTGCCGGAGCGCGACCATTCCAAGCTGTTGCTCTTCCGCCACGGTGCGATAGGCGAAGACATCTTCACGTCGTTGCCGCAATATATCGGCAGCGGCGAGCTGATGGTGTTCAACAACACCAAGGTCATACAGGCACGCATGCACTTCCGCAAGGAGACGGGCGCACTCATCGAGGTGTTCTGCCTGGAGCCGGCACGCCCTGCCGACTATGCGCAGAATTTCTCGGAGACAGGCTCGGTGGCGTGGCTGTGCATGATAGGCAACCTGAAGAAGTGGAAAGGCGAGGAGCTGCGACGCAGCATGAGCGTAAAGGGATGCAGCATCACACTGACAGCACGCCTGGGCCATGCCGTCGGCACAAGCCATTGGGTGGACTTCAGCTGGGACAACGCCGGCATCAGCTTCGCCGACATCCTTGAGGAGTTTGGCGAACTGCCCATACCGCCATACCTGAACCGCAAGGCAGAGGAGAGCGACAAGCAGACCTACCAGACCGTCTACTCGAAGATAAAAGGCTCGGTGGCTGCACCCACGGCAGGGCTGCACTTCACGGAGCGCGTGCTCAACGAACTGCGGGGCAAGGGTGTGGAGCTGGAGGAGCTGACGCTACACGTGGGCGCAGGTACGTTCAAGCCGGTGAAGAGCGAAGACATTGGCGGACACGAGATGCACACAGAATGGATCTCCGTGTCGCGCAGCACGATAGAGAAGTTGCTGGAACACGGCGGACGTGCCATTGCCGTAGGCACCACGTCGGTACGCACGTTGGAGTCGCTGCACCACATGGGTCTGACGCTGATGCACAATCCCGATGCCACGGACGAGGAGCTGCGCGTGAAGCAGTGGCAGCCCTACGGACTGACGGAAGAGCAACGCGCCGTACCGTCGGCAGAGACGCTCAAGGCTCTGCTGTGCCACATGGACAGGCACGGACTACAGACGCTGCACTCCAACACGCAGATTATCATAGCTCCAGGATATGAATACAAGATTGTGAAGGCCATGGTGACGAACTTCCACCAGCCGCAGAGCACGCTGCTGCTGCTCGTGTCGGCATTCGTCGGCGACGGTCACTGGCGTGACATCTACGGCTATGCCCTCAGCCACGGCTTCCGCTTCCTGAGCTATGGCGACTCGTCGCTGCTCATCCCGTAAGCCTTAGGCACAGGCACGTTCAGTCGCCAATCATCTTCCGGACCACGTCCATCACCTTGCAGCCGATGGCCTCTGCCTCGGCCTGCGAGCGTGCTTCGCTGTACACGCGTATTATGGGTTCGGTGTTGCTGCTGCGCAGATGCACCCACGAGTCGGCGAAGTCTATCTTCACTCCGTCAATGTCGTTCACCTTCTCGTCCTTATACTGTTCCTTCACCTTACGCAGGATTGCCTGCACGTCGGTATCGGGCTTCAGGTCGATGCGGTTCTTTGCCATGAAGTAGTTGGGATAGGTGGCACGCAGCTGTGAGGGCTTCATGTGCCGCTTTGCCATATAGCTGAGGATCAGGGCTATGCCCACCAGCGCATCGCGTCCGTAGTGCAACGCCGGATAGATCACTCCGCCATTGCCCTCGCCGCCAATCACGGCACCGGTCTCCTTCATCTTCGTGGTCACGTTCACCTCGCCGACAGCTGCGGCGGAGTACTGCTGTCCGTAGGCGGCAGTGACATCGCGGAGCGCACGTGTGGAGCTTAGGTTGGACACCGTAGGCCCAGGAGTGTGCTGAAGCACATAGTCGGCGGCGGTGACGAGCGTGTACTCCTCGCCATACATACGCCCATCCTCGCAGATCATCGCCAGACGGTCGACATCGGGATCGACGACAAATGCCACGTCGTTCCCGCCACGCTGCATCAGAGCCATGATGTCTCCAAGGTTCTTCTCCAGTGGTTCAGGGTTATGCTGGAAGTCGCCTGTCGGCTCGCAGTAGAGCTTGTCCACGTGCTCCACGCCGAGCCGCTCCAGCAGCTCGGGCAGGATGATGCCGCCCACGGAGTTGACTGCGTCTATCGCCACGCGGAAATGTGCCGAGCGTATCGCCTCAACATCGACCAGCGGCAGAGCCAGCACGGCGTCGATGTGCTTTCTGTTGTATGTGTCGTCCTCACGGTATGTGCCGAGCCTGTCGACCTCGGCATAGTCGAAGTCCTCGGCTTCGGCTATCGCCAGCACCTCGTTTCCTTCTTCCTTGTTCAGGAACTCACCCTTCTCGTTCAGCAGCTTCAGCGCGTTCCACTGCTTGGGGTTGTGCGATGCCGTCAGGATTATGCCGCCACTGGCACCTTCCATCGTCACTGCCATCTCGGTCGTGGGCGTTGTCGCCAGACCTATGTCCACGACATCCCAACCCATTCCCATCAGTGTGCCTGCCACGACATCACGCACCATGCGTCCCGAGATGCGTGCGTCGCGACCCACGACAATCCTGTTGTTCCTGACGGTACAGGTGCGGCGTATCAGTGTGGCATAAGCGGATGTGAACTTCACTATGTCCAGCGGTGTCAGTCCCGCTCCGGCACGGCCGCCGATGGTGCCGCGTATTCCTGAGATTGATTTGATGAGTGTCATGCGTTTACTTGTATATCTGGTATTTCCTGATGTCGTAGTAGTACGGGCGGACATAGTTCATCGCCGACTCATGCCCCATCTTCGAGGGCACGATGAGCTTCACCCTCGCCCCGTCGCGCACATAAGCCAAGGGGATGAGCCATCCTGCCGGCACGGCTGTAGTGGAATAGGTGTCCTTGATGGATCCCTTCGTGAAGATGCCCGATATGCTTGACGAGCTCTTTGTGTAGCGGAACTCGTCGACGTAGTACGGCAACGACAGGTTGGACGAGTAGAGCGACACCGTGGTCTCAGTGATGAGATACTCCGCCATGCGCACCAGCACCATGTCGTTGTTCTTCACCGTGTCGGCGGGGTTCGACGACCCCTTGTCCACGATCTGCATATAGATGCCGCTCGAGGTCTGCACATACTCGTTCTTGCTGACATCGGTCGTCGAATCCTGGTCGATGAACTGCTGCTGCGTGATGACGGTTATGTTGCTGTCGTTGATGAACTTTGCTATGGCACGCTTCTCGTCCTTCAGCATGTCGGCATAGGTCTTGTCGTCGTCGCAGGCGTTGAACGCCATGCTGCACACCAGCAGCGAGAAAGCGAACAGTAGGAGCTTCTTCATGTCTTGTCTCTTGATTATTGCAGCACAAATGTATGCTTTTCCACCGTAACGCACACAACCGGCCATGCGTTTCTATAATCTTTTAACTATCGCCGGACGGCTGTCCGGCTCAAAGCAAGAGTAGCACTTACTCGGGTAAGCAGTAAAATTACTATTTTTGCGGTATGGGCGACGAGAAGAATTACATAGCATCGTTTGACGAGTATCTCCGTCAGGGAGAACCGTCACAACAGAAGTCAACCCAATTTGGGGACTGACAATGGCGGTGTAAAATCCAATGATGGCGGTGTAAATGGCGGAGTAAACACTGAAGAGCTTTTGCTGAAAACGATAGCGGAGACTCCTGGATGCAATACGCCAACCCTATCGAGACTCCTGCAAAAGAGTCTGCGTACAATCCAGCGCCAGTTGAAATCGCTCACGGATAAAGGTAAAATAGAATTCCGTGGTGCACCAAAGACTGGTGGCTATTGGCCAGTGGATTGATAACAAACGGCTGTACGGCCCAAGGTCAGTAGTATGAGGAGAACATCCCCTCTTTCGTCCTTGCGGGTTAACTGGTATGACTGACCTGAAGAAATCTATTAACCTCTTCGGGAAAGACAGTTAACTCCTCGGGCAGTACCATATAACTGGTACGCCAGTACCAGCTAATCGGTACGCCAGTACCGATTAATCAGGACAAAGATGAGGACTATAAGAGGGAATATGACAAAACGTAGAACATGACACGTCAAAGCATCTTGCTTTGGGAAGTAAAGTATATCATTCTTCTGAATGATGGGCATTATAGGGAAAGGCCATTGGGGAAATTTT
This sequence comes from bacterium, assembly GCA_963618035.1. Classification (GTDB taxonomy): domain Bacteria; phylum Bacteroidota; class Bacteroidia; order Bacteroidales; family Bacteroidaceae; genus Bacteroides. The sequence goes on from CAVERK010000011.1 coordinate 23,122, forward strand.
CAGAAAAGTCCTCATAGGCAGCCTGATTATAGCGCAACCTTACTATCTTTGCACTACAGGTAAGTCCGTTTATGACATTGATTGCAAACAACATCCAGAAGATTGTCGCTTTGTGCAAGAAGTACAAGGTGAACAAGTTGTTTGTGTTCGGTTCCATACTGACTGACCGTTTTAACGATGACAGCGATATAGACTTTGTCGTTTCTTTCAACAAGGCAGAGGTAAGCGACTATTTCGACAACTACTTTGATTTCAAATACTCATTGGAGGAATTGTTGGGCAGAGATGTCGATTTGCTGGAAGAGCAAACCATAAAGAATCCATATTTGAAAAAGGGCGTGGATGCAACAAAAGTGGCTTTATTGGACTCTACGGATTCGACCAAGTGAGTATACCTTCTTCTGAATGAGGCATTATGCGCGGCAAGGATAACAAGGGCGGGAATCACTTGGGGTGCTGCGCGAAGCACTCATCAAGCTGATCCTTGTAACGCATCAGCACATCCTTGAACTCCTCTTTGGCCTTCTGCACATCCACACAGGGCATCTCTCCACCCGAAGCATTCTTGT
>CAVERK010000012.1:0-22993 GCA_963618035.1 bacterium
TGGTACTGCCCGAGAAGTTAGCCAACTTTTATGGAGAGGATAATAGACTTCGTCAGGTCAGTCATACCGGTTGATGACATCTTTTGGTATCCGCACCTGTCACAGTCAGGTGCTATCTCTTGCGGCACAACCTTCTCATTATTTTTGTCCTCCTTTTCTTTAGTTGTAAATAATGTTCTACAATGGGTCAGTTAGAACAGCCCCTTGGCGGACTATGATAGTCCTAACCTGATGTATTCAGTCCATGATTGGGGCGTTAAGCCGCAAGGCATTCTATAATGTCCGATTTTATTTAAGGATTTCGGACATTTTATCACTGTGTCAAGAGTGATGTCGTATCTTTGCAAGTGGAATCATTGTGGATATGAAGACGATACTGACGAAGGAAATACGAAACATCATAGACCGAAACGGCCCGAACAGGCTTTATATGGTGAGTGATTTTGCCCATCTGAATAATGACGGGCTAGTTACTCGTGCACTTTCCCGATTAGAGAAAGAGGGTGTGCTCATTCGTCTTTCTCAAGGTCTATATTTATATCCGTTACGGAATAAGTTCGGTGTGCTTCGCCCTTCTATAGAAGATATCGCATACGCTATAGCGGAAAAGGATAAGGCTCGTATTATACCTAGTGGATTGACAGCATTGAACAAATTGGGACTTTCCACACAGGTTACGATGAATGCAGTCTATTTGACAGATGCCACAGCCAGAGAACTTACTATCGGGAACCGTAAAATCATATTCAAGCGCAGCGTACCTCGCAACTTTGCCTATAAGACGGACTTGTTCCCGCTTATAGTCGCTGCCATTAAAGAATTAGGGAAAGACAACGTGACAGATGAACAGGTTGCAATCATAAAACAAGCCATTGAAAAATACGGTAGTCCTGATGAAATCAAATACGATTACAGCATTGCCCCGCAATGGATTAAACAAAGGCTTGCATTATGAATTTCACTAAGCTTACAAAAGAGGAGCAACTTACCATTTTGGCTAATGTAGCCGAAGATAAAGGGATTGTGGACAATGCCGTAGAAAAGGACTACTGGGTCAGTATGGTGTTACGTGCCATATTTTCTTTGCCGTATGCAGCAGCTTTTATTTTCAAGGGAGGAACAAGCCTTAGCAAAGGTTGGGGATTAATAGAACGGTTTTCGGAAGATATCGACCTTGCAATAGATCCCCAGTATCTCGGCTTTACAAATATTGAGACTAAAAGTCAACGGACTAAGTTGCGGAAAGACTCCAAGAAGTTCATAGACGGCTCTTTCGCGCTCGACGTTGATAACAGATTAAAAGAGTTAGGGTTGTCAGAGAGCTGTAAGGTCATAGTTCCGGAGACATCTGTCAGTGACCTTGACCCCGTAGTCCTGTTTGTCGAGTATAACTCAGTGCTGCAAACGAAAATGCAATATATACCCGAGCGGGTCAAGGTTGAGATAAGCTGTCGTTCACTCATGGAACCGTCAGAATATGTGAAAATGCGTTCTATGATAGAAGAGGCTTATCCAGATGAAGAGTTCTCATTACCTATGTTCACCGTTCCTACCGTAGTGCCAGGGCGAACATTCCTGGAAAAGGTTTTTCTTTTGCATGAAGAGTTTAACCGTCCCAATGGCTGTACGCATGTCGAACGCATCACACGACACATGTATGACATTGTAAGGATGATGGATAAGCCGTTTGCTATGGAAGCAATGCAAAATGTGCAATTATACGAAGCCATTGTGACTCATCGTAAAAAGTTCACGGCTTGGAGCGGATTGGACTATACGAGTCATCTTCCACACACAATATCGTTCCTGCCTCCTGAAAGCATCGAAGATGTTTTGCGTGACGACTATAAGCAGATGCAAATCGGCTTCATCTATGCCAATGCACCTTCTTTCGATGAGATTATGGAACGATTGAGTGAGTTGCAAGGCAGATTTAGGACATTGGTATGGAAAAATAATCGTTGACTCTATATCGTGGACTCTATAGTTGGCTCTATACATCGGTGTTGCGCCAAAAAACTCGCCTTTTTCTTTGGCATCTCGAAAAGATGGCTTAAACTTGCACGATTTTGTGTTTGGACGAACATGGCGGAAGATTCAACATTCCTGATAGACATCGACAAGGTTATTCGCGACAAAGCACCACAGTACAGCAAATATGTGCCGCAGTTCGTTGTCGGTTACCTCAAGCGCATTGTCCATCAGGATGAGCTTAACGTGTTCCTGCGCAAGCATGGCGACGAGGTGGGGCTGCCTTTCTTGAAGCATTGCCTCGAGTTTCTCGATGTCAGGTTGGATGTGCGCGGTGAGGAAAACCTCCCTCCTGCCGGTTCAAGATGCACGTTCGTGTCCAACCATCCGCTTGGCGGGCAGGACGGACTCTCGCTCGGATACATCATAGGCACGCACTATGACGGACACGTGAAGTATCTTGTCAACGACCTGCTGATGAATATCCACGGGCTGGCACCGTTTTTCATCCCGATAAACAAGACAGGAAATCAGGCAAAGGACTTCCCGCGCAGGGTGGAAGCAGGCTTTGCGTCCGACGAACAGCTCATCATGTTCCCCGCAGGACTGTGCTCGCGCAGGCAGAATGGGGTGATATGCGACCTGGAATGGAAGAAGACGTTCGTGCAGAAGAGCGTGGAATACCAGCGTGACGTGGTGCCTATCCACTTCGGAGGACAGAACAGCGCACGCTTCTACCGGCTGGCAAACATCTGCAAGGCACTGGGCATAAAGTTCAATATCGCCATGCTCTATCTTGCCGACGAGATGATGAAGAACCGCCACAAGACCTTTACCGTCACGATAGGCAAGCCGCTGCCGTGGCAAACGTTCGACAAATCGAAGACCTATGCCCAGTGGGCGCAGTACGTCAAGGGCATAGTGTATAACCTGAATTCAGACAAATGACCGCTGAGGCCATGAGATAAACAAGAAAAACAGAACGAATGGAAGATGTGATTCAGCCAGTGAGCCGCGATCTGCTGCGGGCAGAACTGACAGAGGACCGGCGTCTGAGAATGACCAACAAGAGCCATAACCAGATATACATAGTCACTGCACACAACGCCCCGAATACGATGAGGGAAATCGGACGCCTGCGCGAGATTGCTTTCAGGGCGGCAGGCGGAGGCACGGGCAAAGCTATGGACATCGACGAGTTCGACACCATGGAAAATCCCTACAAGCAACTCATCGTGTGGGATCCCGAGACAGAAGAGATTCTTGGCGGTTATCGGTACATACTCGGCACAGATGTCCGCTACGGAGCCGACGGACAGCCGTTGCTGGCCACTGCCCACCTGTTCCATTTCAGCGATAAGTTCCTCAAGGAATACATGCCTGTCACCATCGAACTGGCGCGTAGCTTCGTGACTTTGGAGTATCAGGGCACACGCGCCGGAAGCAAAGGACTCTTTGCGCTGGACAATCTGTGGGACGGACTGGGGGCGTTGATGGTCATAATGCCCGACGTGAAGTATTTCTTCGGCAAAGTCACGATGTATCCGTCGTACATCCGCAAGGGACGCGACATGATTCTCTACTTCCTCAAGAAGCACTTTGCCGACAAGGAGAACCTGATCACGCCGCTCCGCCCGCTGACTATCGAGAGCGATGAGACGGAGCTGGCAAAGCTATTCTGCCACGACACGTTCAAGGAAGACTATCGCGTGCTTCATAACGAGATACGCAACATGGGCTATAACATTCCGCCACTGGTCAACGCCTACATGAATCTCAGTCCGACGATGAAGATGTTCGGCACGGCAATAAACTACGGCTTCGGCGATGTTGAGGAGACAGGCATCCTGATTGCCGTGGACGAGATAGTGGAAGAGAAGCGCATGAGGCACGTAGAGTCCTTCCTCCGCGACGAACCTGATGCCGCACGGTTTACGTCAGGGCAGAACAAGGTCATCTATAAGGAGAAGCAGTGAACGCATACGGCGATTCTATTCAAGTTCCGGATTTAAGTTCATGGAGCAATATTGGCAATTATGATAATGTGTACCTCGCGCCCTCGGAGAGGTCACACGCTATAGGACATGAAATGACCAATATCAAACCGCATGAACTCTAAATCCGAAACTTAGGTTTTTAACATCAGATGCGTTGATGCAGTCAAGATGCAGACCATTGCCGTTCATTCGCTTGGAAAAGTGTACGGGATTGGGGATTATTCGTTCCGAAAAGTGTATCGGGTCGGGGCTTATTCGCTTGGAAAAGTGTATAGGACTGGGATTATTCGTTCCAAAAAGTGTAACTTTGCCCTTGGAAGAACAACGATACAGGCCATGCTTAAAAGGAAAATAGAGACATACTTGTCTGAGTGGAAGAAGTCTGAAGGCAGAAAACCTCTTGTGATAAGAGGCATCCGTCAATGCGGGAAGACATACATTGTCCGGAGGTTCGCAATGGAGAATTATGAGAGCGTGGTCTACATGAACTTCATGCTCGAACCGGACAAGAAGTCAGCCTTTACCGGTAATGTGGATGTAGACACCATTATCCTCAACCTCTCCGCCTTGATCCAAGGCAGTCGTTTCATAGAGGGGAAAACCTGCATTATCCTTGACGAGATCCAGGAATGTAAAGAAGCAAGGACGGCCTTGAAGTCGTTTTGCATAGACGGACGTTTCGATGTCATTGCTACGGGGTCTCTTTTAGGAGTAAGAGGTTACGGCAAGAGCAAGGGGAAAAACGAAGGAGGAGAGGGGCAGGATTCCGTTCCTGTCGGATATGAAACTATGATAGAGATGTATCCGTTGGATTTTGAGGAATTCTTGTGGGCAAACGGGATTGGCGATACGGTCATTGATGCTGTCAAATCATGCTTCGAGAACGAAAAGGCTGTTCCCGACGGAATTCACAAGGCAATGATGGAGCTGCTGTACAGATATGTCATTGTCGGAGGACTGCCGGAAGTGGTGAACTGTTTCCTTGAAACCAAGAATATCGAGCTTATATATAAGGTGCAGCGCAATCTTGTTGCCGGATATGAAGAGGACATGGTTAAATATGCGGATGATGTAGACAAGCCAAACATCCGTGAATGTTTCGAGTCCATTCCGAAGCAATTGGCCAAAGAGAACAAGAAATTCCAATATTCCATGGTCAGAAAAGGAGGGAGGTCTTCGCATTTCGTCGGTAGCATCCAGTGGTTAGAGGATGCTGGAATAGTCAAGAGGTGCTATAACACGCAAATCACGGAACTGCCGTTGGAGGGTAATTCCATCAAAGACTGTTTCAAAGTGTACACCACCGACATAGGTATCCTTATGGCGATGCTTGACTATGGTACTCAGGCGGATATCTTAAAGGGCAATCTTCTCGGGTACAAGGGAGCAATCTTCGAGAACCTTATGGCTGACTTCCTGTGCAAGTCAGGGCAAAAGCTGTACTATTTCCATAAGGACAGCGGTCTTGAGCTGGATTTCCTGGTGAGGTTCAAGGGGGAATGTGTCGTACTTGAAGTCAAGGCAAAGACAGGTAAGGCCAAAAGTATGACTACGGTTCTGAAGAACAAGGATGTGTATCATGTCAGGAATGCGATTAAGTTAGGTCAATATAATGTAGGGCGCGAAGGAAACATTCTCTCCGTTCCGCTGTATATGGGATTCCTTGTCGGTGACAAGCTCGCAGACGTTATTATTCCTGATGTAGACCTGAGGCTGTTGTCTCATTTGGCATGAGGGTGACGACGGACTACATACGCGAACGGTTCGTGCTGTTCAACGGCATGATGTTCGGCGGCAGGCTCAAGATGCCGCCACTGAAGGTGTCGAACGCACGCTCGGCACTGGGACAGGTACGCTGCAAGCGGCAGTCACAGCGGGACGGAACGTGGCGTTACAGCGACTTTGAGTTCATTATCAGCGGCAGGCTGGAGCTGGACGGACGTGCGTTGGACGACGTGATCATACACGAGATGATCCATTACTACATCCTCTCGAACCAGATTCAGGACACGGCACCCCACGGAGTGGTGTTCCGCCGCATGATGGACGAGATAAACAGCCGCTACGGACGCAACATCAGTGTGCGGCACAAGATGACGGAGGCGGAGCACGCTGCAGACTCACGCAGGTCGCTGCACATGGTGTGTGTGGTGCGCAGTGACGGATGGACGGGCATCATCGTGGCAGCAAGAACATGCTTGCGCACGCTATGGGACGCGCCGGTGCGCATCCCCAACGTGACGGAATGGAACTGGTATGCTTCGTACGACCCTTACTTCAACCGCTTCCCGCACGTGCGGTCGCTGAAGGTCTACAAGGTGGAAGAAACAGAACTGCGTGCACATCTCTCGGATGCACACGCAGCGGTGATGACGGACAAGGGCATAAGGCTCAGCCGAGCAGTTCCTTGACCTTGTCGGAGATGGCGCGGCCTTCTGCCTTTCCCGCAAGGGATTTGGTGGCGACGCCCATGACGCGCCCCATGTCTTTAAGGCTTGTGGCACCTGTCTGCTGGATGATGGCCTTGACAGCTTCCGTAAGTTCTGCATCGGTCATAGCCTGAGGCAGGTATGCCTCCATGACGCGCACCTGCGCAAGCTCTGCATCTGCCAGGTCCTGACGGTTTTGCTGCAAGTAGATGTCGGCAGCGTCCTTGCCTTGCTTCACAAGTTTCTGGATGAGCTTCAGGGCATCCGCATCGTCGAGGGTGTCGTTGGCTCCTGGAGCGGTCTTTGCCTCAAGGAATACTTTCTTGACATTGCGCAGTGCCTCGAGTGCCACCTTGTCGTGGCTCTTCATGGCCGCAATGATGTCTTTGCTGATTTGTTCGAATAGTGCCATTTCTTATTATATGTAAGGGTTAATGTATAATCTCGTGTTTCAGAAGACGATGGGAGCTCCCTGACCGTCATCGCTGCCCTCGGCGGCAGACGGCTGTACGTCGCCACTGCCGTGCATATCGCGGCCGGTCTCGTCGGATTTCTCCTTTATGGCGTTGAGGCGGGCAGAGTCGCGCGTGAAGGTGGGCGCATCCTCGACCATGGCTATGACGGCATCGTTCTCAAGGTCTTCGTCGGTGAAGATATAGACCTTGTTCTTGTGGTACTTCTTCGCGTTGCCCTGACGACCATAGTACTCGTCTATCTTGGCTGTATCTGCCGCCTCCTGCTCCTCACGGGCTTCTGCCTTGGCACGTTCGTCGGCACTCAGCAGCTGGTCAATGCCAGGCACCGCTGCGGCACCGAAGCCGGTGGCGAGGATGGTGAACTTGACAAATTCGCCCAATGAGTCGTCGGTGGCCTTGCCCCAGATGACTTCCATGTTGGGGTTCAGGCTGTCCATGAAGGAGTCTATCTCGCTCATCTCCTCGATGAGTATCGGGGTGTCGGTGCTCGCATAGATGTTGAAGAGCACCTTCTTGGCGTTGGTGATGTTGTTGTTGTTGAGCAGGGGCGAATGAAGTGCGTTCTCGATGGCGTGCTTCAGACGCTTGTCGCCCTTGGCATGGCCTGTCGACATGATGGCCACACCACCGTCCTTGAGCACCTTCTTGACATCGCGGAAGTCGAGGTTGATGGTACCTTCGGTGGTGATGATCTCGGCTATGCTCTTGGTGGCAATGCACAGGATGTCGTTGGCTTTGGCAAGACCCTCCTCAAGAGAGGTGATGCCGTCGGTGTAGATCTCCCGCAGACGCTCGTCGTTGATGACAAGCAGTGCGTCGACGTTCTTGCGCATCTCCTCGACACCGCGCAGTGCCTGCAATATCTTCGGCCGCTTCTCGAAGAGGAACGGAATGGTGACGATGCCTACGGTGAGCATGCCCATGTCCTTGGCCACACGTGCCACGACAGGAGCTGCACCCGTACCTGTGCCACCACCCATGCCGGCAGTGATGAATGCCATCTGCGTGCCGTCAGTGAAGAGTTGCTTTATCTCCTCGATGCTCTCTTCGGCGGCATCGTGTGCCACCTGCGGGTCATTGCCCGCACCCAATCCGCCACATTGCTTGGGACCAAGCTGTATCTTGATGGGTATGGCCGACTTCTTGAGATCCTGCACGTCGGTGTTGCAGAGCACGAAGGTCACATCGTCTATGCCCTCATGGAACATGTAGTTGACGGCGTTGCCGCCACCACCGCCCACACCTATAACCTTGATGATTTTCGGCGACTCGCTCTGAAGCATGAAGTCTACAGTGCCGCCGTTGAGAATGTCGTTACGTTCCTCGCTCATATATGTCTTGTTGCCTTTCGTTAAAAAAATGTTCTTACTCCAATATCACCGCATCGTGTCAGCAGTTGCTGTGATGCGTCACATCTGGTCGCTGTTGTCGTCGAAGATGTCGCGTGACAGGTCGCCGAGCCGCTTGCCGATTTTCTTTATCAGGTTGCCGCGTCTCTCACGGTCTTTCTCGCGCTCCTTGCGTTTTTCTTCCTCTTTCCTCTTCTTCGCCTCGCGCTCCTTGCGTTGGCGTTCCTCTTCCTCTTTCCTCCGGCGTGCCTCTTCTTCCTGGCGGTTGTACTCATCGTCGTCGGCAAAGAGATTGCTTTCGATGTTGGGTGACGGTGCCGTTCCACTTGGAGTGGCCATGCCGTTGCCGACGGGCGACGGCACAGCTTCCTCAGCACAGCAGTTCTCGTTGCCGAGCAGCAGCATGCCGTAGATTACGTTCAGCGTTCCGTCCTGACGTGTTGCCGGCTGCGAACCCACAACATTGAATACGGGACACTTCATGGTCTTGACCTTGCTCTGGCTGCTGTATTTGCGGAAAGCCTCTTCCATGTTGCGCAGATTGCTGCCGCCACCGGTGAGCACGACACCGGCGAATAGCTTGCCGGCATAGCCCGACTGCTTTATCTGATTCCACACGTTCTTGAGGATCTCTTCGGTGCGGGCCGTGATGAGGTCATTGAATGTCTCCCACTCCTTGATGGGGAAGCCCGACGGAGCTTCGCCTGTGCCTTCGCCCAAGGCATCGCCATACTCTTCCTTGAGATGGCGTGCTTCGTCTTCCTCAATGCGCAGGGTGGTGAGGTCGCGCGTCAGGTTCTCACTGCCCAAAGGCAATACGCTGAGATAGCGCAGCAGATTGTTCTTGTAGACAGACACGGTGGTGGTAGTGGCTCCGAAGTCGACCAATGCACAGCCGGAACGCATCTCTGCATCGGTGAGCACGGCTGCCGCCAATGCCTTGGGACCTACGATGAGGTCATCGGCAATGTCAATGTGTGCCTGCTCGGCACTGAACTCGAGATTCTTCTTGACATAAGAACGGGCCACAACATTGAGCAACGTGGCCTTGACATTGTGTCCGGCAACACCGATTGGCTCGATGACGAGCGTATTGTCAATGTCATACTCCTGCGGAATGACATCGAGGATGCAGGCATCGACAATGGGGTAGTTGCGGTTTTCGTCGTTTATCTCATTGATGAGGTCTTCTGTAACGATGTCTCCGTCGGCAACCGTGCGTCTGACCTCATTCTTTACCGTGCGCATGGTCTGCCCGCTGATGCTGAGGTAAACCTTGGCTATCTTGTGCGAGAGTTGCGTCTCAAGGCTGCTGACGATGCTACTCATTGCCTTGGCAGCTTCGTTGATGTTGAGCGTCACGCCCTTCTTGGCGAAGCGCGAGGCATCCTCCTCTGCAAAGGCACGTACCGTAATTGTGCCGTTGGCCTCCTTGTTGCCGGCTATGCCCGTAATCCTTGACGAGCCAAGCTCTATAGCCACTATAAATTCTGTCTTTGCCATATATGTTTATCCTTTGTTTTATCTCTTTGTACAGATTATCTGATTGTCGAACTCCACGCTGATGCGCTTGTACTTGTTCCAGCCCACCTTGTTGAGAGCCTCGGTATAGAAGCGGTGAACACGGTCGAGCTTATGGGCAAAGTTGTCGAGCGTGCCAAGGTAGATGATGTTGTCGCCAACGCGCGGCACAATCTCTACGCCTCCACCGCGCAGCACATTGATCTGCTCCACTTGCGCACGCCAAAAGGCATCTTTCTGCAAAAATAAGCCAAACTGATGCAAGTTCTGTACGGACGAGTGCTTTTCTATGTGTCCGGTAACGATAGGAAGATGGAAGACCACTTCCGACACAGCGGGCAACTCGCGGCCTTGCTCGTCGATGTAGTAGTCACTGCCGTCGGAACTGATGACGTGAAGGATAGGCACGCGCTGCTTGATGTCGATGCACACGATGCCTGAGAGTGTCTTGTAGCACTCGACATCCTCGATGAGGACGTTATGCGAAAGCTCCTCTTCGAGTGCCGGCAACGATATGCTGTCCATTGGTTGTCCTATGGGGTTGAGGTGCTTGGTGTTCAGATGCGACAGTATGCCCTGCTTGGTGATGATCCGAGAGAAGGTGGTATCGCGTGCCGACACTTCGATGTCACTGCATGTCAACCCCTCCGGCTTCCGGTTGATGACGATGAAGGCAAACAGCAGATATGCCACGACGAGCAGCAACACCAACGACAATATGATTCTCCTCAGGACTTGCATCTTCTTCTTTCTCTTCTTTCCCTGCTGAACCTTATTTCAGGTACTTATCGGTGAATATGCGTTTAATCTCCGGCACGTAGTTGTCAAGGTCGCCTGCACCGAGGATGACCACTACCTGATAGTCGCCTTCGGAGAGGATGTTGAGCACATCACCCTTGCTGCACAGCGTCTTCTTGATGTCAGGACGCAGCTCGTCGAATATCAGTTGGCTGCTGACTCCCTGTATGGGCTTCTCACGGGCAGGATATATATCGGTAAGTATGACCTCATCGAAGAGCGACAGGCTTTGTGCAAAGTCACGGTAGAAGTCGCGCGTACGTGTATAGAGATGTGGCTGGAACACTGCCGTTATCTTCTTGTCGGCATAGAGCTGACGCAGCGAGCGGGCGCACTGTGCAATCTCGGCAGGATGATGGGCGTAGTCACTGAGCAGTACGATACTGTCGGTCTTGAGCTTGAAGTCGAAGCGGCGCACCACTCCACTGAAGGTAGACATGGCACGACGCAACTCTTCGTCGCCGACACCCACAAGATGGGCTGCCGCCATAGCTGCCACGCCGTTCTCGATATTGACACTCACGGGTACACCTAAACGGATGTCGTCAATGCGGACATCGGGCGCAACGAAGTCGAACATAATCTCACCACCACCAATACGTATGTTCTCTGCATGGAAGTCGCCGCCGGACGTGGCTGAATATGTGTAAACCTTGACACCGGATTGTACGTCGGGTTGCAGCTTCAGCCCTGTATGGATGATCAGTGCTCCGTCCTGACGGATGAGGCTTGTGTAATGGCGGAAGCTGTCAAGATAGGCCTCGTAGGTCTCGTAGACATCGAGATGGTCGGGGTCGGTGGCAGTGATGATGCTGATATATGGCGAGAGCCAGTGGAACGAGCGGTCGAACTCATCGGCCTCGATGACTGTATAGGGACTGGTCTGCGAGAGTAACAGGTTGGTGCCGTAGTTCTTGGATATGCCACCGAGGAACGCCGTGCAGCCGATAGGCGACTGCCGCAACAGGTGTGCCAGCATCGTGCTGGTAGTGGTCTTGCCATGAGTTCCGGCGACACATAGCCCCTTGCTGTTGTGGGTTATGATGCCAAGCACCTGCGAACGTTTCTGCACATCAAACCCCTGTTGACGGAAGTAGACAAGTTCTGACAGGTCGGCGGGGACGGCAGGCGTGTAGACCACAAGCGTCGAAGCCTTGTCCCTGCACTGCTCGGGGATAAGGGAGCAGTCGTCGGTATAGTGAATATTGGCACCTTCTGCCACAAGTCTCTCGGTCAGCTCTGTGCGTGTCTTGTCGTACCCAGCCACGAACTTGCCTTTCGACAGGAAATAGCGAATCAACGCGCTCATGCCGATGCCGCCCGATCCTATGAAATAAACCGATTTTATGTCTTCCAACTTCTTCATCTCGTTTCTATCTCCTGCTTCATTTAGGTTGCTTTATCAGGTCAAGCACCTGATGTGCTATGACATCAGCCGCATCCGGCTTTGCCAGTGCGGCAATGTTGCTGCTCAGTTCTGCCAGCTGTCCGTCGTCCTTCACGGTGGCAATGGCTGTCTGCACAAGGCGGTCGACGGCTTCAGAGTCTTTTATACAGATGGCTGCATTCTTCTTGACCAATGCCATGGCATTCTTGGTCTGATGGTCTTCGGCCACGTTGGGCGAGGGAACAAGTATCACGGGCATACCCAAGAGGCAGAATTCGGATATGGAACCTGCTCCGGCACGCGAGATAACGAGGTCGGCAGCGGCATAGGCCTTGTCCATAGACTTGATGAAGTCTGTGACATAGAGGTTCGGGATTGACGCAATGTTGGGCAGATGCACGTCCTCGCCGGTATAGGCGGACAGCGCTTCGCGCACTCTATCAATGTAAATCTTTCCTGTCTGCCAGATGAACTGTATGTCGCTGTTGCTGTCAATGGTCTCAAGAGCCTTCAACATAGTGTGGTTCAGCGTTCGTGCACCAAGACTTCCGCCCAACAGCAAGATGGTTTTCTTTGCAGGGTTCAGCCCGAAGCTCTTCAGCGCATCCTGATGTGAGGGTCTGCCAGAGAGCAGGTTCTGCCGGACAGGATTGCCCGTAAGCACAAGTTTGGTGGCGGGGAAGAAGCGTTCCATGCCCTCGTATGCCACACAAATCTTCTTGGCACGCTTTGCCAACAGCTTGTTGGTGACACCGGCATAGGAGTTCTGTTCCTGGATTAAGGTCGGTATGCCCATCATGGCTGCCGTCTTGAGCAAGGGACCGCTGGCATATCCGCCTACGCCGACAGCCACCTGTGGACGGAACTCCTTGATGATGCGACGTGCCTTGAGCTGACTGCGCACAATCTTGAACAGCACAGCGATGTTGCGGAACATGTTCTTGCGGTCGAACCCTGCGATGGGCAGTCCGATGATGCGATACCCAGCATCAGGCACGCGCTGCATTTCCATACGCCCCTCTGCACCGACAAACAGAATGTCGGCATCGGGATGCAGTGCCTTGATGGCGTTGGCAATAGAGATGGCAGGAAATATGTGTCCGCCGGTGCCGCCGCCACTGATGATAATCCTTATGTCGTCTCTCTTCAGGTTCTCTTTCATATTGTCACGAACGTATCTCTTTTCTCCTTATTATATATATGTAGCTTCTCTGTGTGAGACGCTCATTCCATCTTGGTGTCATCGCTTACCGACATCTCTTCGGATGTCATTTCTTCTATGGTCTTCACCTCACCATCCTGACTGCCTGCTTCAAGCGACGGCACAGCCTGCGTCCCTGCCTCCTGCCGCGCCCGTTGTTCCTCTTCCAGCTTATCTGTATACTGGCTCACGCTGAGTATCATTCCTATATAGGCGCAGTTGACCAACATGGAGGTTCCACCTTTACTGATGAGAGGCAGCGGCTGTCCTGTCACCGGAGCCAGTCCGACAGCCACCATCATGTTGAACGTTGCCTGTATGACGAGCAGCAGTGCAATGCCCATGACCAAGAAAGCAGGAAAAGTTCGGTCGCACTTGCGTGCAATCTTGCCGGCACGAATCAACAGACAAAAATAGAAGAACACCACGAAAGAACCGCCCAACAGTCCGAGCTCCTCGATGATAATTGCAAAGATGAAGTCGGAGAAGGCCTGGCTCAGGAAGTCGCGTTCGACAGAGTTGCCAGGCCCTTTGCCGAGGATGTTGCTCGAGGCTATGGCAATACGTGCATGAGCTACCTGAGCATTTTCGTCAATATCGAACTTGGCAGCAGGCACCTCTTCGTTGTCGGCAAATCCCGTAATGCGTTCCTTCACGGTGGTGAAGCGGTGTCCACCAGGGATTTGTGAGAGCGTGCTGTTAGGTGTTATCAGCAGGAACGCCACAAACACCGCTACAAAAGTTGCCACACCAGCACCGAGAAGGAATAGTTTGCGTGTCTGCACACGGCCGATGAACATCATGATGTAGACCGTGAGCAGCAGCAATGCTCCTGTTGAAAAATTCTCGGGGACAATGAGTACAGCCATAATCACAGCCACGACACATATCCATTTGAACGCCGAGGGACGTGCGCCGTCTTCGTTCTGTCCGTGCGAAAGCTGTGAAGCGGTGAATATAATCACTGCCATCTTGGCCAGTTCCGATGGCTGGAACTGAAATCTGCCAAACTCCATCCAGCGGGCTGCGCCATTGATACGACCGCCTGAATAGCCCAACACAGCCACAACAACCAACAGTGCCACGGACAATGGCAGCAACAGATTGTTTGCCGTGCGGAAGAACTTATAGGGTATACAGTGGATGCCGAGCGCAATAAACACACCAAACATCAACAGGACGCAATGCTGCGTGATGGGTCTCCAATGGTCGCCCGACTTATATGTCAGCGTACTTGATGCGCTGAACACCTCGACCACCGATATGAGGCAAAGCATCAGGAATATGAGCCAAATGACTTTGTCGCCTCTGAATATGCTTCTTATCAGGTCCACTTTACTCTCTTGTCTTTAATTGTCCTTATACTTGTTCAGTGCCATCCGGCAGGAGTTCACAGTTCGCAAACATATTTGCGGAACTGATTGCCACGGTCGGCCATTCCGTTGAAGAGGTCGAAGCTGGCACAGCATGGGCTGAGCAGCACCGTCTCTCCTTTCTTTGCCATCCTGTAGGCTGCATCTACTGCATCCTTCATGCCCGTGTTGATGTCTGCAACAGGCAGCCCCATGGGGTCGAAGAACCGGTGCAGCTTGCTGTTGTCCACGCCGAGATAGACCAGTCCCGAGCACTTCTCTTTGACCAAATCCTTGATTTCGTCATAGTCGTTGCCCTTGTCTTTGCCGCCAAGAATCAGTATGGTCTTTGTCTTCATGCTCTTGAGTGCATACCAGCAGGCATTGACATTGGTCGCCTTCGAGTCGTTGATGAAGCGCACACCACGGACCGACGCCACATATTCCAACCGGTGAGGCACACCCTTGAAGTCAGACAAAGCCTGACGGATGCAGTCGTTGCTGATGCCGGCCACGTCGGCAGAGATGCCTGCTGCCATGGAGTTATAGAGATTGTGCACGCCGTTGAGCGCAAGGTCTTCCTGCTCCATATTGAAATCCACAGGTTTCTCAATCCACAGCTTGCCGTCGGCTGTATAGGCAGCCAGTCCGTCTTCCTTCTTCTCGGCGAAAGGATAGACCTGTGCATGGATGCCGTACTTGGCAAGCTCGCGCTGTATTATCGGGTCGTCGTTCCAAAAGATGAAGGCATCGCTCGGTGTCTGGTTCTGAATGATGCGGAACTTGGCATCGATATAGTTCTGCATGCAGAAGCCATAGCGGTCAAGATGGTCGGGAGTGATGTTGAGCAGCACGGCTATGTTGGCACGGAACTTATACATGTTGTCGAGTTGGAACGAGCTAAGCTCAATGACATAGTAGTCGTGCTGCTCTGTTGCCACCTGCAAGGCAAGGCTGCGACCGATGTTTCCTGCCAGACCGACATTGAGACCTGCACTCTTGAAGATGTGATATATCAGTGATGTCGTGGTGGTCTTGCCGTTCGACCCCGTGATACACACCATCTTGGCATCGGTATAGCGTCCGGCAAACTCAATCTCCGAAATGATTGGTATGCCGCGTTCACTGAGTTTCACGACGATGGGGGCATCGTTCGGTATGCCAGGGCTTTTGATTACCTCGTCGGCATTGAGAATCTTCTCCTCCGTATGGTGCCCTTGTTCCCAAGGAATGTCGTATTTCTGAAGCAGCTCGATGTACTTCGGCGCGATGTCGCCCGCATCGGAAACGAATGTGTCGAAGCCCTTCAACGAGGCCAACACGGCCGCTCCGGCACCGCTCTCGCCTGCTCCAAGCACCACAATCCTCTTCTTGTCGTTTGTCTTCATATCTGTATGAGTCCTCCTTGCACCCTATCTTATCTTAAGCGTTATTATCGTTATGGCAGCCAACACAATGGTCACAATCCAGAAACGTACCGTTATCTTTGCCTCATGCAGCAACGCATTGGGCTTCTGTATCCTGACGGTGCATCCTTTCTCTATCTGACTCATTGCCGTGCGGAAATGATCATGAATGGGAGCACGCTTGAACAGCCGCTGCTTCACGCCGTGACGCTTTCCCGCTTTGTAGTAGTATCTCTGCAAAATCACAGACAGGTTTTCTACAAGGAAGACGCCGCACAATATCGGTATCAGCAGTTCCTTGCGGATGATGATGGCAAATACGGCAATGATACCGCCGATTGTCAGACTGCCGGTGTCGCCCATGAAGATCTGTGCAGGATAGGCATTGTACCACAGGAAGCCGATTAGTGCGCCCACAAAGGCACAGATGAAGATCACCAACTCCTGCGCTCCAGGGATATACATTATATTAAGGTATTGGGCAAACTCAATATGGCTCGACACATAGGCCAGAATGCCAAGCGTGAAGCCAATGATTGCCGAGTTGCCCGTAGCCATTCCGTCCATGCCGTCGTTCAGATTGGCACCGTTGGACACAGCCGTGACCACGATTATCGTCATCAGCACAAACAGAATCCAGCCGCCTGCCTGTGCGTGCTCGCCGAGAAACGACACCAAGTCTGCATAGTCGAGGTTGTTGTTCTTGAAGAACGGGATGGTGGTCTGCGTGGCTTTTATGTCCCGCGCGGCGTGCATCACTACGGTTTCCTGCCCTGGCTGCGACACTTCTATGTTCGGACGGATTACAGCCTGCGGACTGAGGTAGAGCGTCAAGCCGACAATGAAGCCCAATCCCACCTGTCCGATAATCTTGAACTTGCCGTGCAGACCTTCCTTGTCGTGCTTGAAGATCTTTATGTAGTCGTCGGCAAAGCCCAACGAGCCTAACCAGACGGTGGTGATCAGCATCAATATCATGTAAACATTGTCCAATCGCCCCAACAGGAGGCACGGAATGAGTATGGCAACGATTATGATTACGCCGCCCATACTCGGCACGCCGACCTTCTGCACTCCGAAGGGATCAAGCTCGGCAGAGCGTTGCGTCTCCGTGATCTGCCTGCTTTTGAGCATCTTGATGAACCGGCTACCCCAGATGCTCGATATCAACAGAGCCAGTATCACGGCAAACAGTGCGCGGAATGAGGTATATGAGAACATCCTCGCACCAGGAAATCCGATATCTTCAAGCCAATGAAACAAGTAGTAAAGCATATCTACACCTTATTATATATATAAGCCTCAACGGTTCATTTCAGCAATATCTCACGCAGAATCTCACGGTCGTCGAAGTGATGCTTCACGCCGCGTATCTCCTGATAGTCCTCGTGTCCCTTGCCCGCCACAAGAATCACGTCGCCACGTTGCGCCATCATGCACGCCGTACGTATGGCTTCCTTGCGGTCGGTGATGCTCAGCGTCTTCTCCATGTCGTGATTGTCCAAGCCGGCAAGCATGTCATTCATGATGTCCTGCGGCTCTTCAAACCTCGGATTGTCCGACGTTATGATCAGTCTGTCGCTGCGCAGTGCAGCCTCTTTCGCCATTATGGGACGCTTTCCCTTATCGCGGTTGCCTCCTGCGCCGACAACTGTTATGATGTTTCCCTTGCCATTCATCACCTCACGCAGCGCGTCAAGCACGTTGACCAGTGCATCCGGCGTGTGGGCATAGTCCACGACAGCCGTGAATCCTTTGGGCGAATGTATGGTTTCCAGCCGTCCTGCCACCGGATGCAGCGTGCTGATGGCCACAAGAACGTCCTCTTCCTTCTTCCCGAGCAGGACTGCCGCACCGAATACCGCAAGCAGATTGCTGGCGTTGAAGCGTCCTATGAAGTGGACAGCCACCTCGCGGTTGTTGAAATCGAGCAACATCCCCTCGACGTGCGACTCCAATACACGTCCTTTGAAGTCGGCCAACGTGCGCATGGAGTACGTGTATTTGTGCGAGCGCGTGTTCTGTAGCATCACCATTCCATTCTTGTCGTCGGCGTTGGTGAGGCTGAAAGCCTGCTTCGGCAGGTCGTCGAAGAACTTCTTCTTGGCGTGCAGGTAGTTGTCAAACGTCTTGTGATAGTCCAAATGGTCGCGCGTCAGGTTCGTAAAGATGCCTCCGGCAAAGCGTAGTCCGCTGATGCGCTTCTGTGCAACCGAATGTGAGCTGACCTCCATGAACACATACTTGCATCCGCTGTCGGCCATCTGTCCCAGCAGACGGTTGAGTGTTATGGGGTCGGGCGTTGTGTGGTCGGTGGGGATTGCCTCGTCATCAATGTAGTTGCACACCGTCGACAACAGTCCGACTTTATATCCGAAATGCCGGAACACCTTATATAATAAGGTAGCGATTGTGGTTTTACCGTTGGTACCCGTCACACCGACAAGCTCAATCTTCGACGTGGGGTCTCCATAGAACGTGGTTGCCACACGCCCGACGGCATCTTCGCTGTCCTTCACCTGCACGTATGTTATTCCCGAAACGGTCTCGGCAGGGATGTCTTCGCACAGTATTGCCACAGCTCCCTTCCCGATTGCCGAAGGGATATAGGCATGTCCGTCTGCCTGCGTGCCGCGCATGGCCATGAACAGATGTCCGCTCTCCACCAGGCGCGAGTCTATGCTGACACCGCCAATCTCCTTGTCGACACTGCCTTCGACGCGGAGAGGCTGTATGTTTTTTATCAGTTCGTTCAGTTTCATTTATCCAAGTGTTTTATCTGTTTCGGTTCTTATTTCAGGTGCAACGCCACAGTCTGTCCGCGCCTGAAGTGGCTTCCAGGTGTTATGGACTGCGATGTCACATGTCCTACGCCCGAGAGCCGCACTCTCAATCCGGCCTGTTCCAACAGGTAGACCGCATCTTTTGCTCCCATTCCGCGCACGTTTGGCATCGTGTTGCCGCTGATTTCGTGCTGCTCCAGCACCACTGCCGTGCTGTCCTGCCGTGCGCGTCCCCACACCGTCTCCTTTCCGTTGCGGCTTATGCTGCCGTTGGTCGGGATGTCGAGGCGCGTAAGCACATACTGCGTCTCGCGCAGGTCTCCGTCTTTCACTGCCGGAATTACGTTCGATGTGCTGTCTACGGCATATTTGATGTCGTAACTCAAGTTCTTTGCGAACACTCGTTCAGCGATTTTGCTGAATACGCTGCCTGCCATCTGTCCGCCCGATGCCGGCAATCCTGGCTTTTGAATGGACACAATCAGGCTGTACTTTGGTGCGTCGGCAGGGAAATAGCCGCAGAAACTGACAAGATACTTGCGGCCGCCCGATGTATATCCGGCGGCTCCCTGCGAGATCTGTGCCGTTCCCGTCTTCCCCGCTACGGCAAACTGCTTGCTTCCTGCCGGCTTCGCCAGACCTTCGGACACCACGAGACGCAGGATTTTGCGTATCTTCTGAAGCGTCGACTCCGAACAAATCTGCTCGCGCATCACCTTAACGGGATATTCCTTCACGACCTCTCCGTCCTTCACGGCAGCCTTGACAAAGCGCGGACACACCATTACGCCGTCGTTGGCAATGGCATTATAGAACGTCAGGATGTTCAGCGGCGGCACTTGCGTCTCATATCCGATGCTCATCCACGGCAGCGTGGTCTTGGCAAAGTAGCGTTCTTTCGGACCTTTTATGTTGGGCTTTCCGCCACCTGGGATCTGCAACGGAAGCGAGTCGGTGATGCCAAGCTTCTTCAGACCGTCGACAAACTTCTGCGGATTGTCGTGGTAGTGCTGGTCTATGATTGACGAAACACCGATATTCGACGACACTTCGAGGATTCTTGTCACGTCAATCACACCGTAGCCGCCATGATTCCAGTTGTGGTCTTTCATGGAACTGCCGTACATCCTCTTCACGCCGTTGCCCGTGTCCACCTGCGTGTCCGGTTCCACCTTTCCGTCTTCCAGTGCCACCATCACCGAAGCGGTCTTGAACGTGGATCCTGGCTCCATCATGTCGCTGATGGCGTTGTTGCGCATCTCATAGTAATTGCCGTCGGAGCCGCGCGTCATGTTCACTATGGCCTTCACGTCGCCAGTCTTTACCTCCATCAGGACAGCCACGCCCACAAAGGCGTTCAACTCTTTCAGCTTATCCACCAAGGCTTTCTCGCAGATGTCCTGCATGTCCACGTCGATGGTCGTGATGATGTCACAGCCATCGACCGGCGGAATGTCTGTTATCGACAGGTAGCGGTTCATCACCTTCTGCCTGTGCGTCACGCCCTTTTGTCCTTTCAGCAGTGTGTCGAACGCCAGCTCTATGCCGTTCTTCGCACCGAGAGCGGTGTCGGCAAAGACATCGCCCAACGTGCGTGCTGCCAGCGAGCCGAACGGCTTCTTGCGCTGATTGTATGCCTGTTCGTAAAATCCGCCGGCATATTTGTTCATGTTGAACACCGGCAGAGCCTTGGCTTCCTTATACTGTATGTATGATATGCGCTTAGGATAGATGA
This sequence comes from bacterium, assembly GCA_963618035.1. Lineage (GTDB taxonomy): Bacteria > Bacteroidota > Bacteroidia > Bacteroidales > Bacteroidaceae > Bacteroides. The sequence continues at coordinate 20,406 of CAVERK010000012.1, forward strand.
GGAAATTGCGGCTTCCGGCCTTGCGTCCGCGCAGCAATGTGCGCTTGAACTCACTGGCACTCCTGTCAGGAAAGATCTTGTGCAAGCCTTGGCAGATGGAGTCCATGTAGAGTAGCAACAGCGAATCCTTGCGTTCGCCACCTGCCTTGAAGTCCATATAGATGCGGTATTCGGGCAGAGAGCTGGCCATAAGGTCTCCGTCGGCAGAGAGAATGTTGCCACGGTTGGGATTGACAGCAACGTTCTCCTTGACGAAACGCTCCGCCACATCGTTCCAATACTGCCGCTCGCCGAACATTATGATGCCCGCCCTGACCACGATGCCCACTCCCACAAGTGCCAGAACCAGCACCACGAAGAAGTATCTTGTGAATATGCTCGACTTGTTTACGGCCAATTTCCTGTTCTCCTTTCAGTCTTCATTTTATCAGATACGGCGGGTTTGTCGCAATCTGAAGTTCGCTATCGGTCTTCTTGATGAACTCTTCAACCCTCGACTGGCGGCTGCGTTCCATCAGCTCCGACTTGCGTGTCAGTGCGTCATACTTCACGTCGGTCAGCTCTTTCTCAAGCCTGTCTATCTCTATCAGCTGCTTTTGGCACTCGTAACGGTTGTTTATGTAGGAGATGACCAGCACCATTATCAGCGCCAACAGCCTGGCCTGACGGCGCATGAAGCCGCTGTCGAGCACGTCTCCGCCAATCCAGGCAAAGAGCTTGCTGTGCTTCTTCTTGCCTTTCTGCTGCTGTTGGGTTGTCTGTGCCATATATGTTTCAAATCCTCCTTCTGTCTTCAGTCCTCGGAAGTCACTGCTTTCCTGCTCCTAAACCGCCGGTTTCCGGTTCATAAACCACTGAGTTTTGACTCGTAAACCACCGCTTTCCTGCTCGTAAACCACCGCTTTTGCTTCCCTAATCCGCTGCTTTCTTCTCGGCAATCCGCAGCTTTGCACTGCGCGATCGCGGGTTTCGCCTTATCTCTTCCTCTGTCGGCACCGTCACCTTGCGGTTGACCTGCACCAACGGAGCACTTATATTGCCATAGAAATCCTTTTCCATGCGTCCCTCGAAATTGCCTGTTTTCATCAGGTTCTTCACCAATCGGTCTTCTAACGAATGGTAGGTAATCACTGCCAGACGGCCGCCTGGCTTCAGGACTTTCACTGCCGCAGAGAGCATTTCCCTCAGTGCTTCCATCTCTTCGTTGACCTCTATGCGCAGAGCCTGAAAGGCCTTGGCAAGCTCTTTCTTCTCGCGGTCGCGACCGAAGCAGGGCTTCACCGCTTCCAGGAAGGAGCTTATGGTGTCTATAGTACTGGTACTGCGTGCCCGAACCACTGCCGCCGCAATCTGACGGCTGTTGCGTAGCTCGCCGTAGAGGTAGAAGACGTCTGCCAAACGTTCTTCTTCGTATGTATTGACCACGTCGGCAGCCGTGCGGCCGCCGCGCTTGTTCATCCGCATGTCCAACGGACCGTCACTGCGAAACGAGAACCCGCGTTCACTGTCGTCGAAGTGATGGGACGACACTCCGAGGTCTGCCAGCAGTCCGTCAATCTGTTCCACGCCGTAATAGCGCAGGAAGTTGTGCAGATAGCGGAAGTTGCTGCGCACGAAGGTGAAGCGCGGATCGCCCACAACGTTCTGCTCGGCATCGGCATCCTGGTCGAAGCTGTACAGCCGTCCGCCGTCTCCCAGCCTCCGAAGTATCTCGCGCGAATGGCCTCCGCCGCCGAAGGTCACGTCTACATACGTCCCTTGCGGCGCGACATTCAGTCCGTCGATGCTCTCTGTCAGCAACACAGGTACATGATATGTCAGCGTCTCCCCCATCATATCATATCAATGAAATATCTCCGGCACTGCCCGAGTATCCTGTCATCTTGCGTTCGAGGCCGGCACTCAGGTCGATGGCTCTGGCCTGCTGCTGCTCCCACTTGTCCTTTGCCCAGATTTCTATCTCTTCGCCCATGCCGACAAAGACCACGGTGTCCTTGATCTCTGCCTGCTGTATCAGCCGTTTCGAAAGTAGGATGCGCCCGTTTGAGTCGGGTTCGGCAATCTCCGCCCCGCTCACAAAGCGGCGGAAAAGACTTTGGTCGCCGGCATCCCAGATGTTCAGACGTGTGCGTAGCGTGTCCTGAGTCTTGAACCAGACACTCTCGGGATAGAGCACGAGGCACTCCTGATGTATGTCTTTGCGCAGCACAATCTCTGCCTCGCCTGCCTCCTGAAGGCGGCGGCGGAATGACGACGGAATGAAAATACGACCCTTATCGTCGGTCTTTGCCTCTATTGTCCCAAGAAATCTCAGCATATACGCACCCTTATCTTACTTCAAGGGTGCTAAATTACACAATTCCCCACAATCCCCCACAAAGCCCACAAAACTTTTTCTTTTAACATTCCGCAGGCTTCATCATGGCAAACTCCTGCGTGCAGGGTTCCCCTTCCCGCCTTCACTGTCGGATGCACAGACTCACCATGAAGTGTCTTTGTGCCGATACAGCAGCTCCGCAATCTCCTTGAAGACTGTTCCTGCCATAGCTCCGCCTGATGCAGGCAGATCCTTGCGATGCACCGATACA
>CAVERK010000013.1:0-22908 GCA_963618035.1 bacterium
CCCCCGACCCTCTGCTTGTAAGGCAGACGCTCTGAACCAGCTGAGCTAAGCGCCCAAGACCTGTGGCTTTGCAAAAGCGATGCAAAGGTAGTGCTATTTTCATTCCTGCAAAACTTTTTGTGCATTTTTTTATTTTCAGGCGTAAAAAGCCCAACTTTGCTGTGTGCAAGCATGCGGTTTGCTAACTTTGCGACGTAAATTCATAAGAGGATATATATGACCATGGCAAAAGAAAAGATCATACTTACCGGCGACCGTCCCACAGGTCCGCTCCACATAGGGCACTTCGTAGGCTCGCTGAGAAGAAGAGTTGAAATACAGGATGCAGGCGACTATGACAAGATGTTTGTGTTCATAGCCGACGTACAGGCATTGACCGACAATATGGACAACCCCGAGAAGGTGCGCCAGAACATCGTGCAGGTGGCTCTTGACTATCTGGCATGCGGACTCACGCCGGAGAGGTGTACCATGTTCATACAGTCGCAGATACCCGAGCTGTTCGAGCTGACATGCTACTACATGGACTTGGTGACCGTCAGCCGCCTGCAGCGCAACCCGACGGTGAAGAGCGAGATACAGATGAGGAACTTCGAGACGAGCATCCCCGTGGGTTTCTTCACCTACCCCATCAGCCAGGCTGCGGACATCACGGCGTTCAGAGCCACGACCGTGCCTGTGGGGGAAGACCAGGAGCCGATGCTGGAACAGGCACGTGAGATTGTGCGACGCTTCAACTACCTGTATGGAGACACGCTGGTCGAGCCTAACATCATGCTGCCCGAGAATGCAGCATGCCTGCGTCTGCCTGGGACAGACGGCAAGGCGAAGATGAGCAAGTCGCTCGGCAACTGCATCTATCTGTCAGACTCTGCCGATGAGGTGGCAAGCAAGATCAAGAGTATGTACACCGACCCTGACCACCTGCGCGTGCAAGACCCTGGCAAGGTCGAGGGCAACACGGTGTTCACATACCTCGACGCCTTCTGCCGACCCGAGCACTTTGAGAGCTACCTGCCGGAATACGCCAGTCTGGACGAGCTGAAAGCACACTATCAGCGCGGCGGATTGGGCGATGTGAAGGTAAAGAAGTTCCTGACGGCCATCATGCAAGAGGTGCTGGAGCCCATCAGAAACAGGCGCAAGGTGTGGGAGAAAGATATTCCGTCGGTCTATGCCATTCTGAAGAAGGGCAGCGAGAGAGCACAGGAGGCTGCCGCCGAGACATTGGACAAGGTGCGCGATGCAATGAAGATTAACTACTTCGACGACACAAGCCTAATCCAGGAACAGTCGAAGATGTTCGCACAAGGGAAGTGACATGACTGTCAGCGGGCAAACATCTTCTGTATGTCCGCCTCACTTATGGTCGTGAGGACAACGAGACCATCGGGGGTATAGTTCGGTGTCTGGCAGGAGAAGAGCCTGTCTATCAGGTCTGCCATCTCCTCCGGACTGAGTGCCTGCCCGTAGACAATGGCTGCGGAGTTGGCAAGGGTCAGGGCTATGGCGTTCTGCACGTCAGACCTCACACTGCCTCCACGCTCGGCAGCATTGCTTACCATGGTGCGCACCAGCTCGACGGGACTTAGTCCTTCCGCGCCCGACGGTACGCCATTGACGGCATAGCTGCCGCCACCGAGCGGCGTCAGCTCAAAACCGACGTACGACAAATCCTCCCTTATGTCTTCCAGCACAGCAGCTTCCGACGGTGGCAGCTGCACGACCTCGGGGAACAGGACACCCTGCGACACGCCCTGCCTGACCGCTATCTGCTGCATGAAGCGGTCGAAGAGCACGCGCACATGAGCACGGTGCTGGTCGATGAGCATCAGGCCCGACTTGACCGGCGTGAGGATGTAACGCCCCTTGAACTGCAACAAGCCCGAGCCACGTTCGTAGGCACCGCCGCCACCTTCGGGAAACAACGGCTGCTGCGCCACAACAGCCTCATCGATATCCGTACCGGCAGGGGCAGTGACATCCTGCGCGGTGTCTCCCATGCCGTCAAAGAGCTTCGTCCAGTCCGAGTCTATCTTGGGGCGCGAATACTGCCGGTCACGGTCGAACGGATTGTAATCTGGATTATAGTGAACCTTGGGCGGTGCAGCCGAGGGCTGCGAGCCGAAAGCCGGCATATCGGCAGGACGGTCGGCAGTGTCGAAGTCTATGGTCGGTATCGCACTGGATTTTCCCAATGCCTCCCTGACCGTAGCATAGAGTATCTGCCATACGGACTGCTCGTTCTCGAACTTGATCTCCGACTTCGTGGGATGTATGTTGACATCGATATTTGCAGGGTCTACGTCGAAATAGATGAAGTAGGACACCTGCTCGCCTGTGGGTATGAGCTGTTCGTAGACATCCATCACGGCATGATGGAAGTACGGATGCCGCATATAGCGTCCGTTTGTGAAGAAGTACTGGTGCAGACCTCTCTTCCTGGCGGAATCGGGCGTGCCGACGAAGCCTTTTATGTTGACTATCGAGGTCTCCACCTCGACAGGCAGCAACTGCTGGTTCTGCTTCTTCCCGAAGATGCCTACAATGCGCTGATGCAGAGAAGAGACAGGCAGGTCGAAGACCTCCGTGCCATTGCTGTAAAGGCGGAAGGCGACCTCAGGATGGGCAAGGGCAATCTTCTCGAACTCAGCAAGGATGTTGCTCAACTCCGTTGCGTTCGACTTCAGGAACTTGCGGCGTGCCGGCACATTGAAGAATAGGTTCTTGACGCTGAAGTTCGTCCCCTTGGGACATGACACAACCTCCTGCGCCTGTAGCTGGGAGCCGGAGATGAGGATGCGCGTGCCAAGCTCTTCCGAAGCAGGGCGCGTCTTCAGCTCCACCTCGGCAACGGCAGCAATGGAGGCCAATGCCTCGCCACGGAAGCCCATGGTGTGCAGGTCGAAAAGGTCGGCAGCCTCACGTATCTTGGAGGTGGCATGACGCTCGAACGACAGGCGTGCGTCGGTTTCGGTCATGCCCTTGCCGTCGTCGATGACCTGAATACAGGTGCGTCCGGAGTCTGTGACAAGAACCTGTATCTCCGTTGAGCCTGCATCCAAGGAGTTCTCTACCAGCTCCTTGATGACCGAAGCGGGACGCTGGATGACTTCGCCGGCAGCAATCTGGTTGGCAACGGAGTCGGGAAGAAGATGTATTATGTCGCCCATTTGGATATCTGCGTGTCTTTACTCACACCGGTAGAACGTCTCAGATGATGCCGTTGACTATGGCATACCACAGATAGAGCATGAGGGCAATCAGCACCAACAGCACCGCAGGGCTGGCAGGCTTGCGTCCGCTCTCCTTACGGCGTTTCAGGTGTGTCGTCCCCTCCACGAACTTGCCACGTATATCTTCGGGGTCGAACTCCTTGGGCGGCAACATGCCGAGTTCGCGTTTGGCACGTTCTTCTATCTTGGCCAACTTCTCCTTGCGCTCGTCCACATATATATATGTATGATGAAAGCCTCGCGGACGGCGTGTTGTGAACATTCCCATATCTCTAATTCCTCCTATTGTTACGTCTCACGTGTATGTCGCGCGGCGACGAGCCCGAGTCGCGCTCAATCTTCTTCAGCACTTTGTCAGTCCCCTTGCCGCGCCACACAAAGATATCGTTTTTGTCCTTTGGCCGTATGTCTTCAAACCAGACAAATGCGTCGAGCCGGTCTTTTCCTGCGGGAACCTGGTCGAGCGGATAGGCTGTGCCCGTGGTCTTGCCGATGAAAAGTCCGCGTTCCAGCTTGCGGTCCTTCATGTACATGCGCAACAGACTTCCCTCAGAAGAGTTCATCAGTATTATCGTGCTGTCCTTGTCGTCAATGGGATAATAGATGACACGCACATTGCCGTTGACCTCGGTCTGACGGATCTCGCCGTCATGGAAGTACGCCTTCATCTCCTTGCCGGTCACCTGATTGTAGTGCAATGAGTCTACCTTTTCGACAACCAAGGCCTGATTGACGATGTGTGCCCAGTCGATGGTGCTGTCGTTCATGTAGACACGCACTTCCTCGCCCAGCAGCTGTTCGTAGCCATGCCACAGGACAGGGTCTTTATACATGACCAGACAGGTATCTGCCGATGAGAACACCAAGGAATCGCATACGGCCTGTATGTCACTGCGGAAAGCACGCACCTTATGGTATGCACGCATTTCGCGGTACATGGAGTCGGTGTTCTGATTGAACGTCATGAGCCGCAACGTATCGGCGTGCATGAACAGGCTGTCGCCCTGTGAGTAGTCGACAGCCACGGCACTGTCCGTGGCAAAGGCATTCTGCCGGAGCTGGTCATAGTAGCAGTAGTCGCCGAGAAGCATATTGCGGTTGACCGTGTCGTTAAGCACGACATTGTCGAATGCTTCGCCATAGCCCTTGATGCGGTCATAGAACAGGCTGTCGCCAGTCATCACGCGCCCGTCGCTGTTTATCACCGAGCGTTCGAGGAGTTCTGCCTGCTCGGTCTCGGTATAGTAGAAGCCCGACGAGGTGTAGATGTGCGTCTTGTCGTTCACGATCTCAGCCGGACTGTTTATCGTGGCAATCTTTGTCACGGTGTTGTAGAGCAGCGTCTGCGATGTCAGCGTGAAGTCGGGATTGACAAGGAGGACATCTGTTGTGAAGTCTGCAATCTTTGTGACAGGACTATACGAGCCGGACTCGGACGTAAGGACATTATCGTCATTGGTCAATGTGCCGCCATCGAAGTAGTATCCGAGGTTCTCTACGCGGTCATAGTTCAGGCTGTCGGTCTCAAGCTGCGCGTTGTTGTTTATCAGGCGCACATTGTCGCGCAGCATGGCCAGCTGTGCCGCGCCGTCATAGTAGAGGTAATCGCCGAAGATGAACAGGGTGTCTCCCTGCTCCATCCGCACGTTGCCGAATGCTTCCACGGAGTTCACAGCCTCATAGATGAGTGCGCTGTCGCAGTACATATACATGCTGTCGTGGCGCAGCTTCACCGAGCCACGAAGCTCCTGCACATCGGGACGGTTCTGCTTGTCGGCAGAAGCCTCATCGGCATACAGAAGGTCTATGCGGACTTTGCCGCGCTGTTGCTGCGGTGTCTGTGGGCTTTGGGGAACCTGTCGTGCTCCGAATGCCACGAACGTCACAGCCATCAGTGCAATCAGAGCCAGCACATGCCTGACCGGACGTGGAGCTGATGATATGTGGGATAGTGCGGACATCAGTGAATCCACCCTGGGTACCTGAACTCACAATTGTTCTTCCAGTTGTCGCTGATGCGGACGTAGGTGTGCTTCTGCTTCTCCCGTATCCACTTGTCGAGCACTTCTTCCTGACGTTTCTCCACTACCATCTCCTTAAGTCGCTGGTAGTCGTCAGAGACAGTGGCCTTGTGTCCTTTTATACGGTTCTTCAGCTTGACGATGACACATTCTTCCTGTCCGTTGGAGGCAATCATGGTGAATGCTTTCGAGATCTCGCCAATCTCCATCCCGTCGACCATCTTGGCTATCTCGGAGGGCAGTTCCTGCATCTCGAACCGCGAGGTGTTGTTGTTCTCATTGGGCAGAAGTCCCTGGTTGTTGCGCGTGTTCTTGTCTTCGGACAACACCGTAGCGGCATCCTCAAACGTGAACTTGCCTGTACGGATATCATCGGCTATGGAGTCAAGACGAGCCATGCCTGCCGTCAACGCATCTTCAGGCACGTGCGGCTTCAGCAGGATATGGCGCACCTTGATGCGGTCGCCGCGCTTCTCAACCAGCTGTATGATGTGATAGCCGAACTCCGACTCCACTATCTTCGACACCTTGCCTGGTGTCTGCAGGTTGAAGGCAACGTTGGCGAATGCGGGATCCAGCTCTCCACGTCCCATGAAACGCGGCAACTCACCGCCATTGGATGCGGAGCCGGTGTCCTCAGAGTACAGGCGTGCGAGCATTGTGAAGCTCTCGCCGTTGTTGACGCGGTCTGTATACTCGCGCAGACGACGCTTCACGTCCTCAATCTCGTCCTGCGGAATCTTGGGGCGGCGCGTTATTATCTCCACCTCGACCTGGGTCGGGATGTAAGGAATGCTGTCTTGCGGCAGGCTGCTGTAGAACCTGCGGACCTCGGACGGCGTAATCTTGATGTCGCCGATTATCTGCTGCTGCATCTTCTGCACGGTGATTCCCTCACGTGCACTCTGGCGCAAGTCCTCGCGTATCTGAGCAGAGGTCTTGTTGAAATACTCCTCCATCTTCTCACGCGAACCGATATTCGAGATGTAAAGGTTGGTCATGTAGTCCACACGCTGTATGACCTCCGCCTCCGACACCTCAATACTGTCGAGCTCGGCCTGATGCAGGAACAGCTTCTGCACCGCCATCTCCTCCGGCAACACGCAGTATGGGTCTTTGTCAAACCTGCGCCCTTCGTACAACGCACTGAGACGCGCTTCTTCGACTTCTGATTTCCAGATGGCTTCATCGCCGACCACCCACGCCACCTCGTCGATGACGTTATCCTGCGCCTGCACCGACATGCAGGCAAATATCAACAAGGCTCCTAAAACGAACCGCTTAATTCTATCTATGTACTTAACCAACATTTATCTACCAAAGATTAGGGATTTCATGCGCGTTTGCGAAGATAGTGCATTCTTGTCTCACGATGCCTACAATTAACGGTTTTTAATTCCACACGCCCAATATTGACCTTAGCAGTTTGCCTTGAGGCGGCATGAGCCAAAGTCAGTAGTACTTACTTGACCGCATCAGTATCCTAACGCCCGTACTTGTCTCTCAGCTGTCCAATCCACTCACGCTCCAAGTAGTTGCGATAATCGGCCGTAAGCTGTTCGCGCACCTCATTGTAATCGTCCGGCCCGTTGACTTTGACCGAGCGGCTGCGCACATAGGGATATTCAGTCATGCGTGAAATGTCCGAGGGCTGGAACTCCGAATCCTGCGTGATGACTTCCTCAACCATGGAATTGGCACGCTGGCGTTCGTCGAGCACAATCGGGAGACCTTTCTTCAATGCTTTCCTTACGGCCTTGGCCACACGGCTACACGTCTTCCTGTCCTTAGCCCAAACGACGTAATGCCTGTACTTCGGCTGCGGCCAGTAATAGTCCTTGCGGTGCGTGCTGAAATAGGCATAAAGTCCTGCCTCATCGGTCATGCTGGGCTGTATGACCTTCTGGAACGTTATCCTGTCTACAAGATAGCGTTTCAAGTAGTCCTCGGACTGCCGTTCTATATCGGGGTCTGTCGCGACAAGCAGCGAATCCTTATGGTCAACGAGACTTTTGACAACGAAAGCCTCAAGCTGTGTCTTTCTGTTTCCAGGATATGCCTCAGCGAAACCGACGAAGTCATCGTAGTCGTACGGCCTTCCTCCGATGGAGAACAAAGCTCCGCCTGCCGGCTTTCCGCGCAACAGCTGTTCTTCTTCCGACTTGTTCTCCGAGAAGCCGCACTCATCCTTCAGGTGCTGCACAGCCGCCGATGCCGTCATTCCCGCAAGTGCCGTGCCCGACAAGGAGCGGTTGTATTCAGCAGCAAAGACATCGTAAGAGACCGCAGCTTTCGCAACAAGTTTCACGACATGCACTCCCTCGTACGAGACAAACGGCTCCGTGACATCTCCCTGGTTCAAGACTGAAACCCTTTTCTCTACGTCTGCGGGAAGCTCGGTGACGGAGACAACCATGCTGTCTGTTCTGACATCAGGGAAGTCAGACTTTATCTTGCCGAGCCTTTCTCCTCTCTTCAGCGACGAACAGACCGAGCCCATTCGGGTCATGGCACTGCCAATCTCTGCCGGTGAGTCTTGTTGCCGCACCCTTTTTGTCAGCATCAGCACGCTCAAACGCTCACCGCCGGTGACACGGCAGAAACGTTCATAGGCCTTGCGGACATCATCATCGACCGCAGGCCATATCCTTTCGGATGCGAGCCGGTGCTTGAAGCCGTTCACTGCATCAACACATTCTGCCGTGCGGTCCAGCCCATTGCTTCGTGCCTCCATGACTTTCAGCTCAAAGTAAGGGTCTGCCGACTGCGCCCAAAGACACGGTGCAGACAGAAGCAGCAGCAGTATTACCGGCACTCTAAACATCATCTCCGAGACTTCTTATAACGAAAAATACGCCCGAAAAGACAGAAGCTCATCGGGCGGTATTCATTTCTCATTGTATTAACACAGGCGTTTCCCTCACTCCGGACGGCTGTAGTTGGGAGCTTCACTCGTTATGGACACATCGTGCGGATGGCTTTCATGCACTCCGGCACTTGTTATCCTTGTGAATTTGGCATCGTGGAGCTTCTCTATATTGGCTGCGCCGCAATATCCCATGCCCGAACGCAAGCCGCCGACCAGCTGATAGATGACTTCATAGAGAGTGCCTTTATAGGGAACCCTGCCCGAAATGCCTTCCGGCACGAGCTTCTTGACATCTTTCGTACCAGCCTGGAAGTATCTGTCCTTGGAGCCGTTCTCCATTGCTTCGAGCGAACCCATTCCGCGATATGTCTTGAACTTACGTCCGTTGAATATGACGGTCTCACCAGGCGACTCTTCCGTGCCGGCAACGAGCGAGCCAATCATTACGCTGTAACCACCGGCAGCCAATGCCTTCACCACATCACCTGAATATCGCAAGCCACCGTCAGCTATCAACGGCACGCCGGTACCCTTCAGAGCCTTGGCAACATCATAGACTGCCGAAAGCTGCGGAACGCCAACACCGGCCACAACACGCGTGGTGCAGATTGAGCCAGGACCGATACCGACCTTAATGGCATCGGCTCCCGCCTTTACCAACTCTGTCGCAGCAGCACCGGTGGCAACGTTTCCGACAACGATATCAATGTTCGGGAATGCGTGCTTCGCCTCTTTCAGTTTCTCAATGACATACTTGGAGTGTCCGTGGGCAGTGTCAATGACAATGGCATCGACATCGGCATCAATCAGAGCCTGCATACGCTCCAATGTGTCGACAGTCACACCGACACCGGCAGCCACACGAAGACGGCCCTTGCTGTCCTTGCATGCCATCGGTTTGTCCTTGGCCTTTGTTATGTCCTTGTATGTTATCAGTCCGACCAGCTTGTTGTTGCCATCAACGACGGGCAGTTTCTCTATCTTGTATTCCTGAAGTATCTTGGCGGCAGCCTCAAGGTCGGTGCCCGAATGTGTCTTGACGATGTTCTCCTTTGTCATGACATCATCGATGCGTTTGTCCATGTCACGCTCGAAACGCAGGTCACGGTTGGTGACGATACCCACGAGATTGCGCTCATCATCCACGACCGGAATACCGCCAATCTTGTACTCTGCCATCAGGTCGAGAGCATCTTTCACCGTGGAGCCGCGCTTTATCACGACAGGATCGTAGATCATTCCGTTCTCCGCACGCTTGACCATCGACACCTGACGTGCCTGTGCAGCAATGCTCATGTTCTTGTGAATGACACCAATACCACCCTCACGCGCTATCGCAATCGCCATTTTGGCCTCCGTAACGGTATCCATTGCCGCCGTCACAAAGGGGACTTTCAAATCAATGTTTCTGGAGAATTTAGTTGACAAGTCAACCGTCTTAGGTAAGACTTCAGAATAAGCAGGAATAAGCAAGACATCGTCGAACGTCAGCCCTTCCATGACAACCTTGTCTGCAATAAATGACATAATTTTACCCTTTCGAATTTATTGCGTGCAAAACTACGGAGTTTTTCCGAGCGCAGAAAGCAAAATCTCTTTTTTATTTCCCGCTTCTCGGACATCCGTCCTGCCGTCAGTTTGCCATCTCGGAAATGAACTTTATTCTGACAAGCCTTATGTCTTCCTCGGTAAAGTCGGCTCCCAATTCCTCGAGAGCATCGTCTATATTGTCCGTAGTCGATGTCTTGAAGTAATCATAGATGTCGAGCATGTGGTCTTCGTCCATTATTTCATGGAGGAAATAGTCTATGTTGAGCTTCGTACCCGAATAGACAATAGCCTCAACCTCGTCGAGCAACTCGTCAAATTCTATGCCTTTCGACACGGCAATATCGTCGAGCGCGACCTGACGGTCAATGGCCTGTATTATCGAGACCTTCAGTTTCGACTTGTTCGCGACGGTACGCACGCGCAAGTCTTCAGGGCGTTCTATCTCGTTTTCCTCACAATGACGCTTTATCAGCTTGCAGAATTCCTCGCCATATCTCTTGGCTTTCCCCGCGCCCACGCCTGAAATGTTCTGCAATTCCTCAAGTGTGACGGGATAAGTTGTCGCCATAGCCTCCAGCGACGGGTCTTGGAAGATGACGTAAGGAGGCACTTCGAGCTGCTTCGCGAGCTTCTTCCTCAAGTCTTTCAGCATTGAGAACAATGCAGGGTCCAGCGCCAGCGACGCGCCTCCGTGCAATGGAGCTTCCGTATCTTCTTCTTCGAAGTCGCGGCTCTCGGTTATCTTGAACGGTTTCGGGTGCTTCAGGAACTTCCTTCCCTCGTCAGTGACCTTGAGAAGTCCGTAGTTCTCGACTTCCTTGATCAGGTAGCCGTCGATCAAAGCCTGTCGGATGACTGTGTTCCACGTCCGTTCTTCCACCGCCTCGCCCGAAGCGAACACCTCCAGGTCATTGTGTTTGTGTGCCAATACCTCGTCTGTCTCGGTGCCGCGTATTACATCTATAATATAGTCTGATTTGAAATTTTCCTTTACTGCCAGTATTGCATCGATGACGGTGCAAAGTAAGTCTTCAGCTTCCACTTGTTTTTTCGGGTTTAAACAATTGTCACAATTCCCACAGTTGCTCTCTTTATATTCCTCTCCAAAATAGTGCAACAACGTTTTGCGGCGGCAGACGGAAGATTCGGCATAGGCTGCCGTCTCCTGTAGCAGCTGTTTCCCTATCTCCTGCTCGGCAACAGGCTTGCCCTGCATGAACTTTTCCAGCTTCTTCAGGTCTTTACTGCTGTAGAAAGTTATGCACTGACCCTCTCCGCCATCGCGGCCCGCACGTCCTGTCTCCTGATAATATCCCTCCAGACTCTTCGGGATGTCATAATGAATCACGAAGCGGACATCAGGTTTGTCAATGCCCATGCCGAAAGCAATCGTAGCCACGATGACATCAATGCGCTCCATAAGGAAGTCGTCCTGCGTCTGTGTCCTGGAGGCAGAGTCCATTCCAGCATGATAGGCCTTGGCGTTTATCCCATTGGCCTGCAGTATTTCTGCCAGTTCTTCCACCTTTTTGCGGCTCAGACAGTAGATTATGCCGGACTTGCCCTCGTTGTTCTTGATGAACTTGATAATCTCCTTGTCCACATCAGCCGTTTTCGGACGGACTTCATAATAGAGGTTCGGACGGTTGAACGACGACTTGAACACCTTGGCATCCATCATCGCAAGATTCTTCTGTATGTCGTGCTGCACCTTCGGAGTGGCAGTTGCCGTCAGTGCGATGAGCGGAGCCACACCTATTTCGTTTACTATAGGTCTGATTTTCCTGTACTCCGGACGGAAGTCGTGTCCCCATTCAGAGATGCAATGCGCCTCGTCAATGGCATAGAACGATATCTTTACCGTTCTGAGAAACTCCACATTCTCCTCCTTGGTCAGCGATTCGGGAGCCACATAGAGCAGCTTTGTCTTGCCGGAAACGATGTCTTCCTTGACCTGATCGATGGCACTTTTGTTCAGCGAAGAGTTGATGAAGTGTGCTATTCCGTCCTCGTCGCTGAAGTTTCTCATTGCGTCTACCTGATTCTTCATCAGTGCTATCAATGGGGAAACCACGATGGCCGTACCGTCCATAAGGAGCGAAGGCAACTGGTAGCACAGTGATTTTCCGCCTCCCGTCGGCATGAGCACGAACGTGTCGTTGCCGTCTAAGAGGTTCTCTATTATCGCTTCCTGATTGCCCTTGAACGAGTCAAAGCCGAAATACTTCTTCAGCTGCGCTGTCAACTCCTTGCTTCTGTCTGTCATAACCCGAATGTCTGCTGTGTTTTTCTCTTTTTCCAAACGTCAATATGCTATGGAAACAAAATTATAAAAACTTTCAGCTCTGCGCACAAATAACAAGGTTAAAAATCATCTTCACGGCATAAAACCACGCGTATTCCGTCCCCAAGGCCGCAAAAAGCACGTCAGCTCAGCTGGATGCGTGCCATATCAGCCCTCTCAATCTGCTCCTTGGCATAGTCCAGCGTAACGGTATAGCTTTTGATGCGCTTTGTCGGGACGCTGTACATCAGGTCCATCATGATCGACTCTACCAGCGAGCGCAGTCCTCTGGCACCGAGTTTGAACTCGATAGCCTTATCGACGATGTAGTCGTATACGCCGTCTTCGAACGTCAGAGCCACGCCATCCATTGCAAAGAGCTTCACGTATTGCTTTATTATGGAGTTCTTCGGCTCCGTCAGTATGGCACGCAATGCCTTCCTGTCCAGCGGATTCAGATACGTCAATATAGGCAGACGGCCTATGATTTCCGGTATCAGGCCGAACGACTTCAGGTCTTGCGGCGAGATGTACTGCAGGAGATTCTTCTTGTCGACCATTGCCGCGTTCTCTACAGAATGGTAGCCGACGACATGCGTGTTGAGCCGTTGTGCTATCTTTTTCTCTATTCCGTCGAAAGCTCCGCCGCAGACGAAGAGGATGTCCTTGGTGTTTACCGGTATCATTTTCTGGTCGGGATGCTTGCGTCCGCCCTGCGGCGGCACATTCACGACCGAGCCTTCGAGCAGCTTAAGAAGCCCTTGCTGCACGCCTTCGCCGCTGACATCACGCGTAATCGACGGATTGTCGCCCTTGCGTGCAATCTTATCGATCTCGTCAATGAACACTATGCCCCGCTCAGCTGCGGCAACATTGTAGTCTGCCACTTGCAGCAAGCGCGTCAAAATGCTTTCTATGTCTTCGCCAACGTAGCCGGCTTCGGTCAGCACCGTGGCGTCGACAATGGTGAAAGGCACATTCAGCATCTTGGCAATGGTGCGTGCCATCAGGGTTTTCCCTGTGCCGGTGCTTCCCACCATTATTATATTGGACTTCTCAATCTCCACGCCGTCGCCGTCGTCCTTCTGGAGCAACCGCTTGTAGTGGTTATAGACAGCGACCGAGAGATAGCGTTTCGCCTCGTCCTGACCAATCACATACTGGTCGAGAAACTGCTTTATCTCCACCGGCTTCGGCAGCTTCTTCAGGTCAAGCTCCGGCAGACCGTTCATGCCGGCCTGCTTTATGGTCTCCTGAAGTATTTGGTATGCCTGCTCAACGCAGTCGTCGCAGATGAAGCCGGTCATGCCCGTTATCATCAGTCTGACCTCCTTGTCACTGCGTCCGCAGAAGCTGCACCTCCTCATCCTGTTGTTTTTCGATTCAGCCATGCGTATTCACGGATTATTTTCTCACAAGCACTTCGTCCACCATTCCGTACTCCTTGGCTTCTTCGGCCGTCATCCAGTAGTCACGGTCGGAGTCTTCCCACACCTTGTCGAACGGCGTATGGGAATGGTCGGCAATGATTGTGTACAGCTCTTTCTTCAGTTTCTGGATTTCGCGTGCCGTGATTTCGATGTCAGAAGCCTGCCCTTGAGCACCGCCCATGGGCTGATGTATCATCACTCTCGAATGTTTCAGCGCGGAACGCTTGCCTTCGGCACCGGCTACGAGCAGCACTGCTGCCATGCTGGCAGCCATGCCCGTGCAGATTGTCGCCACCGGACTGTTGATGAACTGCATGGTGTCATATATTCCGAGACCGGCATAGACCGAGCCGCCAGGCGAGTTTATATATATGGAGATGTCCTTGCCCGAGTCTACGGAGTCGAGATACAGGAGCTGAGCCTGCAGGGTGTTGGCCGTATAGTCGTCAATCTGCGTGCCAAGGAAGATAATTCTGTCCATCATAAGGCGCGAGAAGACATCCAGCTGAGTGACGTTCAGCTGGCGTTCTTCAAGGATATACGGGTTCAGATACCCTGCCTGCGACTTGATGACCTCGTCAAGCACGAGTCCGTTCATGCCCAAATGCTTGGTGGCAAACTTTCTGAAATCATTGTCAATCATAAGCGATAAGTCTTTCGTTTCACTGTCTGTAATAAAAAACACAGAGCTCTTGCGCACAATCGACTCTGTGTTTTTAGTATAGGAACGGCTCCGCAGGAATCACTCGAAGAGCTTGTTGAACTCCTCGGTCGACACCGATTTGTGGTTCAACGTGACCTTTCCCTTGATCTCTTCCGTCAGTTTGTTGTCGATGACGCGGCCTGCGAGGTTTTCGAGGGCTTCGCGTCTCTTGAGCATCTCGTTCACGTAGTTGTCGATGGCCTGATCCGGAACGTTCAGCATGCCGTACTGTGCGAACTGCGCTCTCGTGGCTGCACGGGCGGCATCCACGATTTCGTTCTGCTCAACCTTTATGCCGAACTTCTCTATCAGCTTGTTTCTCACCAGCTGCCAGCTCAGTTCCTCGATGCTCTTGTCGTAGTTCTCGTCGATGAACTTGTCGTCCTTGTCCGGATTGTTGAGCTTCATGATGCGCTTGAGCAGCTTCTCGGAGAACTCCAACTTGCCGACTTTGTCCATCAAGACCTTGCGTGCGTCGGTCAGGAAGCGGAAGTCGCTGTTTGCAGCGAACTGTCCGGCAATTGTATCCTTCACCTTTCCCTTGAACTCCTCAACGCTCTTGACAACGCCTTCGCCGAATACCTGGTCGAAGATCGTCTGGTCAAGATCACCAGGGACGAAGCGTGTTATCTCCTTTATCTCGTAGCTGAAGTCAGACTTCACGGTTTCTGCAACCTCCTTGTCGACCTTTAGCATCGATGCAATCTCAGCGGCGTTGTTGTCCCACGCTGCCGCAGGATTGAATACCACTGTACTGTCTTTCTTCGCTCCCTTGAATTTTGCCTTCTGCTCTTCGTTCTTCATGTAGTTGGGCATCATCGGAGTGTCTTCGACCTTTATGCCGTCGGCCAACGGACTGCCGTTTTCGTCGAGCTGCGTGAGTGTTCCCCTCAGCATATCGTCGTCTTCGGCATACTCGTCCACGGTCTCGTATTTGCCATTGCGCTGCGCATACATCTTGCTCTGGTTGTCGACCATCTCGTCTGTCACCTCTACGTCGTAGTAGTCCACCTTGTCGGCTTCGCTCATTTCAACGTCGAACTTGGGCGCAAGTGCCAGGTCGAAGAGGAACTTATACTCGTCCATCGTGTCGAAGTCAATCTGCTCCTGACTCTCATCGGGCAGCGGCTCGCCGAGGATCTCCACCTTGTTGTCCTCTATGTATTTGTTTATCGCCTCACCAAGCATCTTGTTGACCTCGTCGACGATGACAGACTTCTCGTACATCTTCTTGACAAGCCCCATCGGAACCATGCCTTTTCTGAAGCCTGGCATCTGTGCGTCCTTACGGATCTTCTTGAGCGATTTCTCAACATTCTCCAAATAGTCTGCCCTTACCATGTCAACGGTGAGCAGTGCGCTTACGTTATCAATGTTCTGTAATGATACGTTCATCCTGATAATTTTATTTTTTCGTTATTATTTTCCCTCTTTTTATGAGTGCGCAAAAATACTCTTATTCTTTCAATCCGCAAAAGATTGACGTGCAATTTCCAAGCCCCGCACACCGCAAGGCGGCGGTTTGGCGGATGAAATCCGGCGGTTTATGGGGCGAAAACCACTGGTTTAGGAAGCACAAACCGGCGGATTAGGAGGCAAAAACCAGTGGTTTGGGAGACGGAAACCGCTGCTTTCGGCAAGCCAAACCGCAGGGTCACTGCAACTGGAACGCCTTGCGGCGCAACACGAAGCTCTTGCTGAGGTATTTCTCGCGCACGATTTCGTTCTCCGACAGCTCCTCCGGCGTGCCCTGAAACAGGATGCGACCCTCGAAAAGCAGGTATGCACGGTCGGTGATGCTGAGGGTTTCCTGCACGTTATGGTCGGTTATCAGGATGCCAATGTTGCGGTATTTCAGCTTCCAGACAATCTGCTGGATGTCTTCCACGGCAATTGGGTCGACGCCGGCAAAGGGTTCGTCGAGCATGATGAAGCGCGGGTCGATGGCCAGACAGCGTGCAATCTCCGTGCGCCGCCGCTCGCCGCCCGACAACTGGTTGCCTTTGTTCTTCCTAACCTTCTGCAAGCGGAATTCGGACAGCAGGCTTTCGAGCCGTTCCCTCTGATATGAGAGCGGCTTGTCCGTCATTTCGAGCACCGAGGCGATGTTGTCTTCGACGCTCATCTGCCTGAATACCGATGCCTCCTGCGGCAGATAGCCTATTCCCGCCTGGGCACGCTTGTAGACGGGGAAGCCGGTTATGTCTTCGTCGTTCAGGAAGATGCGGCCTTCGTTCGGCTGGATCAGACCTACGGTCATGTAGAACGACGTGGTCTTGCCCGCTCCGTTCGGGCCGAGCAGTCCCACGATTTCTCCCTGCTTCACGTCTATAGAGACGTGGCTGACCACTGTCCGCCTGCCGTATTTCTTCACCAGATCTTCAGTGCGCAGCACCATCCGTCCGTCGGACGCGCCGTCCGCCTTTTCCGTATCTGCCGTATCATTCAATGGCAATCCTGCCTTTTCCTCGTCCATGTCGGTTTTTATTTTGAAGCAAAAATAGGGAAAATACGTCTATTTGGCGTACTTTTGCATGACAATAAGTTCTAAATAATGATTAAAGCCTTAGCCGAAGTCGGACGCTACTTGATGCTCATGGGGCGCGTTTTCTCCGTCCCAGAGAGGTGGCGGATGTTCTTTCGGCAGTACTACAGGGAGGTGGAGCAGCTCGGAGTCGGGTCTATCGGCATCGTGTTGCTGATTTCTTTCTTCATCGGAGCGGTCATCACCATACAGATAAAGCTGAATATCGAGAGTGCGTTCATGCCGCGATGGACCGTCGGATACGTCACACGCGAGATCATGCTCCTCGAGTTTTCATCATCAATCATGTGCCTTATACTTGCCGGAAAGGTGGGTTCCAACATTGCCTCTGAGCTTGGCACCATGCGTGTCACGCAGCAGATAGACGCACTCGACATCATGGGCATCAACTCGGCGAACTTTCTCATCCTGCCAAAGGTCGCCGCGCTCGTGTCATGTATTCCGATTCTGGTGACGTTCAGCATCTTTGCAGGCATTCTCGGAGCGTTCTGCACGTGCTGGTTCGGCGGAATAATGACGGCAGTCGACCTCGAATACGGACTACAGTACGAGTTTGTGGAGTGGTTCGTGTGGAGCAGCTTCATCAAGTCGCTGTTTTTCGCATTCATAATCGCCAGCGTGTCATCGTTCTTCGGCTATTCCGTCGACGGCGGATCCATAAGCGTCGGCAGAGCATCGACCAATGCCGTGGTGACAAGCAGCGTGCTGATCCTCTTTGCAGACCTGATGTTGACAAATATCCTGGCATGAAGCGGCCATGAAACCAAACGTACAGCAATGATAGAGCTTAGAAACATATATAAATCTTTCGAGGACAAGGAAGTCCTTTCCGGCATCAGCGCAGTGTTCGAGAACGGAAAGACGAATCTCGTAATCGGACAAAGCGGCTCGGGAAAGACCGTGCTGATGAAGTGCATCGTGGGATTGCTCGTACCCGACAGCGGCAAACTGCTCTACGACGGGCGCGACTTTCTGGTCATGGGAAAGCGCGAAAAGAAGTCGCTGCGCAAGGAAATGGGCATGCTGTTCCAGAGTTCCGCACTCTTCGACTCCATGACGGTGCTCGACAACGTGATGTTTCCGCTCAACATGTTCAGCAACGACACCTTGCGCGAGCGCACGCGGCGTGCCATGTTCTGCCTCGACAGGGTCAACCTGTCCGAAGCCGCGATGAAATATCCTGGCGAGATAAGCGGCGGAATGCAGAAGCGTGTGGCAATAGCACGCGCCATTGCGCTGAATCCGCAGTATCTTTTCTGCGACGAACCGAACTCCGGACTGGATCCAAAGACGTCACTTGTCATCGACGAACTGATACAAGGGATCACGCATGAATACAATATGACGACCATAATCAACACCCACGACATGAATTCCGTGATGGGTATCGGCGAAAACATCGTGTTTATCCATCAGGGACACAAGGAATGGGAGGGGACAAAGGACGAGATTATAACGTCGGACAACAGGATTCTCAACGACTTTATCTTTGCTTCCGACCTGTTCAAGAAGGTGAAGGAGGTCGAAGAACAGGAAATGGCAGAGGGCACGCAAAGCGTGCCCCCGCAGTCAAAGGGTTGAGTTTTTCCCTCTTTACTTTTGCCTTATGAATATGTTTATGGGCGTTCCGTTGAAGTTCCACTTTGCCCGCAACTTGTTTTCCAAGTAGCGTTTGTACGGTTCGCGCACGTATTGCGGCAGATTGGCAAAGAACACGAACGAAGGAATCTGCGTGTTCGGCAGCTGGGTCACGTATTTTATCTTCACCATCTTGCCTTTTGTCATTGGGGGCGGATATGCTTCTATGAGCGGAAGCATCTCTTCGTTGAGCTTCGCCGTGGAGACTTTGTTCTGCCGGTTCTTATAGACAATACGCACCGTCTCAAGGATTTTCAGTATCCGCTGCTTGGTCAGTGCCGAGCCGAAGATTATCGGGAAGTCCGAGAATGGGGCGAAGCGTGCACGAATGGCATCGATAAACGTGTTCATAACCTTGTCCGACTTGTCCTCAACCAAATCCCACTTGTTCACAACCACCACAAGACCTTTCATGTTCCTTTGGATCAGCGAGAAGATATTCAGGTCCTGACTCTCAATACCGCGCGTGGCATCGAGCATCAAAACGCAGACATCGGAGTTCTCAATGGCACGGATTGAGCGCACAACCGAATAGTATTCCAGGTCTTCCGTTATCTTGTTCTTCTTGCGGATTCCTGCCGTATCGACCAGATAGAAGTCAAAACCGAACTTGGTATAGCGGGTATATATCGAGTCGCGCGTGGTTCCGGCGATATCCGTCACGATGTTTCGGTCTTCGCCGATAAAGGCATTTATCAGCGAAGACTTGCCCGCGTTAGGCCTTCCCACGACTGCAATGCGTGGCAGCTCTTCCTCTATAATCTCCGAATCCTTCTTGAAAAGACTGACAAGTTTGTCAAGCAGCTCGCCCGTACCGCTTCCCGTTGCAGCGGAAATGCAATACGGATCACCCAATCCCAGGCGGTAGAACTCCGCCGAATTATACTGCAGTTCGTTGTTGTCCGTCTTGTTGGCAACAAGAATGACGTTCTTCTTGCAGCGTCGCAGTATGGTTGCGACATCGGAATCCAAATCGGTAAGCCCGTTCATCACGTCGACGAGGAACAGTATCACATCGGCTTCTTCGACGGCAAGCATGACCTGTCGGCGTATTTCTCCCTCGAATACGTCTTCCGAATTCACCACCCATCCTCCGGTGTCTATGACGGAGAACTCCTTTCCTGCCCATTCCGACTTGCCGTACTGACGGTCGCGTGTAGTGCCGGCTTGCTCATTCACTATCGCCCTGCGTGTTTTTGTCAGGCGATTGAACAACGTAGACTTGCCTACATTAGGGCGTCCAACTATAGCTACTATGTTTCCCATCGTTTATCTCGTTATGTAAAGGCCTCCCGACACGGCAAAAACCGCCGTTAATCTCTTTGGCTATATCCGAAATTGCGCAGTTCCTTGTCCGAGCTGCGCCAGTCTTTATCGACCTTGACGAACGTTTCAAGGAAGACTGACTTGCCGAAAAACTTCTCCAGACTGAGCCGCGCCTCGGTCGAAACCTTCTTCAGGGCTCGTCCCTGATGGCCTATTATTATTCCTTTCTGCGACTCTCTCTCGACGTAAATCACGGCCATTATATGGATAGAACTCTTGCTCTCCTTGAATTGTTCGATGACGACCTCCACCGAATAGGGGATTTCCTTGTCATAATACAGCAGGATTTTCTCTCTGAAGATCTCCGAAGCGAAGAAGCGCGCCGGCTTGTCAGTGAGCTGATCCTTGTCGAAATAAGGAGGAGAATCGGGTATTAAGTCCTTGACCCGCTTAAGCACCACGTCCACATTGAACTTGTTTGATGCCGAAATCGGAATGATTTCGGCCTTCGGAAGCAGCGCGTGCCATGTCTCAACCGTCTCTTCAAGCTGTTTCTGATTGGACAAATCAATCTTGTTGACCAGCACTATAACAGGAACATCAAGCTCCGATACCTTGTCTATAAAGTCCTTGTTCTTCTCCGGTTTCTCCACCACATCAGTGACGTACAGCAGCACATCGGCATCGACCAAAGCAGATGTCGAGAACTCAAGCATGGATTCCTGCAACTTGTACTGCGGTTTCAGCACTCCAGGCGTGTCGGAAAACACAATCTGCGCATCATCCGTGTTATAGATTCCCATGATACGGTGACGGGTGGTCTGCGCCTTGAATGTCGCAATGGAAATCTTCTCACCCATCAAAGCATTCATCAGCGTAGACTTTCCCACATTTGGGTTGCCAACAATATTTACGAAACCGGCTTTATGCATCGTCCCCTTACTCTTCAAAAAAAGCGCATCGTATATTGAAATATGACGCGCTTCTTCATGTTATCAATTACAAGCTGCTTACTCTTTGTCCTGTTTATCGTCGTCAGTTATCTTCTGGGCATCGACAGAATCGCCGTCGTAGCCCCATATCAAGTACGTCGCTCCCCAAGAGAATCCGGCTCCGAAAGCTGTAAGGATAATCTTGTCTCCCTTCTTGAGTATGCGTTCATAATCCGTCAAACACAGCGGAATGGATACGCAACTGGTGTTTCCATAGCGTTCTATGTTGATCAGGAACTTATCCTGCGATATGTTCAGCATCTTGGATACTGCGTCTATAATCCTCAAGTTCGCCTGATGCGGGACAATCCACTTCAGGTCATCGACCTTCAGACCATTGTCTTCCATGACCTTTGTCGAAGCCAACGCCATATCCGTCACGGCATGCTTGAACACTGGCCTGCCGTCCTGATAGATGTAGTGCATCTTATTGTCCACCGTGAAATAAGACGGTGGGCAGACAGAGCCGCCGGCCTTCATGTGAAGCGACGGGAGTCCGAGACCGTCCGTCCGCAGGTAGGAGTCAATAACGCCTATGTTCTCGCTTGTCGGTTCAAGGAAACAAGCCGCAGCACCGTCACCGAAAAGAGGACAAGTGGCACGGTCTGTGTAGTTCACCATGCACGATAGTTTCTCCGCACAAACGACAAGAACCTTCTTGTATCTGCCTGAACGGATGAAGTTCGCACCGACCTCCAACGCATAAAGGAACCCGCTGCATGCAGCTTCCAAGTCAAAGCCAAAGGCATTCTTTAGCCCCAGCTTACCGCAAAGGATTGAAGCGGTGGAAGGAAAATGATAATCAGGGGTAGTTGTTGCAACAATCAAGAGGTCAACATCTTCCGGATTGGCGTTAGTCTTGCGGAATAGTTTCTTGCAAGCTTTCCTTGCCATATATGAACTGCCCAAACCTTCTTCCTTCAGGATATGACGCTCCTTAATGCCCACATGAGACATTATCCACTCGTCATTGGTATCGACCATCTTGGACAACTCTCCGTTTGTCAAGACATAGTCGGGCACATATCCGGCGATTCCCGTTATAACAGCATTAATATTTCCCATTACAATGTGACAGTTCTTAATCTGCAACAAGCCGAAGTGCAGGAAAAACGTTCATGATTCCTCACACTTCACTAAATATCTCCGACGAAAGCCGCTTAAACAGCAGTTTCTTTCTCTACCGCCAACTTACCGCGATAGTAACCGCAAGCGGGGCAAACGGTGTGATACACATGCCATTCTCCGCAATTAGGACATACGGCCAACGTAGGAGCTACCGCTACATCATGTGTTCTTCTCTTTGCAGTTCTGGTTTTTGACTGCCTTCTTTTAGGATGTGCCATCTTATAAGTATTTTAATTGTTATTTAATAAATTCTTCAATTTGTTCCAACGCGGGTCTGATTCCGTGCAGTCTGCATCCGCACCTTCTACGCCTTTAGGATTCATCTCCTCAGGGATATGCCCCTCATGCAGCTTCAGGATGTCCATCATCTCGGGATTACACTCTCCCGCAGGGTGCACATGCTGTATCGGAATGGCAAGTGCTGCGAACTCATATATCAGCCACGCCACATTTATCACACCTTCAGTTTCGGGTACAATAATCACGTCACTCCCGTCATCCTTATACTCCGAGCCAAACTTCACTCTCACTTTCGCCTCGGTAGATATCGGCTGGGCCATGTCGTCAAGACAGCGGTCGCAAACTATGATGACCTCTCCGTTTATGTCAAAAGACAAGTCGAAGACTCCGGCAAGTTTCTTGACGCACAGATGCACATCAAGATACCCTCCTTTTATCTCTTCTTGTTCCAAACCCTGAAAGAGGTCATTCTCAACAGAAAAGTCCATCTCACAGACATCCTTCTCCATTGACTTAAGATCCACAATATAGTTCTTAAGGTTGCTCATCTGTCTCCACAATTCGGGCTGCAAAGTTACAAATAAAAATCAGAGACGCCCCTCTTTATGTCGCATTTCTTTATTGTTTTTCTCGACATGAGTAAATTTCCTTACACAAGGAGGATGGAGAAGTATGGGCGCAGAATGGGCAATAGGCATAAGAGGCTTGACGGCACATAGACAGGCTCGTCTATAATGCCCATAGAGCCTATAATGCCCATTATGCCCATCAAGCCCATTATGCCCATAAACAAAAGACCTGCCCCTGCATGAGCTTCCATAGCTCAGCGAAGGACAGGCCTCTTCTTGAAAACGGCGGCTACCTACTCTCCCACCTTGCGGGCAGTACCATCGGCGCGGGCGGGCTTAACTTCTCTGTTCGGGATGGGAAGAGGTGGAACCCCGCCACTATAGCCACCTTGATGTAAGGATGACATACGGTGTACAAGCTGCTGTAGGCTTCTTC
>CAVERK010000014.1:0-22206 GCA_963618035.1 bacterium
AGAAGGAGTACGACGAAGCCATGCAGGCCATGGCAGAGGAGACGGAGATGCCCGCCATGGAAGAGGAGGAGGAAAAGTAGCTTAATCGATTAAAACAGTCAAACTAATCGGTTCAAATGGGCGAATGAACCGATTAGTCCATTATTAACCGCCCGAAAAAACATCATCAACAATTATGAGTGTAAGAACGAAAATCAGCGTGCGCATGAACGCGCTGACAAAGGAGAAAGTCGCAAATGGCAATATATATTTCAGCCTACAGGCTGCAATGTGGGTTAAATGAAAAAGCCGTGGCATGACGTGCAGCGAAAAATCGCGCTGGCGGCTGCAATGGCGGAAAAGTCGTACCTTTGCCGCCGGAAAGAGTATTGTGAAGGTTTGAATGAAGGTAAAAAGAAGTAGGGAAGAGTGGATTCGTAGGTATGTGAGCTTTGTCTTCATACTGTTTGTCATTGCTTTCGGCACGTCGCTGTCGATACGTGCCAATCTGGGCTCATCGCCCATCTCGGTGCCGCCATACGTGCTGTCGCTGGTTCCGGACGTTCCGCTGAGCATGGGGCAGTTTGTCATCTGTATGCACGTGGTGTTCATCGCCCTGCAGATGGCTCTGCTGCGCCGCGACTACGAGCTGCGACAGCTGGCACAGATACTGGTGTCGTTCGTTTTCGGACTGTACACGGACGTGACCATGTGGCTGACGGGCTTCATGCAGATACCCGAAACGTTGCCCCACGCCATCGGCTGGCCCTTGCAGTTCCTGGAACTGCTTGTCGGCGGCGCACTGCTGGCATTCGGCATCGCCTGCGAGGTGAGGTGCGACTCACTGATGCTTGCCGGCGAGGGCTTGCCAGTGGCAATAGCCAGGGTGCTGAAGAAAGACTTCGGGAAGGTGAAGATGTGTTCGGACACCGCACTGGTGGCTGTCGGCGTGGTGCTGATGCTTGTCTTCTTCGGTCGCTGGGACTGGAAGATGATCGGCGTGGGCACAATCGTCAGCATGTTCTACGTCGGCTTCATGGTGCGTGTCTTCGCTCCGCACATCGCGTGGCTCGACAAGCTCTTCATTCCGGCAGGAGAACGGCGGCACGAAGAGCATGAGGAGCTGGAGGAAGAGGCAGGGGAACGGGCCGTGCCCTACGTCATCACCATCGCACGCGAGTATGGCAGCGGCGGGCTGGAGCTTGGCCGTGCCGTGGCAAGCCGCCTTGGGGTGCACTACTACGACCACACCATAATAGACCGCACGGCAGAACGCCTGGGCTACACCTCGGACTTCGTGCGCAAGAACGAGCAGAACATCTCGAATGCCAAGCTGTGGGAGCTCATCTTCACCGACAAGAGCATCCCGCTGTCGATGAACCCCTCGCGCGACGATGCCATCTTCGTCAGCGAGAGCCGCATCATACGCACGCTGGCCAGGACGGAGCCGTGTGTCATCATCGGCCGTTGTGCCAACTGGGTGCTGCGCGGCGACAAGAAGGCACTGCGCGTGTTCGTGACCTCAAGCCGCGACGATGCCGTCAGGCGGGTCATGGACAAGGAACATCTTGGCAGGGATGAGGCGGAGCAGCGCATAGAGAAGGTCAACACCGGCCGCTACAACCACTACCTGCAATACACGGGGCGGCGGTGGACAGACACGCGCGACTACGACCTCGTGCTCAACACCAGCGTCATCGGACTGCAGCGTTGTGCCGACATCATCGTCGACGCTGCCGACAGAATACAGTCAAACGGCGAGAGGAATGGCTGAAGAAAGGCTGTGGAACACGGAATACATCAAGGTGATGGCAAACAACTTCGCCATGTACTTCGCCTTCTATCTGCTCACGCCGCTGCTTCCGCTATATCTCAGCGACACGTTCGGTGCGACAAAGGACGTGATAGGCTTCGTGCTGTCGGGCTACACGCTTGCGGCGTTGCTGTTCCGTCCGTTCAGCGGCTTTGTCGTCGATGCCTTTCCGCGCAAGCGGGTGCTTATGCTGTTCCTGCTCTGCAACGCCATTTTCTTCGGCGGCTATATAGCAGCCACATCGCTGCTGCTCTTCGCCATCGTGCGCACGATGCACGGCATCCCCTTCGGCGCGTCGACAGTGGCAAACAGCACCGTGGCCATCGACGTGCTTCCGGCATCGCGACGCAATGAGGGCATAGGGTACTACGGCCTGAGCAACAACGTGGCGACAGCCATCGCACCGACAATAGGCGTGTATGTCTATCACTACACCCACAACTTCGACATCCTGTTCTGGATGGCTTTCCTGTCGGCATTGGCAGGGTTTGCCGTCAGCTCGACCATAAAGGTGAAAGTCCGTCCCACGGTACGCCGCGAGGGCAGCCTGCTGTCGCTCGACCGCTTCTTCCTGGTGCGCGGATGGGTCATCGGGCTGAACCTGGCGTTCTTCGGCTTCTGCTACGGCGTACTCAGCAACTATCTGGCAATCTACGGCCGCGAACGCCTGGGCATCAGTGGCGGCACCGGCATGTTCTTCATGATCCTGTCTGCGGGACTCATACTGTCGCGCCTGCACGGCTCACGCTCACTGCGCCAGGGACGGCTGACGCACAACGCCGTCGTGGGAAGCGTGATTGCCACGATGGGCTACTTCGTCTTCGTGGCTCTCCCGAGCATGACCGGCTATTACCTGTCGGCGTTCCTCATAGGACTGGGCAACGGACACATGTATCCGTCGTGTCAGAACATGGTCATCAACGTGGCACACAGCAACGAGCGCGGGACGGCAAACTCCACCGTCCTCACGTCGTGGGACCTGGGGCAGGGACTGGGCATCCTGTGCGGCGGCATCGTGGCAGAGAGCTTCGGCTACACGCCGGCATTCTGGATGGTGGCTGTCGTGCATGCCGCAGGACTGCTGCTGCTCGTGACGCGTACGCGCAGCTTCTTCCTCGCACGCAAGCTACGGTAGGGAGGCTCTCATGCCGCCGCCGTAATCGCTGCAAAGGGGGCGAGATGCTGATGTAACGCAGATGTAACACAAAAGAGCTGTGGCTGTAACATTGTGTAAGGTCTTTTTATATACCTTTGCACTGCCAAAAAGCGGGACACGGCCAAACGCTGGAAAAAAGCTCGGGATTGGCGCAAGTCTGACATGAAGAAGATTCTATTACTTAAATAAAATTGTTATGTTTAAAAAAGTAAGATTTCTGCTGTTTACCGTGGCAACGCTGTTGCTCGCGGTGAACGCACAAGCCCAGATCACTACGTCTGCCATGAGTGGCAAGGTGGTCGATGACAACAACGAGGCCGTTATCGGTGCTACGGTTCAGGCTGTTCACGAGCCTTCGGGAACGGTCTACGGATCCATCACCAACGTTGACGGCCGTTATGCCATTCAGGGTATGCGTACCGGCGGTCCGTACACCGTCACCGTCTCTTTCGTAGGCTACCAGACCCGCACATTCAGCAACGTCACTCTCCAGCTCGGTGAGATCTACAACCTCAACGTTGAGATTTCCGAATCGGCAGAGCTGCTCGGCGAGGTCGTAGTCACCGGAACAGCCTCCAAGTTCTCGCAGGAGAGAACCGGTGCGACGACCAACATCAACCAGGCTGCCATCACGGCATTGCCTACGGTGAGCCGCAGCATTGAGGACATCGCCCGTGTGTCTCCCTATGCCAACGGCATGGGCTTCGCCGGTGGCGACGGACGTTCCACGAACTTCACCGTCGACGGTGCAAACTTCAACAACAACTTCGGTCTGAGCGATGACCTTCCTGGCGGCGGAAGCCCGATATCGGTGGATGCCATCGAGGAGATGCAGGTCGTTGTCGCTCCGTTTGACGTGCGCCAGTCCAACTTCATCGGTGGCGGCATAAACGCAGTCACCAAGTCGGGTACGAACACCTTCAAGGGAACTGCCTATACTTACCTCACCAACGAGAACATGCACGGCACACGCCTTGCCGGCGTTGACGTGGCACGCACCAAAGACCGCAAGTACACCTACGGTGCAACGTTCGGCGGTCCCATCGTGAAGGACAAGCTGTTCTTCTTCGCCAACGTGGAGTATCAGAAGATACCGACCGTTGCCAACCGCTGGCAGGCCAGCGACGACGGCGTGGCTGTAGCAGACCAGTACATCTCACGCACGACAAAGTCGGACATGCAGAAGGTCAGCGACTTCGTGAAGCAGAAATATGGCTATGACACAGGCTCATACACCAGCTTCCCCGCCGACGAGAGCAACATGAAGCTCCTCGGACGCATCGACTGGAACATCACCAACGACCATCATCTTGCCGTGCGCTACAACTACACCAAGAACACCGCATGGAATGCCACCAACGGCAACTCTACCAACGCGTACTACCGCAACCGCAATGCCAACCGCTTCTCGCAGTACTCCATGGCATTCGCAAACTCAATGTACTCGCAGGACAACAAGGTCAGCACAATCTCCGTTGACCTGAACAGCCGTTTCGGCAACAACATGTCGAACCAGTTGCTCTTCACATACTCCAATATAGAAGATGTGCGCGGCACAAACTCATCGGAGTTCCCGTTCATCGACATCATGAACGGCTACTCGGTCGACGACAATGGCGACATCACTCAGGATCTCTATCCTTACATGTCGCTGGGCTACGAGCTGTTCACCTATAATAATAAGGTGCAGAACAAGGTCACGACACTGACCGACAACTTCACCGCCTACATCGGTGCCCACAAGCTGACGGCAGGCTTCAACTTCGAGCATCAGATGGCAAACAACTCGTACATGCGCAACGGAACCGGCTTCTACCGTTACCGCTCGCTTGACGACTTCCTCAACGGAGCCGCTCCCGAGACCGTTGCCATCTCATACGGCTACAACGGCAATGCCAATCCTACAGGACAGGTAGCGTTCAACCAGTACGGCCTGTACGTGCAGGACGAGTGGAACGTACTTGACAACCTGAAGGTTCAGGGCGGTATCCGCTTCGATGACATCGTGTTTGACAACGACGACATCATGACCAACAATGCCATCAAGGAGCTGGACTATAACGGCACGCACTTCGACACCGGTCTGTGGCCGAAGAACAACATTCAGATTTCTCCGCGTCTGGGCTTCACCTGGGATGTCTTCGGTGACAAGTCCCTCAGGGTGCGTGGTGGTACGGGTCTCTTCGCAGGCCGTCTGCCGCTGGTGTTCTTCACCAATATGCCGACCAACTCTGGCATGATCCAGGGCCTTGCAGTAGCATCTAC
The DNA here is from genome assembly GCA_963618035.1 of bacterium. Taxonomy (GTDB): domain Bacteria; phylum Bacteroidota; class Bacteroidia; order Bacteroidales; family Bacteroidaceae; genus Bacteroides. The sequence continues at coordinate 5,214 of CAVERK010000014.1, forward strand.
CAAGTACACCAATGGCGTGGCTACAAGCATAGACAGCCGACTGCAGAACTTCGCGGGCGGACTTGTGACAGACCGCAACGAGATCATCCAGCGTCTTGGTGTGACGACGACCATCAGTCCGAGCGACGGTACCGTAGGTTCGTATTTCGCAGCTGTCGACCGCAACTTCAAGATGCCGCAGGTGTGGAAGTCGTCAATCGCTGTTGACTACACCGTTCCGGTTTCGTTCCCTCTGACAGTCACCGGTGAGTTCCAGTACACGGACAACATCAACGCCGTGCGCATCACCAATGCCAACATCAAGAGCAACACCAGCGAGTGGGAGCGTCTGAGCGGTGCTGACAACCGTATGATCTACCCGTCGGACTACACCTACAACAAGGTGGGCGCGTATGTCCTGACCAACACCCACAAGGGCTATGGCTACACTGCCAACATCACCGTCAATGCCGAGCCTATCAAGAACATGAACATCATGGCGGCATACACGCACACCGTGATGAAGGAAGTCAGCGGCCTGCCAGGTTCAGACCCGAAGTCGGCAGCCGAAGGCCTGTACACCATCAACGGCTACAACTTCTCCGGCGTGCAGAACTCGCGCTACGTAATTCCTGACCGCGTCATTGCATCAATCAGCTACACATACGGCCACGACCAGTTCTCCCTGTTCTATCAGGGATACTCGCCCTACGGCTACAGCTACGTTTACAGCAGTGACCTCGACGGCGACGGAATTGCAGCCGACCTGATGTACATCCCTCGCAACGACAGCGAGATCCACTTCACAAGCGATGCAGACCGCGTGGCGTTCTGGAACTACGTGGAGCAGGATTCTTACCTGAAGAACCACAAGGGCGAGTATGCCGAGGCTTACGGCGCACGCGCTCCGTGGGTACACAAGTTCGACTTCCGTTGGGCGCACGACTTCACGCTGAAGCTCGGCAACACCAACCACAAGTTGCAGCTCATCGCCGACGTGGAGAACATCGGCAACCTGATCCACTCTTCATGGGGTGTTCCAAAGAACATGAGCGCAAGCAACAACGGTGCACTGCTGAAAGTCGACAAGATTGAGGACAACACACCTTACTTCTCAATCTACCGCGACAAGTCAACCGGCGAGGCTCCTACCAAGACATGGGAGTACAACCGCGCTTATGACCAGGCTTGGAAGATCCAGTTCGGTGTGAAGTACTACTTCAACTGATGTGACAAGCAGTGTATGTCCTGAGGGCATACACGGGCTGATATAGGGAAGCGGGGCGTATCAATTCGTTGATACGCCCCGCTTCATGTGCTCTGCCTGCAAGTCGGCACCTGTCTGGGGGGAGACTACAGCTGCTTCTCTGAAAATCCGAAAAACATGGTGAATATTAACGCTTTGCAACGATGGGCATTCTTAGGGTCTAACGATGGGCATTCTTAGGGTCTAACGATGGGCATTCTTGACACCCAACGATGGGCATCCTTGGAATGGCATGAAGATGTTAGTCTTTCAGCAGCACCTGAACAATGCGCTCTGCCGTCCGTCCGTCCCAACGGTCGGGCAGGGTGGCATGCCGCCACTCGCCGCCCGTCAGCTTGTCGATGGCAGAAGCCAGTGCTGCCGTGTCCTCACCCACGAGCACGTTGGTGCCGATGCGCCACGTCTCGGGATGCTCGGCATAGGTGTTCAGCGAGATGCACGGCACGTCGAGGAATGTCGCCTCCTCGGCTATGTTGCCGGAGTCGGTGACGATGCCCTTGGCGTTCTCCGTCAGAAATCCGAAGTGCAGATAGCTTTGTGTCGGCATGATGTGCAGGTTCGGTGCCGTGATGCCGGTCTGCGACAGGGCATCCTGCACATAGGAGTGCAGCGGAGCCACAATGGGCATGCCGCCGGCGTGGCTCACCACGGTGCCCACGATGTCGCGCAGCAGCGGAAGGTTGTCCGTGATGTCGTGGCGGTTCAGCGTCAGCAGCAGGTAGCCGCCCTTGTGGAGACCCATGCTGTCGAACCACATAGGCTTGAGGAAACGGCGGTGGTTGCTGCGTATCGTGTCGATGAGGATGTTGCCGACGTAGTGTATGTACTCCGGTATCATGCCCTCCTGGTTCAGGTTGCGGTTGGCCACCATTCCTGCGGTGAAGAGATAGTCGGATATGGCATCGACGATGGTGCGGTTGACCTCGCGCGGCATGTTCATGTCGAACGAGCGCGTGCCAGCGATGACGTGTGCCACCTTCAGTCCGCGCTTCTTTGCCACTACGGAGCACGCCATGGTCGATGCCAGGTCGTCCACCACGAGCACCACCTGTGCGGGGTGTGCGTCAAGCTCCTTCTCGAACGCCAGCATGATGGCGGCAGCCACCTCCGACTGTGTGCCGGCGGGCACGCCGAGACAGCTGTCGGGCTTGTTGATTGCGAGGTCGGAGAACAATGAGGCATCGAGGGCGGGGTCGTCCTTCGGTCCTGTGTACACAAGTCTGTAGGTGATGTTTTTGCCTCCGTTGGCGGCTGCATCCATTGCCCTGCACAGCGGGGCTATCTTCATGAAGTTGGGGCGTGCGCCCGCGACGATTGTCACTTTCATATCGGCACTTTTCTGTTTCCTCGGGCAAAGATAGTGCAAGCCCGAGACAGAGCAAAGCGAACCTGCCCGATTTTGCTCCGCCGTGGCGGGGGCTGTCGTCCTCCCATGGCAAGACGGGCAAGTCAGGGTGCTCGCCACGCGGCTTCGCCGTAATACCGCCATGTGTGGTATGTAAACAGCTGAAAATCAGTGTCTCCATGGATGAACGTTCATAGGTTCTATGAACGTTCATCCATAGGTTCTATGAACGTTCATCCACAGCTCTGTGGACGTTCATCCACAGCTCTGTGAACGTTCATCCACAGAATGGCGGTTCTGCGACGGCAGAAAAAATAAAAGTTGCACAAGATTTTGGCAACTCGAACCGATAGTCGTAGTTTCGCGCCGCGAAAGAGACAAGGTGCATTTTGTTTAATTGTAATAATCCAATAAAAACGTTCGTTATTATGAAGAATCAGAGAGATGCCTTGGACTATGGCGAGATGCGTGTGCCGAGGCTTTTCAAGAAGCTGTTTTTACCTACGCTTTTGGGACTTCTGTCATCGGTGGTGCTCAATGTTGCCGATGGCATATTCGTCGGTCGCGGTGTCGGCAGTGACGCACTCGCGGCGGTGAACGTCGTCGCTCCGCTGTTTCAGATTGCCACCGGCGTTGCGCTGATGTTCGGCAGCGGTGTCAGCATCGTTGCGGCTGTGCATCTAAGCCACGGCAACCGCAAGGCCGCCAACATCAACGTCACGCAGGCCTTCACCGTGGGGCTGCTGTTCATGGCTGTTGTCGTTGCCGCCATCAATATCTTTCCGCGCCAGACCTCAGACCTGTTCGGCGGCAGCGAGCACCTGTATCCGATGGTGTACGAAGACCTCATCGGTGTCAGTCCGTGCCTGCTGTTTATGGTGATAAACACGATCGGCCTGTTCGTAATCCGTCTTGACGGCTCGCCAAACTATGCCATGATGGTGAACGTCACGGCAGCCCTGCTGAACATTGTGTTCGACTGGCTGTTTGTCTTTCCGCTCCACATGGGCATCTTCGGTGCCGCCATCGCCACATCACTCGCCACATTCGTAGGCTCGCTGATGGTGGTATGGTATATGCTCCGGCGCAGTGTCAGCCTGCGGCTGTACAGGCCGAAGTTCTCCAAGACGGCCATACGCCTGACTGCACGCAACAGCGGCTACATGCTTCGTCTGGGCTTCCCCTCGTTCATAGCCGAGACCGCCATCAGCTGCATGATGATAACCGGCAACTATATGTTCATGTCGTGGCTCAAGGAAGACGGTGTGGCGGCGTTCAGCGTGGCGTGCTACCTGTTCCCGATGATCTTCATGTTCGGCAACGCCATTGCACAGTCGGCCATGCCCATCATCAGCTACAACAGCGGCCTCGGAAAGACAGACCGCGTGCGGCAGACGCTGCACTTCTCTGTGGGCCTGGCATGCCTGCTCGGCCTGCTCATGTCCGTCTCCGGCTTCATGTTCGCACCGTCCATAGTCAGCATGTTCATTGCCGTCTCCTCACCGGCAAACGCCATCGGTGCGTCGGGCGTGCCGTTGTTCCTGCTGACGAGCCTGCCGTTCACGCTCAATGTCGTGCTCATAGGCAACCTTCAGAGCCTCGAGCGTTTCCGTCCCGCAACGGTCTTCATGCTCCTCCGTGGCTGCATCTTCGTCATCCCGTGCTTCATACTGCTGCCGCAGTTCATGGGCGTGCACGGGCTTTGGCTTGCCGAGCCGCTCAGCGAGATTATAACGCTGGCCGTACTCCTTATTTATATTGTCTTGTCGGGAAAGATTAAAATGAAATAAAAGTAGGCAGTGCGGTATTTTGATTTTAAACTAAATTGTTATCTTTGCGTCTGATTGTAGACGTAGGGAAATAAAAAACAGTTTATTGAATTAATATGAAGAAAGAAATCAAATTCAGTCTCGTTTACCGTGACATGTTCCAGTCTTCGGGCAAGTATCAGCCGCGTGTTGACCAGCTGGTGCGCATAGCTCCGGTAATCATCGATATGGGTTGTTTTGACCGTGTTGAAACCAATGGCGGAGCCTTCGAGCAGGTGAACCTGATGTATGGCGAGAACCCGAACACGGCTGTCCGTGCATTCACAAAGCCGTTCAATGAGGTAGGCATCAAGACACACATGCTTGACCGTGGCCTCAATGCGCTGCGTATGTTCCCTTGCCCCATCGACTTGCGCAAGTTGATGTATAAGGTGAAGCACGCTCAGGGCGTTGACATCACCCGTATCTTCTGCGGACTGAACGACAAGAACAACATCATACCATCAATCAAATACGCCATCGAAGGCGGCATGACCGCACAGGCAACGCTGTGCATCACATACTCTCCGGTTCACACCGTGGAGTACTACACGAAGCTGGCAGACGAGCTGATTGAGGCCGGCGCACAGGAAATCTGCCTGAAGGACATGGCCGGCATCGGCCGTCCGTGGTCGCTGGGTCAGCTGACGAAGAACATCAAGGAACGCCATCCGGAGATCATCGTCCAGTATCACGGACACTCGGGCCCTGGCTTGTCGATGGCTTCGATGCTCGAAGTTGCCGAGGCGGGAGCCGATGTGCTCGACGTGGCCATCGAGCCGCTGTCGTGGGGCAAGGTTCATCCGGATGTCATCTCCGTACAGGCCATGCTGAAGGATGCGGGATTCCTGGTGAAGGACATCAACATGAAGGCATACATGCAGGCCCGTGCACTGACGCAGGAGTTCATAGACGACTTCCTGGGCTACTTCATGGACCCGACCAACAAACTCATGTCTTCACTGCTGCTCAAGTGCGGCCTGCCAGGCGGAATGATGGGTTCCATGATGGCCGACCTGAAGGGTGTGCACAGCGGCATCAACATGATGCTCAAGGCACAGGGCAAGCCGGAGGTTACGCTCGACGACCTTGTGGTGCGTCTGTTTGATGAAGTGGAATACGTATGGCCGAAGGTTGGCTATCCACCACTGGTGACACCGTTCAGCCAGTATGTGAAGAACATCGCGCTGATGAACATCATGGCCGATGCACAGGGCAAGCCGCGCTTCAGCCTGATGAGCGACAAGAGCATCTGGGGCATGATCCTCGGCAAGAGCGGCAAGCTGCCTGGCGAGGTTGCTCCGGAAATCAAGGAACTTGCAAAGGAGCAGGGCTTGGAGTTCTTCACGGGCGACCCGCAGTCACTCTATCCTGACTGCCTCGACCAGTATCGTGAGGAGATGAAGAAGAACGGCTGGGAGACCGGTCCTGACGATGAGGAGCTCTTCGAGTTCGCGATGCACGAGACGCAGTACCGCGACTACAAGAGCGGCGTGGCAAAGCAACGCTTCGAGGCCGACCTTCAGAAGGCCAAGGATGCGACCATGGCAAAGCAGGGCTTCAACGAGGAAGACATCAAGAAGCTGAAGCGTGCAAAGGCAGAGCCTATCGTGGCAGCAGAGTCGGGCCAGCTGATGTGGGAGATAGACATGACAAGCAAGTCCATCGCTCCCGCCATCGGAAAGGAATTCAAGGAGGGCGAGCACTTCTGCTACATATCGACCCACTGGGGTACAGACGAGATAAAGTCGAACTTCAACGGAAAGATCATTGAGCTTTGCGCAGACCAAGGCTCAACGGTGGAGAAGGGAGACGTGCTGGCCTACATTCAGAGAGACGATATAAAGTAAAGGAGAGGGACACCGTCCGTCCGATATTTTAAGGGTTTTATCAGGAAGCCTGCACCACGGCAGCCACGGCGGCGTGTGATGCAGGCTTCTGTCTTAGAACGCAGACAGAAGACCGTTTTTTTGTGAAACATCTAATCCAAGAACCACAGGAATAATGAAAAAGAATTTATTGATGACAATGATTGTCGCCGCATCAGCCTGCGCTGTACAGGCACAGACAGCCGGCAGCATCAGCAACAGCATGCTGCAACAAATAGAGAAGAGCTACCAAGGCACGGCCGCCGACAAGGCTCTCCGCAATGCCATTGGCAACAATGACATCAATTCGTTGGCCCTAAATCAGGACAACCAGAAGGCTATGGACACGCATTTCTCCATCCGTGTCAAGTCAAAAGGCATCACCAACCAGGCCTCTTCGGGACGTTGCTGGCTGTTCACCGGACTGAACGTGATGCGCGCCAAGGCAATTGCCAAATACGATCTGCCCGAGTTTGAGTATTCGCAGATATACACCTTCTTCTGGGACCAGCTGGAGAAGTCCAACCTCTTCCTGCAAGGTGTCATAGATACCGGCGACAAGCCTATGGACGACCAGTTTGTTGACTGGCTGTTTTCGCACCCGCTGAGCGACGGCGGCACATTCTGCGGCGTGGCAGACCTGGTGATGAAGTACGGCCTTGTGCCTAAGGAGGCAATGCCCGAGACCTACAGCAGCAACCACACATCGCAGATGGCGCGTCTCATATCGCTGAAGCTGAAGGAATGGGGCTTGCAGCTGCGCGATGCGGCAGCCAAGGGTGCCAAGAAAGCAGACCTCGAGAAGAGCAAGACAGAGATGCTCGGCACGGTCTACCGCATGCTCGTGCTGAACCTCGGCGTTCCACCCAAGGAGTTTGACTTCGTCCGCCGCGATGCCGAGGGCAATCCGGTGGAGACCGAACACCACACGCCGCAGACGTTCCTCGAGAAGTATGGCGACAAGAACCTGCTGACAAACTACGTCATGCTGATGAACGACCCTACGCGCGAATACTACAAGACATACGAGATAGACTACGACCGCCACACCTACGACGGACAGAACTGGGTCTACCTGAACCTGCCCATAGACGAGATAAAGGAGATTGCCATAGCCTCACTGCGTGACAACACGATGATGTACTTCAGCTGCGACGTGGGCAAGTTCCAGGACTCGAAGCGCGGACTGCTCGATGTCAACAACTACGACTATGGCTCATTGCTGGGTGTCACCTTCGGCATGGACAAGAAGCAGCGCATCCAGACACATGCCAGCGGCTCGTCGCACGCCATGACGCTGAACGCCGTAGACCTGGACAAGGACGGCAAGTCGACAAAGTGGATGGTCGAGAACAGCTGGGGCGCCGACCGTGGCCATAAGGGCTACATGATAATGACCGACGAGTGGTTCAACGAATATATGTTCCGTCTTGTCGTGGAGACCAAGTATGTCCCCGCGAAGATTCAGGAACTCTTCAAGCAGAAGCCCACGAAGTTGCCGGCATGGGACCCCATGTTCGCGGCTGAAGAGTAACGGCTGTCTGACACACCTCTTTATATATAGAGAGAGAAGATGAAGATTGCGATTATCGGTGCCGGAGCCATGGGCGGAGCCTTTGCCGAAGGCTTGCTTGCCGCGGGCCGTTTCTTCAAGCCTGCGGACATAACCGTGTCCAATCCGCACACGGACAAGCTCAAGAAGTTCGAGGCACTTGGCGCAAACGTGACCACGGACAACCGCGCCGCCGTTGCCGGTGCCGACTATGTGGCCATTGTCGTGAAGCCGTGGCTCGTGCAGCACGTAGTGGAGGAGATCAAGGACGTGCTCGACTACAGCCGTCAGGCGGTGATATGTATGGCAGCATCCGTCAAGTCGGAACAGCTGAAGCTGTGGCTCGACAAGGACGGAGCACAGCCTGCGGCCCTGTTCATCGTGATCCCCAACATCGCCGTTGCCGTGCGTGCGTCGATGACGTTCGTCGTGCCGGTAGCCGGCTCCGAAGAACAGACGCGCCGTCTTGACGACGTGCTGCGGAGCGTCGGGCAGACCTGCATGACCGATGAGGCTCATCTCTCTGCCGGAACGGCATTGGCAAGCTGCGGGATAGCCTACGCCATGCGCTACGTCCGTGCCGCCTCGGAAGGAGGCGTGGAGCTTGGCTTCAAGGCCGACGTGGCGAGAGACATCGTGCTGCAGACCGTCAAGGGGGCAGTGGAGCTTCTTCATGCCAACGGCAACCATCCGGAGGCGGAGATCGACAAGGTCACGACCCCTGGCGGACTAACCATCAGGGGACTGAACGAGATGGAGCATGCCGGCTTCACCTCTGCCGTCATACGTGGCCTGAAGGCCGGAATGTAGAGGAACGCCAAGGGGGACAGGATGCTGTGAAGAGAATAGCGGTCAAGATAGGGAGCAACGTGCTGACGCGCTCTGACGGTAAGGTTGATGTCACGCGGCTGTCTGCCATCGTCGATCAGGTGGCGTGGCTGCGGCAGCATGGCCATGAGGTCATCCTCGTGTCGTCGGGAGCGGTGGCGTGCGGCCGTGGCGAGCTGTCTGTCGACCGCAGGCTCAGCAGCGTCGAGCAGCGTCAGCTGTTCTCGGCAATGGGGCAGGTCAAGCTCATCGGCCTGTACTATAACCTGTTTCGCGAGCACGGCATACACGTGGGACAGGTGCTGACCATGAAGGAGAGCTTCGCCACCCGCGAGGAGTATCTCAACCAGCGGGCGTGCATCAGCGTGATGCTCGACAACGGCGTGCTGCCCATCGTGAACGAGAACGACACCGTCAGCGTCACCGAGCTGATGTTCACCGACAACGACGAGCTCTCCGGACTGATAGCCTCGATGATGGGATGCTCGGACCTGATAATCCTCACCAACGTCGACGGCATCTACGACGGTGACCCTCACGACCCTGGCAGCAAGGTCATGCCCGTGGTCGACAGCCGCCGCAATCTTGACGGTTACATACAGGAGACGAAGAGCGGCTTTGGCCGTGGCGGGATGATGACCAAAGCCCGCATTGCCAACAAGGCCGCCGACGAAGGCATACGTGTCGTCATCGCCAACGGATGTGTCGACGACATACTCATCAAGCTGACGGAGCATCCTGAGAGCACTGTCCACACGGAGTTCCGTCCGAACGCGACCGCGCAGTCGCCCGTCAAGAAGTGGATTGCCCACAGCGACGGCTTCGCCAAGGGGCGGGTCAGCATCAATGCCAAGGCCGAGCAGACGCTTCGCAGTCCGAAGGCCGCGAGCCTGCTGCTCGTGGGGGTGACATCCGTCGACGGCGACTTCGAGGAGGGCGACATCATAAGTGTGCTGAACGCTGCCGGCGACGTGATTGCCGTCGGACGCAGCAGCTACGCGGCAGAAGAGGCCAGGCGGAACATCGGCGTGCACGGCCTGCGTCCGCTGATTCACTATGACTACCTGTGCATGGAGTAGATACAGCTATGACAAGACTTACAGACACATTTGCTGCCGTCAGGAATGCCGGCAAGACGCTTGCACTGATGACAGACGGGATGCGTAACGCCCTGTTGCTGCGTGTGGCGGATGCGATAGAGGAGAACGTCCCGTCGCTGCTTGCCGCCAACGCGGAAGACCTGGGCAGGATGGACAGCGACAACCCCATGTACGACCGTCTGCAGCTGACCGAGGCGCGGCTGCGCGAGATTGCCGGTGCCATGAGGCACGTGGCTACTCTGCCGTCGCCGTTGGGACGGGTGCTGAAGCACACGCGTCTGGACAACGGTCTTGACCTGCGGCGGGTCAGCGTGCCGTTCGGCGTGATTGGTGTTGTCTACGAGGCACGCCCCAACGTCACCTACGACGTGTTCTCCCTTTGCCTCAAGAGCGGCAATGCGTGCGTGCTCAAGTGCGGCAAGGACGCTGAATGTTCGTGCCGCTCGGCAGTGGAGCTGATACGCGAAGTCCTGAAGTCGGCAGGCGCGGACCCCGACATCGTGGCACTCCTGCCCGCCACCCACGAGGCCACAGCCGAGATGCTCACAGCCACGGGATACATAGACCTGTGCATACCGCGTGGCGGCAAGAGACTGATAGACTTCGTCCGCGACACGGCCAAGGTGCCGGTGATAGAGACCGGAGCGGGGGTGGTGCACTGCTATTTCGACGAGTTCGGCGACCTCGCCATCGGCAAGCTCATTGTCGGCAATGCCAAGACACGCCGTCCGAGCGTATGCAACACGCTCGACACACTGATAGTCCACTCGTCAAGGCTCGGCGACCTGCCCGAGCTGTGCAGTCTGCTGGCAGACAAGGGTGTCAGACTGCATGCCGATGGGCGTTCGTTCTCTGCCCTGAGCGGGCGGTATCCGGCGGAGAACCTTGTGCCGCTCCAAGGCCCCGATCTCTTCCACACCGAATGGCTGAGCCTGCAGGCAGCCGTCAAGACCGTCGATACCCTCGATGAGGCTCTTGAACACATATCCACCTACGGCAGCGGACACAGCGAGAGCATCGTGACCGAAGACGCTGACCGTGCCGCAAGGTTCCAGGCGACGGTCGATGCCGCCTGCGTCTACGTCAACGTACCCACCAGCTTCACCGACGGCGCACAGTTCGGCCTCGGTGCCGAAATAGGCATATCCACACAGAAGCTCGGCGCACGCGGCCCGATGGGGCTGGAAGAGCTTACGACCTACAAATGGCTCATCAGCGGACACGGACAGACGCGCCCGTGAACGTGCGTGTCTGGTGAGGTTAACCGTCTGCGAGAACGTTGATTGCCCCCTCTGACGTACACGATACGGAAGCGGTCGCAGGCATAGTAAGTCGCAGTTTTTTTTTCTGCGATTGCTCTCTCCTTTAGTATTAATTAGCTAATTTTGCGTGCGTTATTCGGAAACCTATATTTTATATAATCACATGGCAAATGTAATTAAGTTACGTAAAGGCCTGGACATTAACCTCAAAGGTAAGCCTGCCGAAGAGTTGACCACAGTGGACGCACCGGAAGCGTACTCGCTTGTTCCCGATGATTTCACAGGAGTTACTCCGAAGCCGGTTGTCAAGGAAGGGGATAAAGTCCTGGTGGGGCAGCCCTTGTTTGTGGACAAGAATCACCCCGAAGTAAATTTTGTTTCGCCTGTCAGTGGAGTGGTTGCAAGCGTGGAACGCGGCGCAAGGCGCAAGATCCTGAACGTCATCGTCACCCCCGACAAAGACCAGCAGTATGCGGACTTTGGCAAGAGCAACCCCTCGGGCATGGATGCACAGCAAGTGAAGGAACTGCTGCTGAAAGCCGGAATGTTCGCTTTCGTGCGCCAGCGTCCTTATGATGTCATTGCCAATCCGGCAGACACACCGAAGGCTATCTTCATCTCTGCATTCGACAGTGCACCGTTGGCACCCGACTTTGAGTTCGTGCTCAAGGGCGAAGAGGAAAACTTCCAGGCCGGTCTGGACGCTTTGGCAAAGTTGGCCAAGGTCTATCTCGGCATCAGCCCCAAACAGAAGTCGGCGGCTCTGACGGCAGCAAAGAACGTCACCGTGAACGTGTTTGACGGTCCGCATCCGGCAGGCAATGTCGGCGTGCAGATCAACCGCATATCGCCGGTCAACAAGGGTGAGGTGGTATGGACCATAGGTGCAGAGGCAGTGCTCTTCATCGGCCGCCTGCTGAATACGGGCAAGGTGGACCTGACACGCACTGTGGCACTGACAGGCTCGGAGGTCAGCCATCCGGCATACGCGAAGCTGAAGGTCGGAGCGAAACTCAACAGGATATTTGCCGGACGCGTGTCCGAAGGCCGTGACCTGAGATACATCAGCGGCAACGTGCTCACAGGCAAGCAGGTGACCCCCGACGGCTATCTCGGAGCATTCCACTCGCAGCTGACGGTCATCCCCGAGGGCGACGACGTGAACGAGCTGCTGGGATGGATCATGCCGCGTGTCAACGACTTCAGCACGAGCCGTTCCTATTTCAGCTGGCTGAAAGGCTCGTCCAAGGAATACGTCATCGATGCCCGCATCAAGGGCGGCTCGCGCCACATGATAATGTCGGGCGAGTATGACAGCGTGTTCCCGATGAATATCTATCCCGAACAGCTGGTCAAGGCCATCATAGCCGGCGACATCGACCGCATGGAGGCTCTCGGCATCTACGAAGTGGCTCCCGAGGACTTCGCCCTGTGCGAGTTTGTCGACTCGTCGAAGGTGGAGGTGCAGCGCATCGTGCGCGAGGGACTGGACATGCTGCGCAAGGAAATGGCGTAAGACTGTCAATAAGTAATTTCAGAATAAACAGAATAATATGAAAGCGTTAAGAAATTATCTCAACAAGATAAAGCCTAACTTCGAGGAGGGCGGCAAATACCACGCATTTCGTTCTGTGTTCGACGGCTTTGAGTCTTTCCTCTTCGTGCCGAACACAACATCGAAATCAGGAACGCACATTCATGACTCGATCGACAGCAAACGCATCATGTCGATTGTGGTTATTGCGTTGATACCGGCACTGCTGTTCGGTATGTACAACGTAGGTTACCAGCACTACAAGGCTGCCGGACTGCTCGCCGAGAGCGGCTTCATGGCTGTCTTCGCCTACGGCTTCCTGGCCGTACTGCCGAAGCTGATTGTCTCCTATGTTGTGGGCTTGGGCATCGAGTTCGTCGTTGCCCAGTGGAAAGGCGAGGAGATACAGGAAGGCTACCTCGTGTCGGGCATCATCATCCCTATGATTGTCCCCATAGAATGTCCGCTGTGGATGCTTGCAGTGGCAGTGGCATTCTCGGTCATCTTCGCCAAGGAAATCTTCGGCGGAACGGGCATGAACATCTTCAACGTCGCGCTCATCACACGCGCGTTCCTCTTCTTCGCCTACCCTGTCAAGATGAGTGGCGACCAGGTGTGGATTTCGCAGAACTCCATCTTCGGCTTGGGCAAGGACCTGAGCGTCGATGCCTATACGGCTGCAACACCACTGGGCGAGGCAGCTGTCGGCTCTGACATCTCGTCGAGCCTGTGGGAACAGTTCGCCGGCTTCATCCCTGGGTCAATAGGCGAGACCAGCGTCATCGCCATTGCCATCGGTGCGGTCATCCTGCTGTGGACAGGCGTTGCAAGCTGGAAGACAATGCTCAGCGTCTTCATCGGCGGTGCGGCATTCGGACTGCTGTTTGAGGCTCTTGGCATGACCAGCATAGAGTGGTACCAGCAGCTCATCCTCGGCGGCTTCTGCTTCGGTGCAGTGTTCATGGCCACAGACCCTGTGACCAGTGCACGTACAGAGGGCGGCAAGTGGATCTACGGATTTCTCATCGGTGCCGTGGCTGTGATTGTGCGTGTCATGAACCCTGGCTATCCCGAGGGCATGATGCTCGCCATCCTGCTTGGCAACCTGTTTGCTCCGCTCATCGACTACTTCTTCGTACAGAACAACATTGACATGCGCGCAAAGCGTGCGTTGGCCAAATAACCTTTTAAACTGCAATAATCATGAATAAGAATAGTAACACTTACATTTTTATCTATGCAGCGGTAATGGTTATAATCGTTGCATTCCTCATGGCACTGGTATCTTCTTCGCTGAAGACAATCCAGAACGAGAACGTGGTAAACGACAAGCGCAAACAGATCCTTGCGGCGTTGAACATATCGTCGAGCGATCCTAAGGCAGATTTCGAGACCTATCAGATCAAGGACATCCTCGTTGATGCGCAGGGCAATCAGGTTGCCGACAACGGCGGCTTCGATGCGTCGCTCGAGGGCGATGTCCTTCCCGTATATGTCGCAAACGTCAACGGCGAGACGGAGTACGTGCTGCCGATGACAGGTCAGGGACTGTGGGGCTCCATCTGGGGCTATGTAGGACTGAAGTCCGACAAGAGAACCATCGTTGGTGTCTACTTCGGACATGCCAGTGAGACGCCTGGACTCGGTGCCGAGATTGCGGCAAACAGCTTCAAGAAGCAGTTCGCCGGACGTCCGGTAATCAACGACAATGGCAACATCATCTCTGTCGTCAAACAAGGCAATGCAGAGAAGACAAACCAGCAGGGCGGCAACGCTGTCGATGGTGTCACCGCCTCCACGCTGACATCAAACGGCGTGCACAACATGCTGGAGAAATACGTCGGTCTGTACAAGAACTTTCTAAACAAGTAATTAAGGAGATACTGTTATGAGTTTGTTTTCTAAAGCAAATAAGGAGGTCCTCTGCGGCCCCCTGTTGGGAAATAACCCTGTCATCGTCCAGATACTCGGTATCTGCTCGGCACTGGCAGTGACCTCGCAGCTCAAGCCTGCTGTCGTAATGGGTATTTCCGTTACTGTCATCGTGGCCTTTTCCAATGTCATCATTTCACTGATGCGCAACACCATACCGTCACGTATCCGTATCATCGTGCAGCTGGTCGTTGTTGCCGCACTGGTGACCATAGTCAGTGAGATCCTCAAGGCTTTCGCATACGATGTCAGCGTGCAACTCTCCGTCTATGTCGGCCTGATCATCACCAACTGCATACTGATGGGTCGCCTTGAGGCGTTCGCCATGTCCAACGGACCGTGGGAGTCGTTCCTCGACGGTATAGGCAACGGCTTGGGATATGCCGTGATACTTGTTGTCGTGGGCTTCTTCCGTGAGCTTCTCGGCAACGGGTCTCTCTTCGGATTTCAGGTGATACCGCAGGCGGTGTACGACCTTGGCTATTCCAACAACGGCATGATGCTGATGCCTCCGATGGCTCTTATCCTTGTCGGTTGTATCATCTGGTACAAGCGGGCGCACGAGGCACCGGAGAAGAAGTAAGTGATACACATAACTGGTAAAGAATAGAATAATGGAACATTTTATAAGTTTGCTTGTCAGGTCGATATTCGCTGACAATATGATTTTCGCATTCTTCTTGGGTATGTGTTCTTATCTGGCCGTATCAAAGAATGTAAAGACAGCCTTCGGGTTGGGCGCAGCCGTGACTTTCGTGCTCGTGGTGACGTTGCCTGTCAACTATCTGCTACAGACCAAAGTGCTGGGTCCCAATGCCATCGTGGAAGGCGTTGACCTCTCTTTCCTGAGCTTCATACTCTTCATTGCCGTGATAGCCGCTATCACGCAGATTGTCGAGATGGCGGTGGAACGGTTCTCCCCGTCACTCTACAACTCGCTGGGTATATTCCTTCCTCTGATAGCAGTGAACTGTGCAATCATGGGCGGTAGCCTCTTCATGCAGCAAAGGATCAACCTCGACCCTGCGAACACGCAGTACATAGGCAGCGTTGCCGACAGCATTGCGTACGCCCTGGGTTCCGGCATCGGGTGGCTGCTTGCCATCGTCGGCCTGGCTGCAATCCGTGAGAAGATGGCCTACAGCGATGTGCCAAAAGGACTTCAGGGACTGGGCATAACGTTCATCACCGTGGGACTTATGGCAATGGCGTTCATGTGTTTCTCTGGGTTGAAAATCTAAAATGAGGAGGACAAACAAATGGATATGAATTTTATACTTACAAGTATCGGGGTCTTCCTCGTCATTGTGTTGGTGCTTGTGGCCATCCTGCTTGTGGCAAAGGCATATTTGGTATCAAGCGGACCGGTGAAGATCACCATCAACGACAGCAAGACCATAGAGGTCGAGTCGGGCAACTCACTGCTCTCAACGCTGATAGACAACCACATCTACCTCTCTTCGGCATGCGGCGGAAAAGGCTCGTGCGGACAGTGCAGGTGTCAGGTGCTTGAGGGCGGCGGCGAGATTCTCGATTCGGAGAAGGGACACTTCACCCGCAAGGAAATGAAGGACCACTGGCGTCTGTCATGCCAGACCAAGGTCAAGAACAACCTCTCCATCAAGGTTCCCGCATCGGCTCTTGATGTCAAGCAGTGGGAGTGCACCGTCATCAGCAACAAGAACGTCGCTTCATTCATCAAGGAGTTCAAGGTGCAGCTGCCCCCAGGAGAGCACATGGACTTCCTCCCAGGTTCGTATGCGCAGATCAAGATCCCGACATACGACATAGACTACGACCGCGACATGGACAAGTCACTTATCGGCGACCTCTACGTGCCTACGTGGCAGAAGTTCGGAATCTTCGGTCTCAAGCAGAAGAACGACACTCCCACCGTACGTGCATACTCCATGGCAAACTATCCGGCAGAGGGCGACATCATCACGCTTACAGTGCGTATCGCCACCCCGCCGTTCAAGCCTAAAGAGCAGGGCCCAGGCTTTCAGAACGTGCCTTGTGGCATAGCCTCGACCTATATCTTCAGCCTGAAGCCAGGCGACAAGGTGACGATGTCCGGCCCTTATGGAGACTTCCATCCGGTGTTCGACTCCAAGCGTGAGATGATATGGGTAGGTGGTGGTGCCGGCATGGCTCCTCTGCGCTCGCAGATCATGCACATGCTCCGCACGCTTCACACTCGCGACCGTGAGATGCACTACTTCTACGGTGCACGCGGCATAGACGAGGTATTCTTCATGGAGGACTTCCTCGAACTGGAGAAGGAGTATCCCAACTTCCACTTCCACTTGGCTCTCGACCGTCCGGATCCCAAGGCCGATGCTATGGGCGTGAAGTACACTCCTGGATTTATCGCGAATGTGCTGGGCGACACATACCTCAAGGCGCACGAAGCTCCCGAGGATGTGGAGTACTACCTCTGCGGACCTCCAATGATGTCGAAGACCGTGCTTGCACTGCTCGACAGCCTTGGCGTAGAAGACAACATGATACGCTTCGA
>CAVERK010000015.1:0-21133 GCA_963618035.1 bacterium
TGCCCATCCTTAGACCCCATGAATGGGCATCGTTAGGGCGTCTGACCGCCCAAACGCGGAATTAGTAAACGGAAGTGTGGAAAAGTGAACGGTTAGTGAATGGGACATGGCTCCAGAACGCGTCTGGCGGACGTTTAGTAAACGATTAGTGAATAGTTGGTAAACGCTTCTGAACGGACTTGCATGAGTGCAGTGAAAGTCCTTTATTTTCGCAGGCTGTGGTAGTACTGACGCAGCATCTCCACATCGGAAGCCTTGTCTGTGAATACCTCAAGAAGTTGTGGCTGGCGACCTATCGACGGCTCGGTGAAGGCGGCGAGTGCGGCATCAAGCTCATGCTTGTCGTGGGCTTGTGTGTAGCGGAATCCACGGCTCTGCGCCCATGCTGCGGCATCGGCACTGTGCGTCCCTGCCACAAAGCGGCGTTCGCGGTCATCCAGCTCCAGCTTGGGCAGGGCTTGGAACAGCTCACCACCGCCGTTGTTGAGCAGCAGTATGCGTATGTTGCTGCCGTAGTTGCTGTTCCACAGTGCCGTGAGGTCGTAGAAGAATCCAAGGTCGCCGACGAGGAGGAAGTTCAGACGGTCGGATGCGACGGAATAGCCCAAGGCCGTGGACACACTGCCGTCGATGCCGTTGATGCCACGGTTCGACAGCACTTCAACATCGTCGGGCAGGCTGAACATCTGTGCGTAGCGCACGGCAGAGCCGTTGCCGAGATGCAGTGAGCATCCGGACGGAAGCCTCTCCATGAGTGCCCCCACGGCATACATCTCCGAATAGCCGAAGTCCGGCTGCGGCAGCTTGGCGGCAAGCGTCTCCCACTGGCGCGGATACGCGGGCGGGACATCTTCTATCAACGTGGCCATGCGCTCCCAGAACTCAAACGGGTCCATCTCGATGACCGTCGTCAGTGCGCCGCCATAGAGGTCGGCCACAGCACCGTCGCTCGCCACGTGCCAGTGCTCCGTGGGCTTGTGGTTGCGCAGGAAGTATTTCAGGCGGCGCGAGATGACGTGTCCGCCGAAGGTTATCAGAAGGTCGGGACGCATGTTCTCCTGTGTGGCCTTGTCCATGGGGTAGAGCAGCTCGTCGATGCGTCGTATGGGTTGTCCTGGTATGGTGCGGTTGCTGAGGTTCTCCGTGAACCATGCAAACTGCTTGCCGAGAAGGCGCGAATACTTCTTGTCGAACAGATAAATCATGTTCATCTGTCCTGCCACAACAAGACGCTTCTTGTACTTGTTGAGCCTGTCTATCAGCGGCTGGAAGTCTTCTTCGTATTTGTTGAGACCCTGATAACGCTTTATGACACGCGGCACGGGCAGTTCGGCGACCGTCTCGTTGAACAGCGGCTCACTCACAGGCACGTTGATGTGCACCGGTCCGCGGCCGTGGTGCGTGGTCTCGAGTATGGCTTCGTTGATGAGGCGGTTGCAGTGCCACTCATCCTCTTCGGTCTTGATGTCGGGCAGGTTCACAGACATCTTCACCAACGATCCGAAGACACCTGACTGCGGCATCGTCTGTCCGTCCATCTGTCCTATCCATGCCGCAGGACGGTCGGCGGAGATGACGACGAGCGGCACCTGCTGGTAGTAGGCTTCGCTGACGGCGGAGAAGATGTTGAGCAGCGCACTGCCGGAGGTGCACACGATGGCTGCCGGCGTGCCTCCGTGTAGTGACAGACCCAAGGCGAAGAAGCCCGCGCTGCGCTCGTCGGTCACGGGGTAACACGTGAAGTCCGGCACTTGCAGCAGCGTCTTCGTGATGGGTATGTTGCGGCTCCCAGGACTGATGACGATTTTCCTGATGCCATGCGCCTTGAGCAGTGCCGCCAGCTGTAGTATGTTTCTCTTGTCGGTGAACATCTCCCTGATCTCTATTGTTCGCGATGAATCACTGAGCCGTTGGCCTGATGCGTGGCCAGCACCAGCACTTCGGCTATCTGCACATGCTTGGGCGCAGAGGCAGCGTAGAACACCACGTCGGCGATGTCATCGCCGGTGAGTGGCTTGATACCTTTATATACATTGTCGGCACGCTGCCGGTCGCCGTGAAAGCGCGTGACGCTGAAGTGCGTCTCCACCAGTCCAGGCTTTATGTTCGTGACACGCACGGCGGTGTCTGCCACGTCGATGCGCAGTCCGTCGGTGATGGCTTTCACCGCCGACTTAGTGGCGCAATATACGTTTCCGCCGGCGTATGCCGCATCGCCGGCAACACTGCCGATGTTGATGACGTGCCCGCTGTTCCGCTGTACCATGCCAGGCACAATCAGGCGCGTCATGGTGAGCAAACCTTTGATGTTGGTGTCTATCATTGCGTTCCAGTCGTCCGGATCACCAAGGTATTCCTTCTCCAGTCCAAGAGCCAGACCCGCGTTGTTTATCAGCACGTCTACGTTGCGCCATGCTGCCGACAGTCCGCCAATGGCATCTGTCGCCGCCTTTTCGTCGCGAACGTCGAAGCAGAGCGTCACCACTTCCACCTTGTCCTTTGTCTCAAGTTCGGACTTCAGCTCCTGTAGCTTCCCGTCGTTGCGTCCTGTTATGATGAGGTTGTAACCGCCTTCCGCGAACTTGCGTGCACATGCTTCGCCAATGCCGCTCGTCGCTCCTGTTATCAATGCAATCTTGTTCATTGTCGTTTGAACCTTTATCTCAGTTGTCTGTTATTTGTATGATTGGTTTCTCTCCTTGATTTACCGTGCAGCTCACAGCACCGTAATCACCAGACGCAGGTAGCGTGTCAGCGGCAGTGCACCGTTGTCGGTAGCCTGCAGCACAAGGTGGATTTCGTCGCCGCTCTTCGCGTCTGCCGGTACTGTGAATGTTGTCGATGCGGATGATGGCGTGTCTACATTGCAGTCGGCTTCGTAGGTGCACGCCGGATGCTTCCACCATGTGGTTTCGACCTGCTGCCCTTTGTCAGGGTCGCTGACCTTGTATTTCAGCTTCAGTGTCTCTCCGGCATGGGCTGTCATTGCCGTCGGACCGCTTATCTGCGGCTCATGGTTGGCATCTTCATACTTTGGAGTCACCGACCACAGCAGGCGTTCGGCAAAGCTGTACATCACAGGCGGCAGGAAGTCGGGTGTCTTCACCTCTGCTGCTGTGCGTCTCTGTTGCGACGAGGTTGCCGCTGTCTGCGAGCCTGTGCCAAGACTGGCCTGTATCGACGACATGTCCGACGATGCAAAGTCCTGCCGTTCCTGACGGCGCGGCTGTTGGTAGCCGGCCCATCCGCCCCAGTTCTGCACATATCCGTACAGACCGTTGTCGATGAGGTTGAGGTAGCAGAAGGTGTCGCCCTCGCCAAGGAACGTGCCCTTGGGCTGCAACGGACACCACACTACATATCCTTCTTTCCGCAGCTCCTCCATCCCTTTCTCGGACACGCCGAAGAAGTCATAGATGTCTCCCTTTGCAAACTGCTTGCCGTCGCCCCACACGCGGTAAAGCTCGCCGAGCCTGCCTTTCGAGCGTATGTTCTGCCCAATCCATTCGGGACTGTAGAGCTGTTTGTGCAGGTCGGTCTTTGCCGCTGCCGCCGACATGAAGCTGAGGCTCGGGGCACCGATGCCCGTCGGCTGCTGCTTCACGTCAGGCCAGTAAGGACGTATGTAGTCGTTGTACAGGTTGTCCTGGTCGCCGCTGAGGCATAGCACCAGCTTACGGCTGACCTTCTTCTTCAACTCGTCATAGCCAGGCTGCTGTGAATAGATATCCTCGATGCTCTTCAGCGCACGTGCTATGGTCGAGCAACCGCCCCATGCCTGAACGAACACAGGCTCCTGCCCGTCGTCGAGCAGCACCCGCTTTATCAGTTCAGACCCTGGAGTGTCCTTTGAGAAGTCGCCGTCGAAGTCGCAGTTGCCCCAGGCAATCTTGGAACGCAGATACTCGGGGGTGGGGTAGCGGCTGTCGTGCACCCTCAGGTTCGGGTACGCTTCTTCATAGGCATCCACGATGTCGTCGATGAACTGCTGTCCCTCGTCCCAACGATAGTGTGTCATCGGCTTGAAGTTGAGTCCAGGACGGTCGTACTCGCGCCCGCTGACCCACCACAGCGTGCCCTTGCCATCGCCGCGCCAGTGGAACTGGCTACTGGTGTATATCAGCCCTTCGATGTTGTAGTCGGTCGAGAACAACAGGAAGCGTATCATCGAGTTGTTGTCGTCCAGCTCAGGGTCGGTGGTGATTATGACGCGTGGCTTGTCAAGCGGAGCCTTCACAGCCCAGCCGTCGGCATAGTCCAGTCCGTTACCGGTGGTTGATGCTATCTGTGCGTCTGCCGTCGGCACAGCCATCATCACAGCCATGCCAAGCACCGCACCAAGAAGCATTGGTTTTCTTCTCATAATGTGTCAGTGTATCATTCAGTCATCGAACGTCTTGTCGCGCGTGGCGAGCAGATTGCGGTCGCCCAAAGTGTCGTTGACACGTGCCACGTTGATCCAGAACTTGTTGTCGCGCACGCTGTCAATGGGGTACACGGCCTTCTGACGGCTATAGCTGTGATGCCACTCGTCAGCCACAGCCTCGTATTCCGGATGCGGAGCATTGACGAGCACGTTGTCTTCCTTCGATGCCGTGCCGTCCTTGACTTCCTGGATTTCCTTCCAGATGCTCTGCATCACCTCAACGAAGTTGTCAAGCTCTGCCAGGCTCTCGCTCTCGGTAGGCTCGATCATCAGCGTGCCGTGCACGGGGAACGACAGTGTCGGCGCGTGGTAGCCGTAGTCCATCAGGCGTTTTGCGATGTCTCCCTCGGTGATGCCTGTCTCTGTATGCACGTTGCGGCATTCCAAAATCATCTCATGCCCGACGAAGCCGTTGGCACCGTGATAGACTATGCCGTAGGTGTCTTTCAGGCATGCTGCCAGATAGTTGGCGTTCAGAATTGCAATCTTCGTGGCGCGTGTCAGCCCTTCGGTGCCCATCATGCGTATGTATCCGTAGGCGATAGGCAGGATGCCGGCACTGCCGAACGGTGCTGCCGACACCTCGTTCGTGCTGTCGCCGAAGAGCGGATGCCCTGGCAGGAACGGCACCAGATGTTCAGCCACGCACACGGGACCCACGCCAGGACCGCCGCCGCCGTGGGGCGACGAGAATGTCTTGTGCAGGTTCAGGTGGCACACGTCAGCACCTATGGTGCCTGGATTGGTCAGTCCCACCTGTGCGTTCATGTTCGCTCCGTCCATATACACTTGTCCGCCGCAGGAGTGTATGATGTCGCAAATGCGCCGTATCTCCACCTCGAAGATGCCGTGCGTGGACGGGTATGTAATCATCAGTGCAGCCAAAGAGTCCTTGTTCGCCTCGGCTTTCTGTTGCAGGTCGTCGACATCGACATTGCCGTGGTCGTCGCACGCCACAGTGACAGGCGTGAAGCCTGCCTGTACTGCCGACGCAGGATTGGTGCCGTGCGCCGATGCCGGAATGAGCACTATATGGCGGCTCTGCTGTCCGCAGCTGTCCAGATAGGCGCGGATGATGCGCAGTCCGGTATATTCGCCGGCGGCACCGGAGTTGGGCTGCAGTGTTATGCCCTTCAGACCGGTGATGACCATCAGCTCATTGCTCAGGTTCTCTATCAGCTCACGGTAGCCCTCGGCCTGATCCTCGGGTACCAGCGGGTGCAGGTTGGCGAACTCGGGACGGCTCAACGGCAGCATCTCGGCAGCAGGATTCATCTTCATGGTGCACGAACCGAGTGGAATCATGCTGTGTGTCAGTGAGATGTCCTTGCGGTCAAGACGCTTTATGTAGCGCATCATCTCCATCTCGGTGTGGTACTTGCAGAACACTTCGTTCGTGAGATATGGTGTTGTGCGTCTCAGCTCCGTGACGATGTTGCTCTGCACCGGCACGTCATCGATACTCTGTATGTTCTGGTGTATGGCTGTGGCAAAGATATGCAGCAGTGTATTCACGTCGGCGATGCCGGTTGTCTCGTCAATACTCAGACCCACGTTGCCGTTGTCCATATAGTGCAGGTTGACATGATAGTCCAGCGCAATGGCCTTGACGCTGCTTGCCGTCACACCGTCGGGCATGCGGAACTCCAGTGTGTCGAAGTAGTGCTTGTTCACCTGGCTGTATCCCAATTCCGTGAGGTGTTGCTCTATCAGTACGGCAATGCTGTGAATGCGCTCGGCAATGTCGTGCACGCCCTGTTGTCCGTGATACACAGCATAGAATCCTGCCATCGATGCCAGCAGGGCTTGCGAGGTGCAGATGTTCGATGTGGCTTTCTCGCGCTTGATGTGCTGCTCTCGCGTCTGTAGTGCCATGCGGAAGCACGTCTTGCCGTATTTGTCTTTCGAGAGTCCGATGATGCGTCCAGGCATCTGACGCTTGAACTCGTCGCGTGTGGCGAAGTAGGCTGCCGACGGACCGCCGTAGAACAGCGGTGTGCCAAGCCTCTGCGAGCTGCCGAACACGATGTCGGCTCCCCATTCGCCAGGAGGCATCAGCAGTGCCAGGCTCATGATGTCGGCGGCTACAGCCACCTTGCATCCTGCCTCGTGGGCTTTGGCCGTGAAGTCACGGTAGTCCTCGACGCTGCCGTGTGAGTTGGGGTACTGCACGACACATGCAAACACGTCGTCCGTAAACTCCGCCTTGCGGTAGTCCGTCATCTTCAGCTTTATGCCCTGCGGATATGCGCGCGTTGTCATCACGGCCAGTGTCTGCGGGAATATGTTGCGGTCGACCAGCACGGTGCAGGCTCCCGACTTCTGCTGCTGGCGGCTGCGCAGGTTGTACATCATCGTCACCGCTTCGGCAGCAGCTGTGGCTTCGTCGAGCAGCGAGCAGTTGGCAAGCGGCATGCCCGTGAGGTCGCAGATGGCTGTCTGGAAGTTCATCAGAGCCTCAAGGCGTCCTTGCGACACTTCCGACTGGTAGGGCGTGTAGGATGTGTACCACACGGGGTTCTCGAATACGTTGCGCTGTATCACCGCCGGTGTGACCGTGCCATACCAGCCCATGCCTATGTAGGTGGTGTATAGCTTGTTCTTGGCAGCAAGCGAGGCGATGTGCCCTGCATACTCGTATTCGGTCATGGGTGCAGGCAGTTCCAAAGGCTTCTGCAGGCGTATGTCGGCGGGTATGGTCTTGTCCACAAGCTCGTCAAGACTGCCCACACCGATTTTCTTAAGCATTTTCTCTTCGTCGGCCTTCTCCGTAATGCCTATATGGCGGCAGGCCAAAAGATCTGTTTTCATGTCTTTCCTTATATTCAATTTAATATCAAGATTCTGTCAATATGTTTTCCTTCGTGTCCGTCATGTCAGGCGGAAGAACGGGTTCTCGGCTTTCTCCACGCCTATGGTTGTGGGTGCTCCGTGTCCAGGGTAGACTATTGTCTCGTTCGGAAGCACGAACAGACGGCTGCAGATGCCGTCGATGAGACGGTCGAAGTTGCCGCCCTCAAGGTCGGCACGCCCTACGCTGCCCTGAAACAGCACGTCGCCGCTGAACAGACAGCGGTCCTTGGCGCAGTAGAACACTATGCTGCCAGGCGAGTGCCCTGGCACGTGTATTACCTCCAGCTTCGTGTTGCCCACGCTGACGAAGTCGCCGTCGTTGAGATGCACCGCCGGAGGCTCGGGCACCGGCTTCAGGTCGAAGCCGAACATGCGGCTTTGCTTCGGGGCCTGCTCCACCCAGAACAGGTCGGCAGCATGTGCCTCGGAGCGTACGCCGAAGGTCTGTTCCACAAACGGATTGCCGCAGATGTGGTCGAGGTGCAGATGGGTGTTCAGCAGATGTGTCACCGTCAGCCCTGTGCTGCCGACAAATTCCTTGAGGGCCTGCTTCTCCTCGTCGTAGTAGCAGCCAGGGTCTATTATGGCAGCTTCCTTCGTCTCGTCCCAGATAACGTAGCAGTTCTCGGGGAACATGTTAAATTCAAACCGTTTGATCTTCATTGTCTCTTATTGCTTATAGCGACGTAAACCACTTTCTTGGTCTCGAAATATTCGCCTTCAAACCACTCGGCGAGATCCCACACTACGCTTCTGCTCTTGAACGGCACCACCTCCTTGTCCAGCTCACCGCCCTTGAGGCAAATCAGTCCGTTGGGCAGTGCGTTTTTCTGGCGTGGCGAGATGTTCTTGCTCACTGTCTTCACCAAATCGCCCAGCGGCATCACGGCGCGGCTCACCACGAAGTCGAACAGACGGTGCTCATCCTCGGCACGTTCCTGCACGAGACTCACGTTCTCAAGTCCGATGCTGCGGGCCACCTCTGTCGCCACACGTATCTTCTTGCCTATGCTGTCCACAAGCGTGAAGCTGACGTTGGGGAACAGGATGGCGAGCGGAATGCCAGGGAAGCCACCGCCTGTGCCGATGTCCATGATGCGTGTGCCGTCACGGAAGTCCGTGGCTTTGGCAATGCCCATGGAGTGCAGCACATGGTGCTCGTACAGGTTCTCTATGTCCTTGCGCGATATGACGTTTATCTTTGCGTTCCAGTCGGCATACAGCGCATACAGTGCCTCAAGCTGCCGTTGCTGCACTGCCGTCAGGTCGGGAAATTGTTTCAGTATCTCTTCCATTGTACCGCTCTGCCTTCCTTATAGGCCGCCTTTCAGTTCGTCCACAATCATATAGTCGTCGCGCAGCATGGCCTCCATCTTGTCAAAACCCACGGTCACTTCAATGGGGCCGATGACATAGGGCGCAATCTCGTATATATTATAATGGAATGTGATGCCGTCTGGTGTCAGGTAGAAGTTGCCGATGGGGGCGATGTCGCCGGTGGTGCCGTAGCCCATGTCGTACAGCTCCTCCATGCTTCCGGCATTGTTGTCCTGCATCAGCTGCTGCTCTATCAGCGTGGTCAGTTCCTCTTCATAGCCGTCTTGCAGCAGGTCGTCGAGGGTTATGGTCTTCAGCGTGCGCAGGTCTATATTCAGGAAATCCGTGCCGTAGAAGCCGTGTGCTCCGCCGGTATATTCCTCGTGGTAGATGCTGAATGTCAGCAGATGCTTGTGGTAGAATGTCGTGCGTGTCTCAATCTTTTGGAAGAAGTTGAACCATGCGCTCGGCGTGTACGGGCCGTCGGCTGCCTGTCCGTCGTGGCTCTGCGTATATGCCATGTATTCCTTGGCATAGAACGGTTCGTAGTCCTTGCGGAAGTTCGTCACGTAGTCGTTGCCATATCTCTCCATTGCTTCCTGCACGGGCATGTAGGCATATTCGTTGCCGAAGGCGTTGAGTTGCAGCATGTGGTTCAGGCTGTCGCGCAGGGCAGGATCGTCGGCACCGGCAATCCACGTGTGGCTGATGATGAGGTTGCATGCCGGCATTGCGGTGTCTCCATACAGGTGCTCTGTCCTGTTGACATACACCGAGTCTGTCCGCAGGTCGCCGGCGTTGGCGTTGCTGCTGCCACACGAGGCAAAAAAGCAGCCTGATGCTACGAATGAAATGATGGCGCAGAGGAGATGCTTGCTCATAATCGCTTAACGGTGTAAATGGTGTCTATGCGGCTGCGCATGAACACACGTGCAAAGTTAGGCCTTTGTTTTGAGATAACAAAGCCCCTGCTGTTGATATTGTCGTGTGCTGCCTCCAGTCCGCACGGGGGTCAGCCGCGTGCCGCGGCGAGCAGCCGCCGCAGTCCTGTGGCAATGCGGCGCAACCCCTCGTTCATGCGCTGTCGCGGACAGGCTATGTTGATGCGGACGAAGCGGTCGTCGCCATACATCGAGCCGGCATTGACCCACACCTTGTCCTCGCGTAGCAGCCGCTCCTCGATGTCGTCCGACCCCATGCCCAGTGCCGAGCAGTCGACCCACACCAGATAGGTGCCCTCGAGCGTGGTGACGGGGAACTCCGGCAGTTCTTCCCTGAAGAAGTCGCACAGATGCCGGTAGTTGGCAAACAGGTATTCGTTGAGCTGGCGCAGCCACTCCGCGCCCTCGTCGGTGTAGGCGGCAATCAGTCCCGCAACGCCAAACGGATTGACATCGCACACCTCGTTGATGTTGATGGCACGGTCGATGCGCTCGCGCCATCCGGCACGCTCGCAGACGATGTACGCAATCTGCAGACCGGCGGTGTTGAAGGCCTTGCTCGGTGCATTCAGGATGACGGCATTGTGCATGTAGTCGCCGCCCAACGAACCATAAGGCACGTAGGTATGCCCTGGGCTGACGAACTCGCAGTGTATCTCATCGGCAACGACTGCGACACCGTGGCGCAGGCAGATGTCTCCCACGCGCCGCAGCTCGTCGCGCGTCCACACGCGCCCTGCCGGATTGTGGGGGTTGCACAGCAGCAGCAGCCGTGCACGCGGGTCGGAAGCCAGACGTTCCAGCCCGTCGAAGTCGATGGTGTAGGTGCCGTCGGCATAGAGCAGGCTGTTCTGCACTGCCTCGCAGCCGTTGTTGCGTATCGACGAGAAGAAGCAGTTGTAGACGGGTGTCTGCACGATGACCTTGTCGCCAGGCAGCGTGAATGCCTTTATCGTGGCGGACAGTGCGGGAACCACGCCCGAGGTGTAGAGTATCCAGTCCTCGCTGAAGCTCCATCCGTGGCGTTGGCTGAACCAGCGGGTGATCGAGCGATAGAACTCCTGCGGCACGTGGGTATAGCCGAAGATGCCGTGCTGCACACGTTCCTCAAGGGCGCGTATCACGACGGGCGCCGTGCGGAAGTCCATGTCGGCGACCCACATCGGTATGATGCCGGCATCAGGCTCGGAGTCCCACTTGTATGAGTTCGTGCCGCGCCGTGCGGTCGGTTGGTCGAAGTCGTATTTCATGCTGCTGTGTCTCCTTTCTTTATTGTCATCCTCTCGTCAGGATCTGGCAGTCGGCAGGAGCCTTGATGTTCTTGTCGAGGATGATTTCTCCGTAGCCGTCGGCGACGATGCGTCCGGAGCGCGGGTTCTTGACGCTCTTGACGGTGCCACGGATGTCGGCCTGCACGGTGGAGTACTCAAAGGCGCGGTCGCACTCGGCATCGAAGGTGCAGTTCTCGAGCACCAGGTCGGTGGCGTAGCACAGCGGCTGCTCTCCGGCAATGTGGCAGTTGACGAGGCGCAGGCCGCGCGAGTGCCACCCCAGGAACTCGCCGTCGAGGATGCTGTCGTAGACAGTCACGTTGTCGACCTCCCAGAACGAGTCCTTGGTGGTTATCCTTGCATCGTGTATCTCTATGTTCCTGCTGTACTGGAACACGTACTTGGAGTCACTCTCCAGCCCGTAGACCTTTATGTTGGAGCAGTGCATGAAAGGGTAGGTGCCCTCGTGCAGTGTCACGTTGCGCAGTGTCAGTCCGTCGATGCCCCAGAAGGTTTCGTCGGCATCGTTTATGGTGACGTTCTCAAGCTCGAGGTTCTTCATCTCGCGGAAGAACTTGGGGCCGTTGATCACGCAGTCGCGCATCTTCATGTCGTTGCTGTACCAGATGGCAGAGCGCGAGCCAGGTGCGAAGTAGCAGTTCTCGATGTATGAGCCTTGCACGTGCCACAGCGGATACTTGCCCTCGAAGTAGCAGTTGCGGCAGACGATGTTGCTGCACTCCTTTATGCCCGATTCGCCGAACGTTATCTTCACATGGTCCAGCTCCGTGTCGTGGATCTCAAACAGCGGGCGTTCGCCGCCGAATGTCTTGTTCTTTATGGTTTCCATAATGTCTCTATGTTGGTTCTTATTGTTTGTCGTCATGAATATGTTCCTCCCTGTCCGCCACTGCGGCAGCAGGACTGACGTGGCGTGTCCAGTTGCCCCACTTCAGGCGGCACAGGAAGATGAAGCCACGGAAGCACAGCTCGATGCACATGGCCAGCCACACGCCCCTGAGTCCCATCGACGGTGCCAGCATGAATGCCAGCGTAATCCTCACGCCCCACATGCTCAGCAGGTTCATCCCGCTCGGTATGAGGGTGCTCGTAGCACCGACAAACACGCCGTAGCAGACGATGGCGGCTGCGAACATCGGTTCGGCAAAGGCCTCGATGCGCAGTATCATGGTGCCCAGTTGCCGCACCTCCTCGGAGGGTGTCATCATGCTCAGCACTGCCGGTGCGCTGACATACATTATTGCTCCCATGACTGCCATCACCGTCATGCCCATGCCCACGGCAATGTATGCGAACCGCTTCATCAGGTCGCGCCGTCCAGCCCCCATGCTCTGTCCGACGAGTGTCGTGGCGGCATCGGCAATGCCGTAGCCTGGCATGTAGCAGATGCTCTCTATTATCACGCCGAAGCTGTTGGCGGCAATGGCGAACGTGCCCAGCGGTGCAATGATTATGGTCATGGTGATGTACGCGCTGCTCATGATGATCTGCTGCAGACCCATCGGTGCGCTGATGTGGAACGCACGCTTTATGGTCTGCCACGTGGGGATGAAGCTCCCCTTGTCGATGCTCAGGCGCAGCTCCTTGGAGCGTGTGCAGAGCACGTACATGGCTATCGAGGCCACGATGGTCTCTGCCGATGCCGTGCCTATGGCTGCACCGATGACGGACAGTCCGGCACCAGGGATGAACAGCTCCACGCCAAGCACGTCGACCGTGCGCGACGGAAATATCAGGAAGAAGTTGAACACCACGTTGAGAGCCATCATCGTGACGCTCAGAATGCTCGGCACGACCATATTCCCGCTGCTGCGGAGCATGCCCGAAGCCAGCATCGACAGCTGGAACAGGGGCAGGAAGCAGGAGAAGATGGCGAAGTATGCCGACGCGGTGGCGTTGATCTCGTCGTTGCCGCCGAGCCATACGGGCAGGAACGGACTGATGGACAGCGATATGGCGGCAATGGTCATGCTGAACAGCATTACCGACGTGATGCCCTGGCGCAACACCGAACGCGCTCCCTTGGCATTGTCGCCGCCGAGCATGTGTGCCACCTGCACGTGGAAGCCCGCCGCCGTTGCCGAGCAGATGCTGCCGAGCAGCCATGTGGTGGACTCGATAAGTCCTATTGATGCCGAGGCCTGTGCCCCCATGCTGCCCACCATCGATGCGTCGATATACTGCATCATGGTGGTGGTGAGCTGCGCCAGAATGGCAGGCATACTCAGGTAGAGCGTGAGCCGCAGTTGCTGTGCCGTGGTCATGGGTTGCCCATGACGTATCATGTTCAGTAGTTCGTCCTTGTTCTCCTTGTCCATTTTCCCCGATCCGAAGTGATAAGTGTAAAAAATACGGTGCAAAAGTAGCCATTTAAGTCTACATCCGCATACACGTCAAGCGGTCATTTGGAGCCTGTCTCACGGCAGCAAAGGTAGTGGAAACAGCCGTTTGGAGCTTGGTCCACTGCCTTAAAGACGAAAATACGGCGGTAAAGACGAAAGACATCGTTAGGGTGCCTGACCGCCCAAACGCGGAATTAGTGAACGGAAGTGTGGAAAAGTGAACGGTTAGTAAACGCTTTTGAACGGACTTGCATAAGTGCAATGGAATATCCATGTCCTGTGATGCGTGTACCTCGAAGAAAAAGAGAGACAGGCAGCCGCGCTTTCCGCACTTCTGCCTGTCTCTCTGCGTGATCCCGACAGGATTCAAACCTGTAACCTTCTGATCCGTAGTCAGATGCTCTATTCAGTTGAGCCACGGGACCGAACCGTTCTTTTTTTTGTGTGTCATAAGCCGCTTGCTCCGAAGAGTGATCCCGACAGGATTCAAACCTGTAACCTTCTGATCCGTAGTCAGATGCTCTATTCAGTTGAGCCACGGGACCGAACCGTTCTTTTTTTTGTGTGTCATAAGCCGCTTGCTCCGAAGAGTGATCCCGACAGGATTCAAACCTGTAACCTTCTGATCCGTAGTCAGATGCTCTATTCAGTTGAGCCACGGGACCAATGCTTTCGCTTATAACGGCGGCAAAGTTACGCACATTTTTCAATTATGCAACTCGGCGGGCTGAAAAAAGTTTCGGGTGAGGGCAGGGCAGAGCCGGAGCGGACCTGCGGCGAAGTCACTCAAAGAAGCGGTAGTTGAACAGCTGCCATCCCAATGAGAGTCCGAAGTTCCAGTTGGCCTTGGGGGAGCTGTAGTGGTTCATGAACGCCGACACCGCTCCGAACGGCAGCTTGCAGACCACCGACACCTCGCCCATATACTGGAAGTGCGTCATGCTGGAGCCGTAGCGTGCGCCGCCGTCACCGGCACGCAGGATGGGGCGTATGGGCTGGAAGCCGTAGAACTCGGTGCGCAGCTGGAAGATGTCGCTGAGCACCACGATGGGCTTTATGCCTGCCGCTATGTACTGGTTGGCACGGAACGACTTGTTGTAGGTCAGCTTGCTGTGAGGCGTCGGCGAGAAGTCGGCCGCCTGCATCTTTGTGGCGGTGTAGTTCTGCGAGAAGCCCCTCGACGAGTACAGACCCTCTGCCATCCATCCAAGCGTGAAGTTGCGCGTTATGGTGTGGTAGCTCTCGGTCTGGTATGACACCTGCAGCCACGAGTGGTCCAGGCTTTGCATCGGGGTGTTGCCGTTGCCGGAATGGAAACACTCGCTGCCGGTATATGCCTGTGCCACCAGCTTCTCACTGCGTCCCTGCGTGGCAAACTGGCGCGAGTTGAGCGTGTTGGCATAGATGCCGATGGAACCGCCAACAAGGTGGTAGACGCTGTTGTCGTGGCGGTCGTTGACGAAGTCGATCACGGAGTTCTGGTAGTAGCGGTCCTTCAGCCGTCCCACGCCGCCACCAAGCTCGATGCGGCGGCCGCCAGGGAAGGGCAGGGTGGCATAGAGCTTCAGGAAGCGTTCGTTCTTTGAGTTCAGCGTCGGGTTGTCGTTCTTGAACAGATTTGCCTCCTTGAAGTAGTCGAACTGGCTGATGGAAGCCACCGCCCTGTACGACACGGGTATGCTCCCAGGCACATCTATGCGTCCCATCAGCTGGAAGTTCTTGTAGATCTTGCCGAGCTGTCCGTCGGCGAGTATCTCCTTCTGGTAGTAGTTCATGTCCTGATAGCCAAGGCCGAGGTATATCTGGTTGAAGTTCGAGGTGGACACGTTGCCGC
The DNA here is from genome assembly GCA_963618035.1 of bacterium. Taxonomy (GTDB): domain Bacteria; phylum Bacteroidota; class Bacteroidia; order Bacteroidales; family Bacteroidaceae; genus Bacteroides. The sequence continues at coordinate 15,006 of CAVERK010000015.1, forward strand.
CGAGGCGTATGGAGAACGGGTTGCGCAGCTTCACGTCTATGTGCAGGCGGTACAGTCCGTCGGCGGGATTGAAGGTGGCGTGCGGTATGATCTCCGATATGACCGTTCCCGTCAGCAGTCTGAAGTATGCCTTCTTGAAGTCGTCGTAGCTGAAGATGTTGTTCTCGTCGCCGCCGCGTATCTCGCGCATGATATAGGCGGCCTGCTGGCTGCTTACGCCGCTGACGCTGATGTCGCGGAATATCATGTCCGACAGTCCGCTGCGGTACAGGTTGCGCCTGCTGTCCACCGATTCGGGACTGACCTGCCGCGCTATGCGTGCCTTGATGGTGTCCATCATCTGCATGGTGCGGTCGTAGCCAATCTGTTCAAGCTCCCTGATGCGGTCGAAGTCGAGCAGGCCGACGTTGTCATAGCGGAACGTCATCAGTATGTCGTGCAGTGAGTCCGGCACGCTGTAGTCGGTCTTCTGCATTATCATGTTCTCTATCTGGCTCATGAGGTCATACTCCGACGGCTTGTCGGCATTGGCAGACACCACGCTGCCGATGATTATGTCGGGGTTGAAGTCCCGCTTCATCACGTCTGTGGGGAAGTTGTTGTAGATGCCGCCGTCATAGGCCAGCACGCCGTCGATCTCTATCGGCTTGAACACGAACGGGAACGTCATCGAGGCACGCACGGCATCGCCCAGGTCGCCGCTGCGCATCACCAGGGCTTTCTTGTTGTAGACATCGGATGCCACACAGCGGAACGGGACAAACAGATGGTCGAAGTTGCCTCCCGAGGCTGCCGTTGCCGGAGCGAACAGCTCGGGGAAGACCACGTTCATCTGCACCGGACTGACCAGGTTGACGGGAATCTTCAGCGGCGAGCTGCCGCCCTGTGCCGATACGGAGTCCCTGCGCAGAGGCACGGCGAAGTGCAGGTTGAAGAACTCCGGTGTCGGTCGGTCCTGCTTGAAGTAGTACACATACTGCGGGTCTGCCTCGCCCGAGTACCAGCGGCGGAAGTCGTCCGACGAGATGAGGCGTTCCATGTCGTCGGCACTGTAGCCCATGGCGTAGAGGCTGCCGATGATGGCTCCCATCGACGTGCCGGCAACGTAGTCTATCGGCACGCCGTTCTCCTCCAATGCCCGTATGATGCCGATGTGCGTCAGGCCCTTCGCGCCGCCGCCGCTCATCACCAGTCCCACGCGCTGTGCCCTCAGAGGCAACAGCACAACGGCAGCCAGCATCATAAACAGGAACACTCTCTTCATTCTCGTCAGCCTTTCTTTACCTGCATCAAAGGTAATGCAAAAATGCGTACATATACAAAACGGGGTGATGCAAACATTCTCTTGCACCACCCCGTCATGATAAAAAGTGTAACGGCGGTCAGCCAATCATCTCGACGCTGCGCTTGATGAAGCTGTTCAGGGCCTCGCCCTTGAGCATGCCGTTCTGCAGCAGTGCCAGGTCGAAGAGCTGGCGCACCAGCTTGTTGCCTGCGGCATAGTCGGTGTAGACGGCTTCCTTCTTCTTCTTCAGCTCCTGCCACTGCTTGTCCAGTTCCGTCACCTTGTCCTTGTCGGCCTGCGGGATTTCTTCGTCCTTCTTGCCCTTCTGCGCCTCCCGCAGCCCGTTGCGTTCTTTGTTGATGCTGTCCATCTGCTCCTGCAGCGGCTTCACCTGTGCCGAACATTCCTTCTCCTCCTCGTCTATCAGACGCTTGATGAGGCTGTGGTCGGTGTTCAGCACCACGTTGTACATGTCGGGCATCTCGCCGTAGAAGCTCATGCCCTGCTGTATGTTCGCCATCTCCTTCATGCGGCGCATGTACTCGCTGCGCGTTATGGTGACGGGTATCCCGTCTTCGCCCATCGGCTGTGCCAGCACGCTGAACTCGGCCTTGCCCGTCGCCGGAGCCTGGCTTTGGAACATTGCGCTCAGTGCCTCCTGCTTCTGTGCTTCGAGCACGTCCTTCTTCGCGTCCTCCTTCGCAATCAGGTTGTCGGCGATGTCGCTGTCGACGCGTGTGAAGCGTGTCTTCTCCCACTTCTGCTCCAGCATGCTTATCACAGCCACGTCCAGCTGTCCGTCCATCAGCAGCACGTTGTAGCCCTTGTTCTTCGCACCCTCGATGAAGCTGTACTCGTCGTCCTTGTTGGCTGCGTAGAGGTAGACCAGGTTGCCGTCCTTGTCTGTCTGGTTGTCCTTTATCAGGGTCTTGTACTCCTCAAACGTGTACTTCTTGCCGTCGGTGTCTGCCAGCAGGGCGAAGTCCTTCGCGCGGCTGTAGAAGTCATCCTCGGTCAGCATGCCATAGTCGATAAAGATCTTCAGGTCGTTCCATTTCTCCTCAAACTGCTTGCGGTCCTGCTTGAAGATGTCCTGCAGGCGGTCTGCCACTTTCTTGGTTATGTAGGTCGAGATCTTCTTCACGTTGCTGTCGCTCTGCAGGTACGAGCGCGACACGTTCAGCGGGATGTCAGGCGAGTCGAGCACGCCGTGCAGCAGCGTCAGGAAGTCGGGCACGATGCCCTCGACCTCGTCCGTCACAAACACCTGATTGACATAAAGCTGTATCTTGTTCTTCGTCAGCTCGATATTGCTCTTCACCTTCGGGAAATACAGTATGCCCGTCAGGTTGAACGGATAGTCCACGTTCAGGTGAATCCAGAACAGCGGCTCGTCGCTCATGGGGTACAGCTCGGAGTAGAACTTCCTGTAGTCCTCGTCCTTCAGCTCCGACGGCTTGCGCGTCCACAGCGGTGTAGTGTCGTTGATGATGTTGTCTTCTGCTGTCTCCACCTGCTTTCCGTCCTTCCACTCTTTCTTCTTGCCGAAGGCTATCGGCACGGGCAGGAAGCGGCAGTACTTCTTCAGCAGACCGCTGACGCGGCTCTCTTCGAGGAACTCCTTGCTCTCGTCGTCTATATACATTATTATATCCGTACCACGGTCGGCCTTCTCGCACTCCTCCATGGTGAACTCGGGACTGCCGTCGCAGACCCACTTCACCGCCTTCGCGCCTTCCTTGCACGACTTGGTGATGACCTCCACCTTCTTCGACACCATGAAGGCGGAATAGAATCCCAGTCCGAAGTGCCCGATAATGGCGTTTGCGTCGTTCTTGTATTTCTCGAGGAAGTCGTTTGCGCCGGAGAATGCAATCTGGTTGATGTACTTGTCCATCTCTTCGGCTGTCATGCCGATGCCACGGTCGCTCACGGTGATGGTGTCCTTGCCCAGCGCGACGTGCACCGTCAGGTCGCCAAGTTCGCCCTTGAAGTCGCCCATGGAGGCCTGTGTCTTTATCTTCTGCGTGGCATCGACGGCGTTGGACACGATTTCGCGCAGGAAAATCTCGTGGTCGCTGTATAGGAACTTTTTAATCACGGGGAATATGTTCTCTGTCGTAACCCCAATGTTGCCTTTCTGCATAGTCTTCTCTTTCTGTTTTTGTCGTTTCTTTTCTTCTTTGCGAACCCCACAGCAAAACAGATGCCAGCACGTCCGGTGTTGGCATTTTGTCAGAGGCGTGCGGTCATGCGTGCGTCATTTTGTCGCACCCCCCGTTGGTGGGGACGCACGCGTTCAGTCGTTGCGGATGTCGGCGTATGCGGGTATCTGGGGCAGGAAGTCGCACCGTCCGTTGTCGTAGTCCACGCGGCAGCAGTAGTGTGTCAGCCCGTTGCTGACCGTGAGGTATCTGACGCGCATGGCGATGTTGTAGCGCGCAATCTGGTCGAACACGCGCTGCGTGATGCCGACGGTCGGCGCCTTGTATTCGACGATCATCAGCGGCGACAGGTCGCGCCTGTAGAGCACCGTGTCACACCGCTTCAGCGTGCCGTTGAGCTGCAGTGCCACCTCGTTGGCAAGCAGCTCCTGCGGATAGCCGCACGTGCCGGCGAGGTAGTGCACGAAGTGCTGCCGCACCCACTCCTCGGGAGTCAGTGCCACAAACTTGCGGCGCAGAACGTCGTATATCAGCTTCCTTTGTCCCTCGGTCCTGATCTTGGCATCGAAGTCGGGCAGGTTCAGTCCATACATTGCAGCATCTCTCCTTCTTTCTTAGTGACGTGCGCGTCGCACTGTGCAAAATCGGTGTGCGCGTCGCACAAAAATGGGCGGGTACTTCTTTGCACGGTCTCCGGCTTGCACTATCTTTGCTCCACGTATCAACGGCGGACGGACAGATGCCGTCCTTCGTGAGGGACGCTTTTACGGACGCAAAAATAAGGCTTTTTACCAATGAAAACAAAAGAAGAGATCGTGGCCAACTGGCTTCCGCGCTACACCCATCGCCCTCTGGACGACTTTGGGGAATACATCCTGCTGACCAACTTCGACAAGTATCTTGAGATATTCTCGCGTCTCTACGGCACGCCCGTCGTGGGGCAGGACTCCAACATGCCATCGGTCAGCACCGACGGCATAACGCTGATAAACTTCGGCATGGGCAGTCCCAACGCCGCCACCGTCATGGACCTGCTGAGTGCCATCGCCCCGCGTGCCTGCCTCTTCCTCGGCAAGTGCGGCGGCATCGACGCCAAGAACCGCCTTGGCGACTTCATCCTGCCCATAGCCGCCATCCGTGGCGAGGGAACCTCAAACGACTACTATCCGCCCGAGGTGCCCGCACTGCCCGCCTTCATGCTCCAGCGTGCCGTGTCGTCGGCCATCCGAGACATGGGGCGCGACTACTGGACAGGCACCGTCTACACCACCAACCGGCGCATCTGGGAGCACGACGACCGCTTCAAGGCCTACCTGCGGACAACACGTGCCATGGCCGTAGACATGGAGACCGCCACGCTCTTCACCTGCGGCTTCGCCAACCACATACCCACGGGGGCATTGCTGCTCGTCTCCGACCAGCCCATGATTCCCGAGGGTGTCAAGACCGAGAAGAGCGACAGCCTGGTGACCACCAACTTCGCCGAGCTGCACGTCAGGATAGGTGTCGAGGCACTGCAGATGATAAAGGACAGCAAGAAGACCGTGAAGCACCTGAAGTACGACTGGTAAGGACTGGAGGGAGGACAAGACACCATGGCAAAGAAAGATCAACAGACGTTTGCGGACATAATGAAAGACCTGAAGGCACGCCGCTATGCACCGGTCTACTACCTCATGGGCGACGAGCCTTACTACATCGACTGCATCGCCGACTACATCGCCGACACCGTGCTGCAGCCCGAAGAGCGGGACTTCAACCAGACGGTGGTCTACGGCTCCGACGTAGACGTGAGCTGGATCATCAACGCCGCGAAGCGTTACCCCATGATGTCGGAACGTCAGGTCGTAATCGTCAAGGAGGCACAGAACGTCAGCAAGATAGACGAGCTGGGCTTCTACCTGCAGAAGCCGCAGATGTCCACCGTACTGGTGCTCTGCCACAAGAACGGCACGCTCGACCGCCGCAAGTACAAGAAGCTGGCTGCGGACATAGAGCGTGTGGGCGTGCTCTTCGAGTCGAAGCGTCTCAAGGACGGCATGCTGCCAGGCTTCGTCAACACCTACGTCGCCTCCCGTGGTCTCGCCATCGACCCCAAGGGCGCACAGATGATGGCAGAGAGCATCGGCTCCGACCTCAGCCGCATGGCGGGCGAGCTGGACAAGCTCGCCATCGTCGCCAAGGCTGCCGGCACCACCACCGTCACGCCCGACATGATCGAGCGCAACATCGGCATAAGCAAGGAATACAACAACTTCGAGCTGAAGAGTGCGCTGGTCGAAAAGGACGGTCTGAAGGCCAACCGCATAATAAAGTACTTCGCCGAAAATCCGACCGCCAACCCCATACAGCTGACGCTGGCACTGCTGTTCCAGTTCTTCTCCAACCTCATGCTTGCCTACTACGCTCCAGACAAGTCCGACCGCAGCGTGGCAGCCTATCTCGGTCTGTCATCCGAGTGGGCGGCGCAGGACTATGTCAAGGCCATGCGCCGCTACACCGGTGTCAAGGTGATGCAGATAATCCGCGAGATCAGGTATACCGACGCACGCTCAAAGGGCGTCGGCGTGGGCAGCGGCACTGTCAGCAACTACGACCTCCTGCGCGAGCTGGTGTTCAAGATTATTGCTGTCCGCTAAAACTCGAAAGGTCATAGATATTCCGCCCGAGGGTGCGAC
>CAVERK010000016.1:0-20706 GCA_963618035.1 bacterium
GGCGAACACCATCAAGTTCACCTTGGACTACATCTACGATGCCTACCTGACCTTTAACGAAGATGACATCGAGGCCTTCGGCATCGTCTACGACAAGGAGAAGGCTCCTCTGACGTTCACCGTAGGCAAGGCTGCCGGCCTGACCGTCGACTTCACGCTGACCACCATCGACGTTTGCGGTAGTGTGGAGACCACGGCTCTCTCAGCCTCTATAACCGTCGAGGGCAATGATGTCACGATAAAGGACAAAGACATCACCGTCGACCTCTCTGAGGAAAAGCCGCAGATTGTCATTGCCCTTGAGGCGAATGGCATCAACACCGACTTCTGGAAGAACAACTGCGCGACAGTGGTATACGATGGTCTGTACAGCGATGCCGCTTGCACGAAGTCAGCCGCAGACAAAGCCAATATCACCGCATACTTCTCTACAGCCGACAAGACGAAAGTCGAAGCTGCCAAGGATGCCACTCACCTGACGGTCAGCATTGACAAGTCAAGCGTTAAGAAGCTGTCGTCTGGCGACTACTACCTGAAGCTCGTGTCCAAGAGCACCGAGAGCACTGGCAGTGTCGAGATTGGCACCATCATTGTCCCTGTCCAGCTCAAGGCTGACGAGAATAATAAAGGTGATAACGCTATTGGAAGCCTTATCAAGCAGAACCTCAAGGGAACCTATGAGGAAACCCAGGACGATACCATCACCATCAAGGGCTACAACATCGTAAACGAAAATGGCTACTATGGTATCAACCTTGGCGACTATATCAGCAACTTGGCAAGCACCTGGGATATGAGTGCGAACTATTCTCCAAGCCAGAGCCTCACAGCCACCATCGACGGTACTGCAATCAAGTTCACTATGGACAGCGAAGAGAATGTCGCCAAGGACAAATCGGGTAAGGATCTTGCCTCCACGAAAGTAGCCGGCTTCCACACTGCTCTTAAGGATGGACAAATCTGGCTCGCGCTCAAGAATGAAAAGATTCCCTCCGACGGCAAGGACATGCCTGTTGTCACAGGTAATAGCTACATCCAGGCCGGCTACGGCAAGGACTTGATCATCAAAGCTACAGATCCGACATCGGATGATGGTGAGTCCTACACCTTCTATGTCCGCATCGAAAGCCCCATCGCCAGCGGTGAGGTCAAGCTGACGGAAGAAGTTACGCTCCATAAGACAAAGATGGTGGGCGACGGCAATTATGATGGTATAAGCTCCGACCAGATCAAGGGTGAAAATGTTAACGATGGATGGTCTTTTGATTTGTTCAAAACCTATTACATAGAAAAACAAACATACAGCGAACGGAAAGGTATCAGTGAAGTCTCGTACGAAGGCGGCACGTACTTACAGCACGTAGATGCCGACACCGACATCATAATAGAGGAAGGTAAAGACCCCGTCCCTGGCGAGATATGTTTCAATAAAAAAGACGATGTCTATTTCCCCGACGGTGACACTAAAGACACGATTACCGTGACTGTCAAGGACACATACGGCTACACCCGCAGCTGGGTTCTCGAGGTCACAATCGTTGACTGACAAAGCGGGGAGTAACCTCCCGATAAACTGACAATGAGGGCACGTACCACCAAGGTATGTGCCCTCTGTCATTCCACGCCCATAATGCCTATCTGATTGTATCTATTTGCTGTCTCCCTCTCTTCCAGTACTCCTTTTCGTTTCGATTAATCGGTACTGCAGTACTGGTTAATCGGTACGCCAGTACCGGCTATACGGTACTGCAGTACCAACTATATGGTACTGCCCAAGAAGCTAACCAACTTTTATGGAGAGGCTAATAGACTTAATGGGCATGATGGGCTGAATAGGCATAATAGGCATAATAGGCAGGACTGGCGTTGCCCATCGCCTCCACTCCGAGTTTTTTACACTTGTGTATGTTTTTCGGAGTGTTATGTTGCTGTCCTGCTTTTTATTCATACCTTTGTGCCGTCACCGCAAGAGACGGAAGAAACAGAGAATGACCACAGGACACTACTACATCACCGCAACGGTGGCTATGACAGCCACGACAATGTCCACCACAACCCTTCGGGGTTGAGGCTTGTTTTTCTTTCCGCACGTCACCACACCCACGAGGGTGACACACAAATCCACAAGAGACCTGATACGCACCCTACCAAGCGGCAGGACGACACAAAAACGAAGACACACACGCACATACACACAACACGCAAACAATGAAAGTACTGAAATTCGGCGGCACAAGCGTAGGCTCGGCACAGAGCCTGCTCAACGTAAAGAAGATTGTAGAATCGGTCGACGACTCCGTCATCGTCGTGGTATCGGCACTGGGCGGTGTCACCGACCAGCTGATACGCATATCGCGCACGGCGGCAGCGGGCGACAAGGACTATGAGGACGACTTCCTGAAGCTGGTGCTGCGCCATCATGACATCATAAAGGACGTGATCCGCGAGGGAGGCAGCCAGACAGCACTGGAACGCCGCGTGGACCTGTTGCTCAACGAGCTGAAGGACATCTTTCAGGGCATATACCTGATACGTGACCTCTCGCAGAAGACCTCAGAGACCATCGTCAGCTACGGAGAACGCCTGTCGTCCATCATCGTGGCAGAGCTGACGGGTGCCGAATGGTTTGACTCCCGCGAGTTCATAAAGACAGAACGCAAGAACGGCAAGAACCTGCTGGTGAGCGACCTGACTGGCGAGCTGGTGGGCAAGACCTTCAGGAACCTGCCGCGCCGGTCGCTGATACCAGGGTTCATATCGACCGATGTCAATACGGGTGATGTCACCAACCTGGGACGCGGCGGCTCGGACTACACAGCCGCGATAGTGGCAGCCGCACTCAATGCCGGTGAGCTGCAGATATGGACAGACGTGGACGGCTTCATGACTGCCGACCCGCGCGTAATCCCCAACGCCTACACCATCAAGGAACTGACATACGTGGAGGCAACGGAGCTGTGCAACTTCGGGGCGAAGGTGGTGTATCCGCCGACGATATATCCCGTCTACCACAAGAACATACCTATACTTATAAAGAACACCTTCAACCCCGAGGCTGCCGGCACGGTGATACGCCAGGCCACGGAGAAGCCGCAGGGCAAGGCCATCAAGGGCATCTCGTCGATTGACGACACGTGCCTCATCACCGTGCAGGGTCTCGGCATGGTGGGTGTCATCGGCGTGAACAAGCGCATCTTCCGCACGCTGGCCGACAAGGGCATCAGCGTGTTCATGGTGTCGCAGGCATCGTCGGAGAACTCAACGTCGATAGGCGTGCGCAACGCCGATGCCGATGCTGCCTGCCGCGCACTGGACGAGGAATATGCCAAGGAGATAGAGATGGGCGAGATGTTCCCGATGAAGGCGGAGCGCGGACTGGCGACTGTCGCCATCGTGGGCGAGAACATGAAGCACACGCCTGGCATCGCCGGCAAGCTGTTCGGCTCTCTGGGACGCAGCGGCATCAGCGTCATTGCCTGTGCACAGGGAGCGTCGGAGACAAACATCTCGTTTGTGGTCGACAAGAAGAACCTGCGCAAGTCGCTGAACGTGATACACGACTCGTTCTTCCTCTCCGAATATCAGGTGCTGAACCTCTTCATCTGCGGCATCGGGACCGTGGGCGACAGCCTCATCAAGCAGATACGCAGCCAGCGGCAGAAGCTGATGGACGAGAACGGGCTGCAGCTGAACGTGGTGGGAATAGCAAACAGCCACAAGTGCCTGCTGACGCGCGGCGGCATAGACCTCGAGAACTACCGTGCGGAGCTGGAGGAGAAAGGCATCGACAGTTCGGCAACGATACTGCGCGACGGCGTGATCGACATGAACATCTTCAACTCCGTGTTCGTGGACTGCACCGCCAGTGACGAGATTGCATCGATCTATGCAGACCTGCTGAGCAACAACGTGTCGGTCGTCGCAGCCAACAAGATTGCCGCCTCGTCAGAGTATGACAACTACCGCAACCTGAAGCAGATTGCCCACCACCGTGGGGTGAAGTTCCTCTTCGAGACCAACGTCGGTGCAGGACTGCCAATCATAAACACCATCAACGACCTGACACACAGCGGCGACAAGATACTGAAGATCGAGGCTGTGCTCAGCGGCACGCTGAACTTCATCTTCAACAAGCTGAGTGCCGACGTGCCTATGAGCCGCGCCATACACATGGCACAGGACGAGCACTTCTCCGAACCCGACCCGCGCATCGACCTCAGCGGCCGCGACGTGATACGCAAGCTGACGATACTGGCACGCGAGGCCGGCTACCGCCTCGAGCAGAGCGACGTGGAGAAGCAGCTGTTCATCCCCGACAGCCTGTTTGAAGGCTCGCTGGACGACTTCTGGAAGAAGATACCCGAGCTTGATGCCGACTTCGAGGCACGGCGCAGGAAGCTGGAAGCCGAACACAGGAGATGGAGGTTTGTGGCACGGCTCGACAACGGACACGCCAGCGTAGGGCTGGAGGAGGTGGAAGCCGGACATCCGTTCTACGGACTCGAGAGCAGCAACAACATCATCCTGCTGACCACAGAACGCTACAGGGAATTTCCGATGATGATACAGGGCTATGGTGCCGGCGCAAGCGTGACGGCAGCCGGTGTCTTTGCCGACATCATGAGCATAGCGAACGTCTGAAGAGAAAGGACAGCCCGCATGAAGCACATCATCATTTTGGGCGACGGCATGGCCGACCATCCCGTTGCCAAGCTGGGCGGCAAGACACTGCTGCAATATGCAGACACCACATACATGGACCTGCTGGCACGGGAGGGACGGTGCGGACGGCTGATTACCGTGCCCGAGGGGATGCACCCAGGCTCCGAAGTAGCCAACGCCAGCATCCTCGGCTACGACATGAACCGGCTGTACGAGGGACGCGGCTGTCTGGAGGCAGCGTCGATAGGCTACGACATGGCTCCCGAGGACATGGCGATGCGGTGCAACATCATAACGCTGCAGGGCGGCATCATCGGGAACCATCACGGCGGACACCTGACGACAGAGCAGGGCGACGTGCTGATAAGATACCTGCAGGAGCGGCTCGGCAGCGGGAAGGTACGGTTCATCACAGGCATACAGTACCGCCACCTGCTCATAGTGAAGGGCGGAAGCAAATACGTGGAGTGTGCACCGCCGCACGACCATCCCAACGAACGTTGGCGCGACCTGTTGGTGAAGCCCATGCCCGATGCTCCCGTCGAAGAAGGGAGGATGACGGCACAGGAGACGGCAGACCTGCTGAACAGCCTCATACTGCGTTCGCAAGAGCTGCTGGCGGAGCATCCGTTCAATGCGGGACGCACCGAGCCTGCCAACTCCATCTGGCCGTGGAGCGCGGGCTACAGGCCACGGATGCAGACACTGCCGGAGATGTATCCCGCCATCAGGCGCGGTAGCGTGATCTCTGCCGTCGACCTCATCAGAGGCATAGGAAAGTATGCGGGGTTGCGGCGCATCGTCGTCGACGGCATGACGGGACAGGCCGACACGAACTACGAGGGCAAAGCCGCCGCCGCCATCGAAGCCCTCAAGAGCGACGACTTCGTGTTCCTTCATGTCGAAGCCAGCGACGAAGCCGGACACGACGGCGACCTGCGGCTGAAGCTGCAGACCATCGAGAGCCTTGACAAGCGCATAGTGAAGCCTATATACAGGGAGGTTGCGGAATGGGACGAGCCGGTGTGCATTGCCGTGATGCCCGACCACCCCACACCCGTGGAGATGCGCACGCACGTGGCAGAGCCTGTCCCGTTCCTCGTGTGGCACAAGGGCATTGCGCCCGACGAGGTGCAGCGGTTTGACGAGGTCAGCTGCGCAGGCGGCTCCTACGGACTGCTGAGGCTCACGGAGTTTATGGACGAATTCATGAGGATAGAGTAAACGAAAAGCAAGGAGACCGGAAGATATGATGTATTACAGTACGAACCACAAGACACCCGACGCAACACTCGAAGAGGCAGTCGTCAGGGGGCTTGCCGCAGACCGTGGCCTGTTCATGCCACGCGAGATAAAGCGACTGCCGAAGCAGTTCTTCGACAACATACAGGACATGACGCTGCAACAGATTGCCTTCGGCGTGGCGGAAGCCTTCTTCGGCGAGGATGTCGAAGAAGACACCCTGCGGCAGATAGTCTGTGACACCATGAGTTTCGACATTCCGCTTGTGCGTGTCGGCGACGGCAACATCTGGTCGCTGGAGCTGTTCCACGGCCCTACCCTTGCATTCAAGGACGTGGGTGCACGCTTCATGGCACGCCTGCTGGGGCACTTCATCCGCAAAGAGGGCAAGAAGCAGGTCAACGTGCTCGTTGCCACCAGCGGCGACACGGGCAGTGCTGTCGCCAACGGCTTCCTGGGCGTGGACGGCATCAGGGTCTACGTGCTCTATCCCAAGGGCAAGGTCAGCCTGATCCAGGAGAAGCAGTTCACCACCTTGGGGCAGAACATCACCGCCATCGAGGTCGACGGCGTGTTCGACGACTGTCAGGCACTGGTGAAATCGGCATTCATGGACAGCGAGCTGAACGCCCGCATGCAGCTCACAAGCGCGAACTCGATAAACGTGGCCCGCTTCCTGCCGCAAGCGTTCTACTATTTCCAAGCCTACGCACAGCTGAAGAGGCAGGGCATCACAGAGAATATTGTGGCGTGCGTGCCGAGCGGCAACTTCGGCAACATCACGGCAGGACTGTTCGGCAAGCGCATGGGACTGCCCGTCAGCCGCTTCATCGCAGCCAACAACCGCAACGACATCTTCTATAACTATCTGCAGACGGGCATCTACCAGCCGCGCCCGAGCATCGCCACGATAGCCAATGCCATGGACGTTGGTGACCCGAGCAACTTCGCGCGGATTCTCGACCTCTATGGCGGCAGCCACGATGCCATAGCGCGGGACATCAGCGGTGCTGCGTATGACGACGCACAGATTGCCGGTGAGATACGCGACACATGGCAGCGGCAGCACTACCTGCTCGACCCTCACGGAGCGTGCGGACACCGCGCCCTGCGCGAAGGGCTGCGCACGGGCGAGACGGGCTTCTTCATAGAGACCGCCCATCCCGCCAAGTTCAAGGACACCGTGGAGGAGATCACCGGCGAGAGCGTCGCCATCCCCGAGAAGCTGAAGGCCTTCATGCAGGGCGAGAAGAAGAGCGTGGCGTTGCCGCACGACTTCGGGAGCTTCAAACAGTTCCTGCTGGAACAACAATGACAAAAATGACTACCTTTGTACCCTGATTCGGAAAGATAAGGAACAAGGAAGGTCAAGAATACATGATTTCGGCAGACAGACTGAAAGTGGAGTTCAACGCCACTCCCCTGTTTGAGGATGTGTCGTTCGTCATAAACCCAAAAGACCGCATTGCGCTGGTCGGCAAGAACGGTGCCGGCAAGTCCACGCTGCTGAAGATACTGGCAGGCGAACAGCAACCCACGGAGGGCACGGTCAGCATTCCCCGCGACTGCACCGTGGGCTATCTGCCGCAGGTCATGAAGCTCAGCGATGAGCGTACCGTGCGTCAGGAAGCGGAGATGGCTTTCGAGCACATCTTCAAGATGCAGGATGAGATTGACAGCCTGAACACACAGCTGGCAGAACGGACGGACTACGAGAGCGACGAATACCATAAACTTATTGAGCGCGTCACCCACCTGAACGAACGCTTCAACCTCATGGGCGGCGCAAACTATCAGGCAGAGCTGGAACGCACGCTTACAGGACTTGGCTTCAGACGCGAGGACTTCGGGCGACCGACGAGCGAGTTCTCCGGCGGATGGCGCATGCGCATTGAGCTGGCGAAGCTGCTGCTGAGACATCCCGACGTGCTGCTGCTCGACGAGCCTACCAACCATCTTGACATCGAGAGCATACAGTGGCTGGAGAACTTCCTGCAGACCCGCGCCAACGCCGTGATGCTTGTCAGCCACGACCGTGCCTTCCTCAACAATGTCACCACCCGTACCATAGAAATATCATGCCGCCACATTGCCGACTACAAGGTCAGCTATGACCGGTTTGTCGTGCTGCGTCAGGAACGGCGCGAGCAGCAGCTGCGCGCCTATGAGAACCAGCGCAAGATGATTGAGGACACGCGTGCCTTCATCGAGCGTTTCCGCTATCAGGCGACCAAGGCCGTGCAGGTGCAGAGCCGCATCAAGCAGCTTGAGAAGGTAGTGCCCATCGAGGTGGACGACGTGGACAACTCCACACTGCGTCTCAAGTTCACCTGCTCCGACCGCAGCGGCAACTGGCCGGTCATCTGCGAGGACGTGGGCAAGGCTTTCGGGCAGCATCAGGTGTTCAGCCACGTCGACATGACCATCAGCCGTGGCGAGAAGGTTGCGTTCGTGGGGCGCAACGGTGAGGGAAAGTCAACGCTCGTGAAGTGCATCATGGGACAGATTGCCGACTATACAGGCCGCCTGACCATCGGGCACAACGTCAAGATAGGCTACTTCGCACAGAACCAGGCACAGCTGCTCGACGAAGACCTCACGGTGTTCCAGACCATAGACAACGTGGCTGTGGGCGACATGCGCCTGAAGATCCGCGACATACTCGGCGCGTTCATGTTCGGCGGCGATGCCATCGACAAGAAGGTCAAGGTGCTCAGCGGAGGCGAACGCACACGCCTTGCCATGATAAAGCTGCTCCTTGAGCCGGTCAACTTCCTCATTCTCGACGAGCCTACCAACCACCTTGACATGCGTTCCAAGGACGTGCTGAAAGAAGCCATACGCGAGTTCGACGGCACGGCCGTCATCGTCAGCCACGACCGCGACTTCCTCGACGGTCTGGTGACGAAGGTCTACGAGTTCGGCGACGGACGTGTGCGCCAGCACCTCGGCGGCATCTATGACTTCCTGCGCGAGAAGAACGCCGAGCTTGCCGCTGCCGGTGGCAGCGATGCCGGCAGCCGTGGACTGGATGCCGTCTTCGCCCAGAAGCAGAAGACCGAGAGCACGGCACCTCACGGGAAGAGCGCGGCGCAGATGAGCTACGAGGAACAGAAGGAATACAGCCGCCGGCTGAAGAAGCTGGAGAAGACCGTGGCAGAGCTGGAGACGGCAATCGGCGAAGCCGAGTCTGCCATAGCCATCATCGAAGACCGGATGGCGACACCCGAGGGGGCGGCAGACACGACACTCTACGAACGCCACGGGCGGCTCAAGGCTGCACTCGACAAGAACATGGAAGAGTGGGAAGCGGCATCCGAGCAGCTCGAGGAGCTAAGGGAGAAGAGAAACAACTAAAAGGTACTTACATAATAAATCAAAGCAAAATGAAAAGAACAAGTTATTTGCCCATCGCCGCATTCTGCCTCATGGCAGCATCGTGCGGCGGAGCGCAGCAGGCAGGACAGACATCAGGCATAGAGCTGTCGAGCCTTGACACCACCGAGAAGCCAGGGACGGACTTCTATCAGTATGCAACAGGCGGCTGGCAAAAGTCGCATCCGCTGCCTGCCGAGTACTCACGCTACGGCTCGTTCGACCAGTTGGCAGAGACCAACCAGAAGCGTCTGAACGAGCTTGTCGAGGAACTCTCGAAAGCGGACAATGCCGCAGGCACCAACGCACAGAAGATTGCCGATTTCTACAATACCGCCATGGACAGCGTCAAGCTGAACCAGCAGCGTTTCGCTCCCGTGCAGGAAGACCTTGACGAGGTGGCAGAGCAGATCACCGATGTCAAGTCGGTCTATGCCTACCTGCCCAAGCTCGCACGCAAGGGTGTTGGCGCATACTTCGGCGTGTACATAGGTGCAGACGAGAAGGACAGCAAGCAGAACGCCGTGCAGGTGTCGCAGAGCGGCCTCAGCATGGGAAACCGCGACTACTACATCAAGGACGACGAGTCCGAGACACGCATCCGCGAGGCGTTCAAGTCGCACGTGCAGAAGGTCTTCAGCCTCATGGGATGGAACGAGGCCGAGGCCCGCGATGCCATGCAGACCGTGATGGACGTGGAGACACGTCTGGCCAAGGCTTTCCGCTCGAACGTCGAGCTTCGCGATCCCGAGGCTAACTACAACAAGATGACGCTCGCCGAGCTGAAGAAGCAATTCGGCAACTTCGACTGGGATGCCTATTTCGAGTCCATGGGCTTGAAGGATGTCAAGGAAGTGATTGTGGGACAGCCGGCATCGCTCAAGGAAGCTGCCGACATCATCGCCACACTGCCTATGCAGAAGCAGCGCACGTACCTGCAATGGAAGGTCATCGATGCCGCAGCCTCCTACCTGAGCGACGACTTCGTCACGGCAGACTTTGACTTCTACAGCCGCACCATGAGCGGAGCACAGCAGCAGCAGCCCCGCTGGAAGCGCGTCGTACGCAACATCGACGGCACACTGGGAATGGCTGTCGGACAGCTCTACGTGGAGAAGTACTTCCCCGCCGCTGCCAAGGAGCGCATGACACAGCTCGTGAAGAACCTGCAGCAGAGCCTCGGGGAGCGCATCGACGGTCTGACATGGATGAGCGACACCACCAAGCAGCGTGCACACGAGAAGCTCGCGGCCTTCACGGTGAAGATAGGCTACCCCGACAAGTGGAAAGACTATTCCGCCATGACCATCGGCACCGAGTCCTACTGGGCAAACATGAAGAGTGCGGCAGCGTGGGACTACGACGACATGCTTTCACGCTACGGCAAGCCCGTCGACGCCACCGAGTGGTTCATGACCCCACAGACTGTCAACGCCTACTATAATCCCACGACAAACGAGATTTGCTTCCCTGCCGGCATACTCCAGTATCCGTTCTTCGACATGGATGCCGACGATGCCTTCAACTACGGTGCCATCGGCGTTGTGATCGGTCACGAGATGACCCACGGGTTCGACGACCAGGGCCGCCAGTATGACAAGGACGGCAACCTGCGCGACTGGTGGACAGCCGACGACGCACAGAAGTTCAAGGAGCGTGCACAGGTCATCATCGACTGCTTCGACAACATCGAGGTGGCTCCAGGCCTGCACGGCAACGGCTCGCTGACACAGGGCGAGAACATTGCCGACCACGGCGGACTGAAGGTCGCCTTCCAGGCATACAAGAACGCCACGGCAGCCAACCCGCTGCCCGACAAGGACGGCTTCACCGCCGACCAGCGTTTCTACCTGGCATACGCCGCCCTCTGGGGACAGAACATCCGTCCCGAGGAGATAGAGCGACGCACCAAGACCGACCCGCACGCACTGGGCAAGTGGCGTGTCAACGGCCAGCTGCCGCAGCTCGACACCTGGTATGAGGCGTTCGGCATCACCGAGAGCGACCCCATGTTCATCCCGCAGGAGAAGCGTGCCGACGTTTGGTAAACGCTGCTGCCGCGTGGCCTGAGCACGAGGCTTCAGGCGCACGGCACATTGGAGACTACAGTCAGGGGACGGACACCGTCAAGCGGTGTCTGCCTCCTGACTTTTTTGTTCACTCCCGTTTACCGCCCGTTCACTTCTCCACACTTCCATTCAATGTTGCCTAAGCCTTCTCGGTGCGGAACGCGCCCGGCATTTTGCCCGTGAGACGCTTGAAGAACTTCACGAAGTATGACGGGTCGTCGAAGCCCAATTCGTAGCCAATCTGCTTGACACTCATCGATGTGTGCTGCAAGCGGCGTTTGGCTTCAAGCACTATGCGGTCGTTAATCATCTGTAGGGGAGTGCAGTAGGTGCTTTGTGCTACGTATTTCGTCAGTGTACGGGACGAAACGTTGAGAAGGTCGGCATATTCCTGCACAGTATGCACGCTGCGGAAATTTTGCTCCAACAGTTGGCGGAAACGCACAAAAGTGCGATTGGCGATGCTTGACACATAGAGCTGCGTCGTCTTCTTCCGCTCGCCGCTGCGCTGTGCACGTATGAGGAAGAGGCGGAGCAGATACTGCATATAGTCCTTGTGGGCAAAAGCATCCGTAAGGGCATATTCGCGGTTCATCTCGTTCACCAGCAGCATCAGCCGTTCAGCCTCCTCTTCGCTCACATGGCAGCAAGGAGGGGTGTCGTAGGCGTTGAACACGCTGTACTTCAAAAAGATGCTCTCGCTCGTCTGCTCGTCGGCAAGGAAGTTGGCGTTGAACAGCACGATGACGCCCTCGTAGCCGGTGTGACCGTCGAAGGCATGGATTTGTCCGGGAGCAATGAAGAATATGGTGTTGTCCGTGACGGGATAGTCCACAAAGTCGACGCGATGCGTGCCTTCTCCGTGCCGGAACCAAACAATCTGGTAGAACTCGTGGACATGGGGCGGCATCAGTCCGC
Source organism: bacterium (assembly GCA_963618035.1). Taxonomy (GTDB): domain Bacteria; phylum Bacteroidota; class Bacteroidia; order Bacteroidales; family Bacteroidaceae; genus Bacteroides. The sequence continues at coordinate 12,267 of CAVERK010000016.1, forward strand.
AACCGTTTTCGTGGAAGAACTTCGGCATGAAGTGGAGTTCCAGTTCCAGACCGGAACTTTGGTTCTCTTGCATCTTGTAGGAATCGACTTCTTCTTTTTTCATGCGATAGGGGAATGGTAGATTGTATCTTAGCGATGGTAAATTTACGCATTAGCTCCGACACTTTTAAATCCTGTTCCCGAATTCACCATTTCATGTCGTGAATTTACACGCGACTGGTGCTGCGGATGTAGCAATTTTGCACTCGTAAAAAAACAAAATACGTATCACACTTAAACAGTAAGAACAATGGAAAATGTAAAAGCTTTTCTCGAGATTACGATGAAGATTAAAGAGAGCGACCGTGCCAACGCCGCTAAGGTTTACTTCGACTACCGTCAGCCTTTCCTCGACACCATTGAGGGTGCCGTGAGCAAGAACCTCCTCGTGCGCGACGAAGACGTGCAGGTGCTTCACGGATTTGACAGCGCGGAGCACGCTGCCGCTTATCTCCAGTCGGAAATGTTCACCAATGACGTGGTGACCGGCCTTTCACCCTACTTTCAGGCCGACCCCGAAGTGCGCATCTTCTCCGTCGTAGGCTAACGAGTAGGGGGTACAGTTTCGTGTACCTTTTTTGAACATTACTTGCCCCGAGTAGGCACTCTAACGATGCCCATTCATAGGGTCTAAGGATGGGCATTCATAGCACCTATGGATGCCCATTTAAAGAACCTAAGGATGGGCATCCTTGCACCCCAACGATGGGCATCCTTATAACGCATTGAAAATCAGCGTCTCCATGAACGTACAGTCAGAGAACCTATGGACGTACAGCCACAAGTCTGTGGACGTTCATTCACAGCTCTATGGACGTACAGCCACAGATCTCATGGACGTACGTCCACAGAATCGCCGCCTAACGGCCGCATACGGGCGGTTCTGCACCGTCCGGACGACAACAGACGAATTTCAACAATTTGACATTCCAGGCATAGGCGGTGAGCAAAGTATTTCTTAATTTTGCGGCTTCAAGAGCATCGTGAACCAGAAACTTAAAACTCAGGATAATATGTCAGACACCAAGAGAATAAAGACGGCACTGATTTCCGTCTACCACAAGGAAGGCTTGGACGAGATCATCACCAAGCTGCACGAGGAGGGCGTGAAGTTCCTCTCAACCGGCGGCACGCGCCAGTTCATCGAGTCGATGGGCTATGAATGTGAGGCCGTGGAGGCTCTCACGTCATATCCGTCGATACTGGGCGGCAGGGTGAAGACGCTGCACCCCAAAGTGTTCGGCGGCATCCTGGCACGCCGCGACGTGGAGCAGGACCAAAAGCAGATGCAGGAATACGGCATCCCCGAGATTGACCTCGTGATCGTGGACCTCTATCCTTTCGAGGACACAGTGGCAAGCGGAGCCTGCGAGGCCGACATCATCGAGAAAATCGACATAGGCGGCATCTCGCTGATACGCGCCGCCGCCAAGAACTATAAGGACGTGGTCATCGTGGCCTCGAAGGCACAGTACCAGACACTGCGCGACATACTGATGGAGAACGGTGCGGTGACGACGTTGCAGGAACGCCACGACCTGGCACGCGATGCTTTCGCTGTATCGTCATACTACGACTCTGCCATCTTCAACCACTTCGACAATGGTGAGGCGACGGCGTTCCGCGCAGCCCTGAACACGCGCAAGCAGCTCCGCTACGGCGAGAACCCCCACCAGCGCGGCTACTTCTACGGCAATCTCGACGACATGTTCGACCAGATCCACGGCAAGGAGATTTCCTACAACAACCTGCAGGACATCAGCGCAGCCGTCGACCTCATCGACGAGTTCGGGACCGACACCACGTTCGCCATCCTGAAGCACAACAACGCCTGCGGACTTGCCACGCGCCCCACGCTGCTCGAGGCATGGAAGGACGCGCTGGCAGGCGACCCCGTGTCGGCATTCGGAGGCGTGCTCGTGACGAACGCCGTAATCGACAAGGCCACAGCCGAAGAGATAAACAAGATATTCTTCGAGGTCATCATCGCGCCGGACTACGACGTGGAAGCCCTGGAGGTGCTGAACCAGAAGAAGAACCGCATAATCCTCGTCCGCAAGCCGACGCTGCTGCCGCGTATGCAGTTCCGCTCGACGCTGAACGGCGTGCTGGTGCAGGAACGCGACCTCAAGACCGAGACGGCGGAGGACTGCCGCCCCGTGACGGAACGCAAGCCGACAGCACAGGAGGTGGACGACATGCTCTTCGCCAACAAGATAGTGAAGAACAGCAAGTCAAACTCCATAGTGCTGGCTAAGGGACACCAGCTGCTGGCAGGCGGCGTGGGACAGACCAGCCGCGTCGACGCACTGAAGCAGGCCATCGAGAAGGCCAAGAGCTTCGGCTTCGACCTGCACGGTGCAGTCATGGCGAGCGATGCCTTCTTCCCCTTCGGCGACTGCGTGGAAATTGCAGGCAAGGAAGGCATAACGGCAGTGATACAGCCTGGAGGCAGCATCCGCGACAACGAGTCCATAGACTGTTGCAACGCACAGGGCATGGCGATGGTGATGACGGGCTTCCGCCACTTCAAGCACTGATCTGGAGAGGGAACGCAAGGGACAGACTTTTTAATTCAAAACACAGAACCGATGAAACTGTTTTCGTTTACACAAGAATTGGCAATGGACCTCGGCACGGCCAACACCGTGATTATCGCCGACGGCAAGATTGCGGTGAATGAACCGTCGGTGGTGGCACTCGACATCCAGACGAAGAAGATGATTGCCGTGGGCACCCAGGCCAAGCTGATGCACGAGAAGACCAACGACAAGATACGGACCATACGCCCGCTGCGCGACGGCGTGATTGCCGACTTCTATGCCTGCGAGCAGATGATGCGCGGGCTGATAAAGAAGGTCAACGACGGTCGACGCCTGTTCTCGCCGTCGCTGAGGATGGTGATTGGCGTACCGTCGGGCAGCACCGAGGTGGAACTGCGTGCCGTGCGCGACTCGGCAGAGCACGCCGGCGGCCGTGATGTCTACCTTATATTCGAGCCGATGGCTGCCGCACTGGGCATAGGCATTGACGTGCTGCAGCCCGAGGGCAACATGGTAGTGGACATTGGCGGCGGCACCACCGAGATAGCAGTGATATCGCTGGGCGGCATCGTGTCGAACAACTCCATAAAGATGGCAGGCGACGACTTCACGGAGGACATACGCGAATACATGAGCCGCCAGCACAACGTGCGCATTGGCGAACGCATGGCAGAACGCATAAAGCTGAAGGTCGGAGCCGCACTGCCCGAGCTTGGCGAGGACGCACCCAAGGAGGAATACATCGTGCGTGGGCCGAACCGCATCACCGCGCTCCCCATGGAGGTGCCTGTGAGCTATCCGGAGATTGCACACTGTCTCGACAAGTCGATAACAAAGATCGAGACCGCCATACTGACCGTGCTCGAGAACACACCCTCGGAGCTGTATGCCGACATCGTGCACAACGGCATACACCTGACCGGCGGCGGAGCGCAGCTGCGCGGACTGGACAAGCGTCTGACGGAGAAGATCAACATACCGTTCCATGTAGCCGAAGACTCGCTTCTGTGTGTGGCAAAAGGCACGGGCGTGGCCCTGAAGAACATCAGCAAATATCCGTTCCTGATGAGGTAGATAAATGCGCAACCTGCTGGACTTCATCATAAAGCACGACTATTGCTTCCTCTTCATACTGCTGGAAGCAACGGCCATCGTGCTGCTGATGAGGTTCAACAACTACCAGCAGAGCGTGCTCTTCAGCTCGGCAAACGCCGTGGCAGGAAGCGTCTACCGGCTGTCGGGCGAGGTGAAGTCGTATTTCCATCTGCGTGAGGACAACGCCGTGCTGCTCGAGCGCAACATCCTGCTGGAGCAGAGGCTGGCACGCATGGAGCGTGTGCTGAAGATGGATCGGAGCGACTCGCTGGGATATGCGTATCTCGAAGACGCAACGCATGACGGATATGACGGCCTCAAGGCTCTGGTCATAAACAACAGCATCGACCGCAACGACAACTACATAACCATAGACAAAGGCTCGTCCGACGGCATACGTCCCGAGATGGCGGTTGTCGGCGCAGGCGGTGTCGTGGGCGTTGTCTACCGTACTTCCGCCAGCTACTCCCTGGTCATCCCGCTGCTCAACGGCAAGTCGAACCTTAGCTGCAAGATAGCGAAGAACGACTACTTCGGCTACCTGAACTGGGAGGGTCACGACCCGAGCCATGCCTACCTGAGAGACCTGCCGCGGCACGCGGAGTTCAGCATCGGCGACACCATCGTCACCAGCGGCTTCTCGACCATGTTTCCCGAAGGGCTGATGGTGGGAACGATAGACGAGGTGTCGGACTCGCACGACGGACTGTCATACCGGCTCCGAGTGCACCTGTCTGCCGACTTCGGCAACCTGACGGACGTGCGCGTGCTGATGAACAGAGATGCCGGTGAGCGCATGCAGCTCGAGCGGCAGGAAGGCAATTGAAAGCTGACATAACGGGAGAGGAAGGACACACACACTTGGCAAACACGTACATAAATAGGGCAGCATGGTTTGTGGCACTGGTGCTGATGCAGGTGCTGGTGCTCGACAACATCCTGTTGTGGGGCGTGGCACGTCCGCTGCTGTATGTCTGCCTCATCCTGAAGCTCAGCACCGGCGCGGGACGTTGCGAGACCCTGCTGTGGGCGTTTGCCCTCGGGCTGACCGTCGACATCTTCAGCAACACGCCTGGAGCCAACGCGGCAGCCCTCACGCTGGCAGCCTTTGTGCGTCCTGCACTGTTGCAGCTGTTCGTGACACGCGACACGCGGGACGATGCCGCCGTGGTGCCGTCTGTCGCTACGATGGGGCTGTCGGCATTCTTCAAGTACGCACTGTCGTTCGTGCTCATACATCATGCCGTGTCGTTCGTGCTCATACAGTTCTCGCCGGACAACATCGGCGACCTCCTGCTGCGCATCCTCGGATGTTCGGCAATGACCATGGCCTTCATACTCGCCATTGAGACGATCAGGAAGAAATAGCAGGAGACCATGGCATCGCACAAGAACCAACTCGAACGGCGCAAGTACGTCATCGCAGCGGCGGCAGTCGCCATCGTGGCGGTATTCATGGTCCGCCTGCTGACGTTGCAGCTCCTGACGGAGGACTACAAGCGGAGTGCCGACAGCAATGCCTTCTACCGCCACATACAGTATCCGTCGCGCGGAACCATCTACGACCGCAACGGCAAACTGCTGGTCAACAACCTGCCGTCCTACGACATCACCTTCGTGCCGCGTGAGGTCACGAGCCTCGACACCCTCGACTTCTGCCGCACGCTGGGCATCGACCGCGACTATTTCGACACGCGCATGAAGGAGGTCCGCGACCGTCGCCGCAATCCTGGCTATTCGCGCTTCACGCATCAGACGTTCATGAGCCAGATGTCGGCAGAGGAGTGCGGCATCTTCCACGAGAAGCTGTTCAAGTATCCTGGCTTCTACGTGCAGCGGCGCACCGTCCGGCAGTATGCCTACAACTCCGCAGGACACATCCTCGGCGACATCGGCGAGGTGTCCGAACGCGACATCAAGAACGACGACTACTACTCCAGCGGCGACTTCATAGGCAAGCAGGGCGTGGAGCGCACGTACGAGAAATACCTGCGCGGAGAGAAGGGTGTTGAGGTGCTGCTGCGCGACTCGCGCGGTGTCATTCAGGGCAGCTACAAGGACGGTCTTCTCGACAGGGATGCCGTGCCTGGCAAGGACCTGACGCTCTCCATCGACATCGGACTGCAGATGCTCGGCGAACGCCTCATGCAAGGCAAGATTGGTGCCATTGTTGCCATTGAGCCGTCGACGGGCGAGATACTGTGCATGGTGTCATCGCCGACATTCGACCCGAGCCGGCTCATCGGGCGCAAGCGTGGAGCCAACCACACAGAATTGTCACGCGACCCCCACAAGCCGCTGCTCAACCGTGCCATCATGGGTTCCTATCCTCCAGGGTCGACGTTCAAGCCGGCACAGGGACTGACGTTCATGCAGGAAGGCATCGTCGACGAAGAAACGCTATACCCGTGCGTGGCAGGCTTCAGCTTCCGCAATCTGCGCGTGGGCTGCCACATCCACTCGTCGCCGCTGTCGATGGTGCCCGCCATAGCCACCTCGTGCAACTCCTACTTCTGCTGGGGACTGTTCCGCATGTTCGGCAACAGCAAGTACGGCTCGACGCAGGATGCCATCACCGTATGGAAAGACCACATGGTGTCACAGGGCTTCGGCTACAGGCTCGGCGTGGACCTGCCTGGCGAACAGCGCGGACTCATTCCCAACGCACAGTTCTACGACAAGGCATACAAAGGCTCATGGAACGCACTGACCGTCATCAGCATCGCCATCGGACAGGGCGAGATCCTCGCCACGCCGCTGCAGATTGCCAACCTCGGAGCCACCATAGCCAACCGTGGCTACTTCGTGACGCCGCACGTGGTGAAGGAGATTGAGGACAACAGCCTCGACGACCAGTATCTCCGGCAACGCCACACCACCATAGACCGCAAGTACTACGACATCATCGTCGACGGCATGCGCCATTCCGTCATCGGCAGCACGGCAGGTGCCACGTGCAGGCAGCTGGCGACGCTGTTGCCGGACATTGAGGCGTGCGGCAAGACGGGGACGGCACAGAACCGAGGGCGCGACCACTCGGTGTTCATGGGCTTTGCCCCTATGGACAACCCGAAGATTGCCATCGCCGTCTATGTCGAGAACGGCGGCTTCGGAGCATACTATGGCGTGCCTATCGGCGGACTGATGATGGACTACTATCTGCACGGCGGACACCTGTCGCCAGGCAATGAGTCCATAGCCGACGAGTTCAGCAGCCGCACCATCTACTACGGAAGTACCGAACGCTGATGCCCTGAACAGAGAGGAGAGACGAGGACACAGGCATGACACAGAGACGAGACAACATATTGAAGACCATCGACTGGCTGACGATTGGCATCTACCTGATACTGATTGTGGCGGGATGGCTCAGCGTGTGCAGTGCCAGCTTCACGCTTGGCGACACCGACTTCTTCAACTTCTCCACACGCGCAGGCAAGCAGCTGGTGTGGGTTCTGTGTTCGTTCGGACTGGCATTCGTGCTGCTGATGCTCGACGACAAGCTGTTTGACATCTATGCCTATGCGGCCTATGGCATCATGCTGCTCCTTCTCGTGGTGACCATCTTCATCGCTCCCGACACGCGCGGCTCGCGCTCATGGCTCATATTGGGCCCCGTAAGCCTGCAGCCGGCAGAGTTCTCGAAGTTCGCCACGTCGCTGGCACTGGCCAAGTGCATGAGTGCATACGGATTCTCGCTCGGGCGTGTCAAGGATGCCCTGCGTGTGCTTGCCATAATCCTTGTGGCGATGACGCTCATCGTGGCGCAGCGTGAGACGGGGTCGGCACTCGTCTACCTATCCTTCTTCCTGATGCTCTACCGCAAGGGCATGCCTGGAGCCGTGCTCTTCGTGGGTCTTTCTGCCGTGGTGTTCTTCGTTGTGGGCGTGCGCTTCGATGCCGATATGCTGCCTGGCGATGTGCCTTCGTCGGTAGGACGCTCCAGCGTGCTGCTGGCTGTGACGTTGCTGTCGGGCGTGCTCACAGGCATCTACACCGGCCGCTGGAACCGTGCACGGCTCATGATGGGTGTCTCCCTGATTGTGACTGCCGCAGCCTCTGCCGTGGCACGATGGCTGTGGCCGTTCGACATCACGGTGGTGCAGCTCGGCCTGTGTGCCTTGCAGGTCGTGTATCTTGCGGGCCTGTTCCTGATAGACCGATATAAGTCCACGCTGCTCATCGCGCTCTATGTCGTCGGCTCCGTGGCAATGCTCTATTCGGTCAACTACGGGTTCAACAATCTGCTGATGCCACACCAGCAGGAACGCATCAGGGTGGCTTTCGGCATGGTCGACGACCCCACGGGTGCGGGCTACAACGTCAAGCAGTCGAAGATTGCCATCGGCTCCGGCGGACTTGCCGGCAAGGGCTTCCTCAATGGCACGCAGATAAAGCTCAAGTACGTGCCTGAGCAGGATACCGATTTCATCTTCTGCACTGTGGGAGAAGAACAGGGCTTCGTGGGTTCGGCAGCCGTATTGCTGTTATACCTGTTCCTGATACTGCGGCTCATAAAACTTGCCGAGCGGCAGACCACCGAGTTCGGACAAATCTACGGCTACTGTGTGGCAGGCATCTTCCTGTTCCACCTGTTTGTCAACGTCGGCATGGTGCTCGGACTGGTGCCTGTCATCGGCATTCCGCTTCCGTTCTTCAGCTACGGAGGCTCGTCCCTATGGGGCTTCACCATCCTGCTGTTCATCTTCCTCAGCATCGATGCCAAGCGCGAACGCCTGTTCTGACTCCGCCGCCGGCATGCT
>CAVERK010000017.1:0-20615 GCA_963618035.1 bacterium
CTCGTGGCAATATTGTCATCCTGTTCCGACAGTGATGACAATACTGTTGAGGCTGTAGACTTGCGCCCAAGTCTCACCGTCATCACGACATTGAACGGTGCTGGCGACAACGGCTACAACGACAAGATTATTGCGGGCGTGATGCAGTTCCACGAGAACCATGATGTGGCAATGTCGCTCGTTCGGCCTGCGACCATCGACGAGGCACGGAGCGCGTTGCACTCGTGGCTCGCAAGAGACACGGAAGTCCAGTCCTTGCTGGTGCTGGCAAGCAGCGACTACGAGGCGATGATGAAGTCGGAGAATATTACGCTACGCGAGAACCAGAAGATCCTGCTGTTCGAGAGCGACGGCATCACCGGCATCTGCACCTTCCGCATACAGCGTTATGGCGCAAGCTATCTGGCAGGTTGCATGGCCGCTCCGCACAGCGAAGCGACGGTGGTTGCGGCACAGCCAGGGGAGCAGATACTCTCGGACGGTATCCTTGGCTTTTCCGATGGCTACGGTGCGCACAGCGGCGGGCGGCGTGCAGGGGTGGCGTATCTCGCCGATGACTATTCGGGCTACGTCATGCCCGACAGTGCCTATCGGTTGGCAAGTACATTGGAGGATGCCTTTGTCTATCCACTGGCAGGCGGCTCCAACAACGGACTCTACAAGTACTCGCGTGAACACAGCTTCGTGACCATGCTCGTGGCGGGAATGGATGCCGACTGCTCCGCCTACAGCAACCGCGTGCCGTTCTCGGTGGTCATCAGAATGGACGAGGTGATGGAACGCTACCTGAACGACTGGTATCAGGGACAGGATTTGGCGGAGCATCAGACATTCGGGCTGGAATCGGGCGTGGTGGATGTTGTCATCAGTCCGCTGTTCTATGAGACCACCGACATCTACGAGGACTATTATCTTGACGATGCATATTGGCAGAACGCCTACGGACAGTATAAGGCAGAAGCCATCAGAAAGGAGGCAGAGTATGAAGCGAAGTAGTCTATGGCTGCTGTTGGCGGTGGTGCTTTTCGGCTGTTCCGAGGATGATGGCACGACGGCGGAACAGACCGAAGTGACGACCTGCAAAGTGGCGTTCATCATGCCGCAGTCGCAGCAGACCCGCTGGGAACGGACAGTAAGCTGGGCACTCGACAACATCAGGCAGGCACAGAAAGGCCTTGAGCGGCAAGTGCAGATAGAAGTGGAATGGAAGGACGAGGACGCTGCCGACCTCGACGGTTATCTCGACCGCATAGCGCAGGACGAGACGTATGCCGCCATCGTCGGTCCCTCCACCTCAGCCAAGGCAAGCATTGCCGCTACGGTCTGCCGCCCATACGAAAAGACCATCATCCTGCCCATTGCCACCTCCACGGAGTTCCAACGTATCAATGCAGACTGTGACTATGTGTGGAACCTCACGGAGAGCGACGTGGCGCAATGTGAGATCCTGCTGACGCAGGCGAAGCTGTCGGAAGTGGAGAGCGTCAGCCTACTGGCTGTCGACGATGACTACGGACGGAGCTTCAGCGACTGGTTTGCCTACCAGGCCGCAGAGCTGGGACTGGATGTGGGAACGGTGACGATTTATGACAGCGAGGCAGAGCTCCGCGCTGCCGTCAGGGCACAGCACGGACAGAAGCGCAACTACAGCCGTGCGCTGATATTCGTGCCAGGCACGGAAGACGATGCCTTGGCCTTCGACGACGAGATTGGCCTGCTGAGGGGCACGGACGCAACCTTTGACTTCCCGCTGTTGCTCTGCTCCGACATGATGAACTCGGCAACGATGGCCTCACGGCTGAAGCACATGAGCTATGAGGGCGTATCGCCCACCGCAGACCCGCAGTCGGGTTTCGTCAGTGCCTATACGGCACGGTTTGGCGAACAGCCCGTCAATGGCGAGGCACACCTGTATGATGCTGCCATGCTGCTGGCGTATGCGCTGACTGCCAGAACCGACGGCGAACAGCTGTGGCGGGCCATGCTCCGTGTGGTCGACGGCAGGGAGACATGGCGCGGCTCGTGGCTGCCGACAGATATGGCAACGGCTTTCAGTCTGTTGCAGCAGGGAGCAACGCCCGACCTCAACGGTGTGACGGGAGACTGGACTTTCGACGAACGCACCCATGCATCTGCGCTGAACACCACCTACGACCACTGGATACTGACCGACGGACAATACCACACCGTCGAATACCTCTCGACCGACGGCTCCAGCCGCACCACGTCCACCATACAGGCATGGGACTGGCAGCGGCAGACGATGCAGACATTCCACAACGCACAGTCCGACATCACATACCCTGCACTGAACGACCGCTGGGCAGTGGTTGTCGGCACGAGCGACACATGGGCGAACTATCGCCATCAGGCCGACGCACTGGCTATGTACCAGTTGCTGAAACGCCACGGCTACGACGATGACCACATCCTGCTCATCATTGCCGACAACATCGCCAACGACCCGCACAACATCTACCCCGGTGTCGTGCGTGTGCGCCCCGACGGTGAGAATGTCTATCAGGATGTGAAGGTCGACTATCGTCTGGGCGATGTCTCCATCTACGACCTGAAAGACATGATGCTCGGCCGCAGCAGCAACCGGCTGCCCGAAGTCATCACACCCACGCAGAACGATAACGTGATAGTGTTCTGGTGCGGTCACGGCAACAAAAACAAGCTGGCATGGGGAAGTGCCTACACCATCGACGGCGACGATGTGCGGGATATTGTCCGGACCATGAGCGACGAGGGGCGGTTCCGCAAGATGCTGTTCGCTGTCGATGCCTGCTATAGTGGCAGCATCGGCGAAGCGTGCGAGGGTATTCCAGGAGTGCTGCTTATCACTGCCGCCAATGCCGATGAGACCTCAAAGGCCGATATGAAAGACCCCGACATGGGCATTTGGCTATCAAACGGCTTTACCCGTGCATTCCAAGAGGCTATTGATGAGAACACAGACATCTCCATGCGCGACCTTTACTACACGTTAGCCCGTCACACCGTCGGTTCTCATGCCACGGTGTATAATGCCGGACTGTACGGCAATATGTATGACAATTCCATCAGCGAATATCTGCAGCCGCGATGACTGCCCTGCCGCCGCACATTCTTCAGCCCTCTATCTGTCTATCCACTCCTTCAGCTGTGCCGTTTTCTCCTTGCTCACGATGATGCTTACGTCCGGATATGTCTTTAGCTTTACAGACAGCTTGGAGTTGAAGTGAAAATGCAGACTGTCGATGGCATCGATGCTTATGATGTATTGCCGGTTGGCACGGAAGAATTTTGACGGGTCTACCTGTGTCTCAAGGTCATTGAGTGAGTAGTCGAGAGCCACCGAACGGCCGTTTTGCAGGAAGGCGCGTGTTATGCCGTTTTCTGTGGAGAAGTGACTGATGCTCCCCACGTTGAGTATCGTATATCCGTCATGGTTCTGTATGAGGAAATGCTCGCGGTGGTTCTGCCTTTTCAGCCCGAGGGACTCCAGCAGGGCGGAGTAGTCTTGCGGAGCGGCATCGCCGGTTGTCAGTTTCTTCGCCTTGCTCACTGCCTCACTGAGTTCCTGCGGGACGATGGGCTTTTGCAGATAGGCTATGCCATTGCTGCGAAATGCCTCAAGTGCATACTCGTCGTATGCCGTGGTGAAGATTACCGGTGACTGTGGCTGTACTTGCAGAAACGCCTCAAACACATCGCCGTCGTCCAGACGTATATCGGCAAAGATGATGCCGTATGTGTTGCCGTCTGCTTCACGCCTTAACACACGGGCTGTTTTGTCGACACTCGTAACCGGACCGGATATTTCAAATGTGCTGTCGATGTTCAGGAGCAGTCTTTTCAGACGCATAAAGCTCCGTTCCTCGTCTTCGATTATCAGTATTTTCATTGTCGTAGGATAGGGATTCTTACTTCAAACACGTTTTCTTCGTCTCTGATTGCCGGATAGAGTTCCAGCAGCCCGTATCGCTCGGAGAGGTTCTTCAGTCCGACCCTGTTGGTCGGAGGCTGTTTGCCTGTGAGGGGTATCCGCTCATTTCTGACAACGACGAAATCGGCTTCACGCCGGATGCTGATGTGCAGTGGGCGGCATTTGGAGTGGCTGTTGTGCTTCACGGCATTCTCGACGAGGATTTGTACTGCCATTGGCAATATGAGGTCGTGGTCTTGCGCCAGTTGCCCGTCTATCTCGAAGATGAAATGATGCGGATGGCGGATGGCAAGCAAGTCGCAATATTCACGGATGAACCGGATTTCCTCGGAGATGGAGACCGTCTCCCTGTTCAGCTGGTTCACTATGTAGCGGTAGATGGCAGAGAACTTCAGGGTGAACGTCTCGGCAAGGTCGGGGTCTTCGCTTATCAGCTCGGTGAGGGTGCTCAGGCTGTTGAACACAAAGTGCGGGTCGAGCTGTAGCTTTAGCAGCTCATTCTGCATTTCCACGTTTCTGTCTGCCTGCTGCACCACGATGCGGCTGTAGTAGAGGCAGAGGTAGACGATGGTGAGCAGGGTGGCGATGGTGGTGAACACATAGAGGCGGTCCCAGAAGAATTTCTCCCCATCCTTGTAAATCCCGCTGACCACGCTCTCGAAAAGTATGGCAATGAGGATGTTGGCGACAAGCATAGCCCCACTGTGCAGAAAGAACCGTGTGAACGACGGGTGTCCCTGCCCCAACCACCGCTTGTCGCGCAGGCGGCTGTCGAGCAGGAGCTTGCGTATCACATTGGATATGGACAGCGACACCAGCACGTAGAGAGCACAATAGCCGAGGTCGAATATGAAATCCGTCCATCCGTAGGGGTATTTCGCCAGAGCCTCGTCGCTCGCGATGAGCCACCACAGGAGGAGGTTCAGCCCGAATGCCGCCAGGGAGATGATGCCCCAGTCCTTTAGGAAATGTCTGATCTTCATATCGCAGATTGCCGTTTTACTCTCATGCAAAGATACCATTAGGTCTGATGTCAGGAAACAAGATGTGGGTGAAACGGAAAAAACAAAGGGTGAATCCCCTGAAAGTCCATCCCATAATGTGTGAAAGTTCACCTGCGATTTTTTCCGCTTCACGAGATTTCTCATTGTGTGCAGGGCTGCAAGGGGCGTAACTTTACACCCGACAGCCGGCTGAAATGCTGACATCCCTCGCACAGACGACGAGGGAGGAAAACGACAGGTAATTCAAGGGATAAAGGTAAAAACAACAAATATCACAACATGGAGAAAAAGACCAGTATTCTTTTTTGGGCTATCCTCTGCACGCTGCTTCTTGCAGGGTGCAAGTACAAGGAGGCTTCCCAGAAGTCTCAGGGAGGAGACAGCCTGCAGGGTAACCAATGGAAAACAATGGTGGTGAAGAGGGGCGACACGGAGGTGGAGCAACTGTTCACCGCCTCCATACAAGGGCGGCAGGACATCGAGATCCGTCCTCAAGTGCAGGGCAAGATTGTGTCGGTATGCGTCAATGAGGGACAGGAGGTGAAGCAGGGGCAGACGCTCTTCACCATCGATGCCGTGCCTTATCGCACCGCCTTGGAACAGGCTTCGGCACAGGTGCAGGCGGCTCAGGCAAGCTCTGCCACGGCGAAGCTCACCTACGAGGGCAAAAAACGCCTCTTCGACCAGAAGGTGATATCCGAACACGAGCTTCAGCTGGCTTACAACACTTGGCTCGACGCACAGGCGCAGGTGTCGCTGGCCTGTGCCGCCGAGGCAAGTGCGCGAAACAATCTCTCTTATACCGAGGTGAAGAGCCCTGCCAACGGCGTGGTGGGTACACTCCCGTTCCGGCAAGGGGCATTGGTGGGGCCTGAGACTTCACAGGCTCTCACCACCATTTCCGACAACTCCGAGATGTATGTCTATTTCTCGATGGACGAGACGCAGCTCTTGGCTCTATTGAGAAAATATGGCTCTACCGCTCAGGCCATCGGCAGGATGGATTCCGTAGGCTTGCAGCTCAGCGACGGCGGCATGTACGACAGGCGGGGACGGATGGCGAGCATCAGCGGCGTCATCAACAAGACCACAGGCTCGGTCTCCCTCCGTGCCGACTTCCCCAACCCTGACCGGCTCCTTCATAGCGGTGCCACCGGCAACATCGTGATGAAGAGCCAATACAAGGACGTGATCATCATCCCGCAGTCGAGCACCGTCACCTTGCAGGACAAGCTGATGGTATATCGTGTGGTGGACGGCAAGGCGGTCTCCACCGCCGTGACCGTGGCACCGTACAACGACGGCAGAACCTACATCGTGCAGGGCGGGCTGGAGCCTGGCGACGAGATTGTGGCGGACGGGGCAGGAATGATACAAGAAGGAATGGAGATTAAATGATGAAGAAGGGAAATATTTTTATCAAACGACCTGCCATGGCCATCTCCGTCAGCATCATCATGCTGGTGGCCGGCATCCTGTCGCTGTTCAGCCTCCCCGTGGAGCAGTATCCCGACATTGCGCCGCCTACGGTGTATGTGAGCACCAGCTATATGGGTGCCGACGCCGATGCCGTGATGCAGAGCGTGGTGATGCCGCTGGAGGAGGCCATCAACGGTGTGGACCACATGATATATATGGTATCCAGCTCCACCAACGACGGAGAGGCTTATATCGAGGTGTACTTCAAGCAGGGCACCGACCCCGACATTGCCGCCGTAAACGTGCAGAACCGCGTGTCGAAGGCACAGGGATTGCTCCCTGCCGAGGTGACCCGCGTGGGTGTGAGCACGGAGAAACGCCAGAAGAGTTACCTGAAGATTGGCGGACTGGTCTGCGAGAACGGCAAGTACGATGAGAATTTCATTGCCAATTGTCTGGAGATTAACGTCTTCCCCCGACTCAAGCGTATCGGTGGCGTGGGCGATGTGCAGGCCTACAGCAGCGTTTACGCCATGCGGGTGTGGATGAAGCCCGACTTGATGGCGCAGTATGGCCTGCAACCGAGTGACGTGAACGATGCCATCAACCGGCAGAGCTTCGTGGCAGGCTTGGGATCGCTCGGCGAACAGACCAAGAACGCTTTTGAATACTCCGTCAA
The DNA here is from genome assembly GCA_963618035.1 of bacterium. GTDB lineage: Bacteria > Bacteroidota > Bacteroidia > Bacteroidales > Bacteroidaceae > Bacteroides. The sequence goes on from CAVERK010000017.1 coordinate 7,034, forward strand.
ATACAAAGGCCGCTATGCCGACGTAAGGGAGTACGAGAACATCGTGCTGAAGAGCGACAAAGACGGCAACGTGCTCCGGCTGAAGGACGTGGCGAAGGTGGAGCTCGGAGCCACGACCTACAGCTACCGCGGTACCATCAACGGCAACCCTGGTGTCACCTTCCTCGTCTATCCCGTGGCGGGTGTCAACATGACCGAGGTGAACAACACCATCAACAAGGCCATTGAAGAGATACAGGGCGACTTGCCCGACGGCCTGAGGTTCGTCACCTTCCAGGACACCAATGACTTCCTCTTCGAGTCGATTCGCGAGGTGGTGGAGACGCTCGTCATCGCCATCCTGCTCGTGATCCTGGTGGTGTATTTCTTCCTGCAAGACTTCAGGATAACCTTGATACCGTCGCTGTCCATCATCGTCTCGCTGGTGTCTACGTTCGCCTGTCTGAAGATGGCGGGCTTCTCCATCAACATCCTCACGCTCTTCGCCTTGGTGCTTGCCATCGGCACGGTGGTGGATAATGCCATCGTGGTGGTGGAGGCGGTGCAGTCGAAGTTCGACACCGGCTACCGGTCGCCTTACCTTGCCACGAGAGATGCGATGGACGATGTGACGATGGCGGTCGTCTCCTGTACCTTAGTGTTCATGGCGGTGTTCATCCCCGTCACTTTCATGGGCGGCACGGCAGGCGTGTTCTATACCCAGTTTGGCGTGACGATGGCTGCGGCAGTGGGTCTCTCGATGGTGAATGCCCTGACGCTCTGCCCTGCACTGTGCGCCCTGCTCATGCGTCCTGCCTCGGGCACGAAGAGCGAAAAGAGTTTCAACGGACGGGTGAAGGCGGCTTACAATGCCACCTACAGCGTCTTGTTCGGCAGATATAAGAGAGGTGTGGTGTGGATTTTCCGCCGCCGGTGGATGGCATGGACTGGCATGGCCGCAGGCATCGTCCTTTTCGCCTACCTCGTTGCCACCACCCGCACGGGTCTTGTGCCGCAGGAGGACAAGGGGTTCGTGCAGATGATGATCTCTGCCTCTCCCGGTACCTCGATGGAGGACATGGACAAGATCATGAGCCGTGTGGAGAAGGTGGTGAGAGAGCAACCGGAAGTGGCATGCTACTCCCGCATCGACGGCTATGGCGGCGGCACCGGCTCCTGCTACGCCTCCATCTTCCTCAACATGAAGCCCTGGGGCGAGCGAAAGGGCAGGGAGCACAGCGTCAGTGCACTCATCGCCCGAATGAAACTGCAGACGGCAGTCATCAGGGAGGCAACGGTCTTCTATATGGAGGACGCGATGATCCCTGGCTACGGACAGGGCAACGCCATCGACCTCAATGTGCAGGACCGCACGGGCGGCGATGCAAAGACGTTCTATGAGAAAGCACAGCAGTTCCTCATGACCTTGAACCAGCGTCCCGAGATTGGTATGGCATACACCTCGTACAGCATCAATTTCCCCCAGTACCAAGTGGATGTGGATGCGGCGAAATGCGAACGCGCGGGTATCTCCTCACAGGGTGTGCTCGACGTGCTGGGCGGATATACTGGCGGCACTTACGTGTCGAATTTCAACAAGTTCGGAAAAGTGTATCGTGTGCTGTCGCAGGCTTCGCCCGAATATCGCATGGACGAGTATGCCCTCAACCGCATCTACGTGCGTACCAACGACGGCATGGCTCCCATCAGCCAGTTTGCCACGCTCCGCAAGACGGTGGGTGCAGAGGGTGCCAACCGCTTTAACCTCTACAGCTCCATCTACGCCAACGTGGATGTGGCGGAAGGCTATTCCACCGGCGAGGCACAGAAAGCCATCGCCGAGGTGGCGGAGCAGACCCTTCCGCAGGGCTATTCCTACGAATACGGCGGCATCTCACGGGAGGAGGCGGAGCAGAGTGGCTCGTCGACGGTGGTGGTCTATGGCCTTTGCGTCCTGCTCATCTACCTCATCCTTGTGTGTCTCTACGAGAGTTTCCTGGTGCCATTGGCGGTCATCCTCAGCGTGCCGTTCGGACTGATGGGCAGTTTCCTCTTCGCCCGTCTCTGTGGCCTTGAGAACAACATCTATCTGCAGACGGGTGTCATCATGCTCATCGGCCTGCTGGCGAAGACGGCAATCCTCATCACCGAGTTCGCCTCCGAGAGACGGCGCAAGGGCATGGGCATCCTGGAGTCGGCATACAGCGCCGCTGTGGCCCGCTTCCGTCCCATCCTCATGACGGTGATGGCGATGGTAATCGGCATGCTCCCGCTCGTCTTCGCCTCGGGCGCAGGAGCCAATGGCAACCGAGCGTTGGGTACGGGTGTCGTGGGTGGCCTGCTCTTCGGCACGTTGGCACTCGTCTTCGTGGTGCCAGTCTTCTTCATCGTGTTTCAGTGGCTTCAGGAACACTATGTGCGCAGTCCGCTGCACATGGATGTGGACGCGCAGACCATAGCGGAGCATGGCAGATTTGTAATGGCTAAAAAGAAAGAAAAAGATGAGAAGTAATCATACCTGTATATGTGTAATGCTGGGCGCGGCTTTGTGCTGCGGCGGCTCAACCGTTTCGACCGCATCGGTGCCGAGCCACGACCTGACGGCATCGGAGACAAGAACAGAAAAGGACTCTTTCGATGCAGACTCCTGGCGGAGCATCTTCGTGGATGCCCAGTTGGGGAGACTGATAGAGCAGGGTCTGGAGCACAACACCGACCTTAATGTGGCTCGGCTGCGCATCGGCCAGGCTGAGGCAAGTCTGAAAGCGGCACGTCTGGCATTCCTGCCCTCCTTGACATTCTCGCCAACGGCAGGCATCAGCACTTTCGGGAATAGCCCCGCCTCGAAGACCTACTCCTTGCCCTTGCAAGCGGACTGGCAGGTCGATCTGTTCGGGAAGTTGAGAAACGCCAAGCAGCAACAGAAGATGCTCGTGGAGAGCAGCGAGGCATACCGGCAGGCCGTAGAGGTGAACCTCGTGGCAAACATCGCCCGCCAGTACTACACCTACGCCCTGCTCGACGCACAACTCTCGCTCGCCAACCGGTCGGTGAGCCTCTGGGACGAGACGGTTCGTGCGATGAAAGCGTTTATGGAGGAAGGCCAATATACCGATGCTGCCGTGTCGCAGGCGGAGGCGAGCCGTGAACAAGTGAAGACCACCGCTCTCGACCTGCAACAGCAGATGAGGGAAGCCCTGAACTCCATCCGTATACTCGTCGGCGACAGCACGAACTCGGTCGTGATTGCTTCCGGTGCGGAAAACGTGAGTGCCGGCATCAACCTCGATGCACGGCAAGCCATTCCGCTGCAAAAGCTCTCAAGCCGTCCCGACGTGCGTCAGGCCGAGATGAACCTGGCAGCGTCCCTCTATGCCACCAGGGAAGCACGGGCAGCCTTCTATCCCTCCCTCACTCTCTCGGGCACGGCGGGATGGACGAACTCATCGGGTGTCATCGTGAACCCAGGCAAGATACTTCTCAATGCCATTGCCTCACTCACGCAACCCCTCTTCCATAACGGTCGCCTGAAGGCTGACCTCGCCATCAGGAAATCTCAGCAGGAAGAGGCGCGCCTACAGTTCCGGCAAGCCCTCCTGAACGCAGGAATAGAGGTGAACAACGCCTTGACCCAGGTGCAGACCTACGACGACAAGTCTGCGCTTCTGGATAACCAAGTGAAAGCGTTGGAGCGCACGGTGAAATCCACTCGCCTGCTCCAGCAGAATGGGAGCAGCAACTATCTCGAAGTGTTGACGGCGCAGGAGAACCTCCTCTCCGCCCAGATGTCGCAGTTGCAGAATGAATACAACAAGATTGCGGCTCTGATAGCCCTCTATCAGGCGGTGCCATAAATCCTGCCAGCTTGGGTTAACTTTGGGATAGCGGACAGCAATATAATTCAAAAGGTTCGAACGTTTCGTTCAAAAGGTTCGAACGTTTCATTCAAAAGGTTCGAACCTTTCATTCCGATTTCACATATCCTGTGGTGTGGACATCCTGCTGTGGTGCCTCGAAGAGGTACACTTATGAGTAGCCCCTGACTAAGGGAGCGAAGCGACCGCAGTCTGGAGGTAAAATGGGTGTGCACCTCGCACCCTCGGCCTGAAACGTTTAGCGGACAGCAATAATTAATGGCAGACGCTAATGGCACTTTCTGAGCCTGTCAGTAAACCACAAGGCCGATGAGGCCTGCGGCGATGATCAGCATGATGGGATTGGCCTTGAAGCGGCGTGCGGCGATGAAGACACCGAGGAACAGCAGGCAGCTGATGATGAACTGGTGCATATCTTCTGTGGGCGAGCCGAAGTTCTCCCTGTCCATGAGCACGAGGGCGGCAGCGGCAAGCAGTCCCACGACAGCGGGTCTGAGTCCGCTGAAGACATCCGTCACGGGCTTGCTCTTCTGGTATTTCAGGAAGAACTTGCTGATGGTGAGCATCAGTATGAACGACGGCAGCACCACGGCAAGCGTTGCCACTACCGAGCCCCACACGCTGCCAGTGGCTGTATAGCCCACATAGGTTGCCGAGTTGATGCCGATGGGGCCTGGTGTCATCTGACTGATGGCCACGATGTCCGTAAACTCCTGCGGCGTGAGCCAGTCGTGGCGCGTGACGACCTCGCCCTGAATCATTGACAGCATGGCATAGCCACCGCCGAAGCCGAAGAGACCTATCTTGAAGAAGGTGTAGAACAGTTGCAGATACAGCATCGTCATCCTTTGTCCTCCACGGCTGTGGCACCGGCGTTGTTGCCGTTGTCGATGCCTCTATTGATGTAGCGTCCGTACAGCCAGCCTCCCACGCCGGCAGCCACAATGATCCATATCGGCGAGAATCCCAAGAGCCATATCAGCAGTGCGCTGACAATGGGAATCCACACGTTGCGTCGGCTGATGCGGGCGGACTTCGCCATGTTGAATGTGGGGGCTGCTATCAGTGCCACCACTGCCGGACGTATGCCTTTGAACATGCGCTCGATGTACTGATTGTCCTTGTAGCTCGTGAAGAACAGTGCGATGGCAAGAATGATGCAGAACGACGGCAGCACGCTGCCGAGCGTGGTGACAAGGCTGCCCTTGACACCACGCAGACGGTAGCCGATGAATATCGCTATGTTGACGGCAAAGACCCCTGGGCTTGACTGCGCTATTGCCAACAGGTCCACGAAGTCCTCGGGCGCAATCCACTGCCGCTTCTTGACAATCTCGTCTTCGATGAGCGGCAGCATGGCATAGCCGCCACCGATGGTGAACGCACCTATTTTGAAGAAGATGATGAACGCTTCCCAGTAGAATTCCAGCGACTTGGTCATCTTCCTGTCCTCTGCTCCACCCACTTGCGTGCGTTGACGAAGGCCTCAATCCACGGTGTCACCTCGTCCGTCCGCCTGTCTTCCGGATAGTAGCCACACTGCCATGGGAAGAAGGCACGCTCCAGATGTGGCATTATTGCCACATGACGGCCATCGGCACTTGCCAGTCCGGCAACGGAGAAGTCCGAGCCGTTGGGGTTGGCAGGGTATTCGTCGTAGCTGTATCGGGCAATGATGTTATAGTCGCTCTCCTTGCCCTTGAGGGCGAACTTGCCCTCGGCGTGAGCCACCCAGATGCCAATCTTTGAGCCGCTGAGACTGCCGAACATCACGCTGTTGTTCTCGGGGATGGTGAGGCCGACGAACGCCGACTCAAACTTGTGTGAGTCGTTGTGAACCATCTTGCCGATGTCCTTGCGGTCGGGCGACAGCAGGTTCAGCTCCATCATGAGCTGGCAGCCGTTGCATACTCCCAGCGACAGTGTGTCTTCCCGTGCATAGTAGCGGTTCAGGGTCTCCTTGGCCTTCGGGCTGTAGAGGAATGCTCCTGCCCAGCCCTTGGCGGAGCCGAGCACGTCTGAGTTTGAGAAGCCTCCGCAGAACACAATCATGTTGACATCGTCCAGCGTCTCGGTGCCGTCTTCAAGGTCGGTCATCGTCACGTCCTTGACATCGAAGCCCGCCAGATAGAGGGCGTATGCCATTTCGCGTTCGCTGTTCGTGCCTTTCTCCCGTATCACGGCGGCGTGCAGGCCTGTGGGCTTGCGGCGGTCGGGCGAGATGGCGTATTGTTTCATCGTGCCTGTGAATGATGGGTTCAGCTTGAACTCCACAGGCTGGTGCTTGTAGTTCTCGAAACGCTGCAGGGCACACCCGCCACGGCTCTGCTTGCGGTCGAGCAGATAGGACGATGTGTACCAGACATCGCGCAGACGGTCGATGTCGAGCTTCTGCTCCCCGCCGTCCTTGCTGACGGTCAGCTCGCGGCTGTCCTCCACAGGATGTCCTATCTTCACTGCTGCCACACCGGCATCTTCAAGGATCTGCATCACGGCGGCCTTGTCCTTGTCGCGTACCTGAATGACAACGCCAGGGTTCTCTGCGAAGAGAATCTTTATGAGGTCCTTCTCCTTCAGCCCGTCGAGATTGACTGCCAGTCCGCCTTCTGTATTTGCGAAGCACATCTCCAGAAGCGTCGTTATCAGTCCTCCTGCCGATATGTCGTGTCCTGCCAAGATGAGTCCGCGCCTGATCATCTCCTGCACGGCATTGAATGCTGCGCGGAAATATTCCGCATCGCGGGTGCATGGCACGTCGTCGCCAATCTTGTTGAGGCTCTGTGCGAATGCCGAACCGCCGAGCCGCAGCTCGTCGAAGCTGAAGTCTATGTGATAGAGCACTGTGCGCTTGTCGTTGACGATGACGGGCGACACGGTCTTCCTGACATCGCCGACCTCACCTCCTGCCGACACGATGACCGTTCCAGGAGCAATCACCTTCGTGCCGTCAGGGTACTGCTGTGTCATGCTCAGCGAGTCCTTGCCTGTCGGCACGTTGATGCCAAGGTCGATGCAGAACCGGCTCAGTGCTTCGACGGCGGTGTACAGGCGTGCGTCTTCACCCTCCTGAGAGCGGCAGGGCCACATCCAGTTGGCAGACAGCGACACGGTGTCGATGCCGTCCTTGAGCTGTGCCCATACGATGTTTGTGAGTGCTTCGCTGACAGCCATCACCGAACCGGCTGCGGCATTGGCCAAGGCCACCTGCGGCGCATGGCCGATGGATGTGGCTATGCCGGCACGGCCGCGATAGTCCAGTGCCACCACGCCACAGTCGCTCAACGGCAGCTGCAACGGTCCCTGGCACTGCTGGCGTGCAATCTTGCCTGTCACGGAGCGGTCCACCTTGTTTGTCAACCAGTCCTTGCAGGCCACGGCCTCCATCTGCAACACGTTGTTGAGATATTCGTGCAGACGTGACGGGTCGTACTCCGGCATTGCGTAATGACGTTCGCGCGTCTTGTCTATCATGTATGTCTTTGGCGATGAGCCGAACATCTGGCTCACGGCAAGGTCGAACGGGCGAACGCCGTCGGCCTGCTGGAATGCAAAGCGGTGGTCACCCGTGGTGTGTCCGACGACATACATCGGTGCACGCTCGCGGCGTGCAATCTTGCTCACGTGCTCAATGGCCTTGCGGTCGATGAGCAGTCCCATGCGTTCCTGGCTCTCGTTGGCTATGATTTCTTTGCTCGACAGCGTCTTGTCGCCTATCGGCAGCTTGCTCATGTCTATCAGTCCGCCACAGTCTTCGACCAGCTCGGACAGGCAGTTGACGTGTCCTGCGGCTCCGTGGTCGTGTATGGACACCACGGGGTTCGTGTCTTCCTCGCACAGCGCACGCACCACATTATACACGCGCTTCTGCATCTCGGCGTTGGCACGCTGCACGGCATTCAGCTCCACGCCATTGCTGTAGCGTCCGGTGTCTACCGATGACACCGAGCCTCCGCCCAGTCCGATGCGGTAGTTGTCGCCGCCCATCACCACAATCTCTTCTCCCTGCTCGGCAGTGCCCTTTATGCAGTCGCGTTCGGTGCCGTAGCCCACGCCGCCTGCCAGCATTATCACTTTGTCGTAGCCATAGACCTCGCCGTTCTCCTTGTGCTCGAACGTCAGCAGCGAGCCGCAGATCAGCGGTTGTCCGAACTTGTTGCCGAAGTCGCTTGCACCGTTTGATGCCTTGATGAGAATCTGTTCGGGTGTCTGGTACAGCCATTTGCGTACGGGCAGTATATGCTCCCATGCACGGCCTTCTTCGCTGCGCGGATATGAAGTGATGTAGACGGCAGTTCCCGCCAACGGCCATGAGCCTTTGCCGCCGGCCATACGGTCGCGTATCTCGCCTCCGGTGCCTGTCGATGCACCGTTGAACGGCTCTACGGTTGTCGGGAAGTTGTGTGTCTCGGCCTTGAAGGAAATCACGCTCTTGATGTCCTTCACCCTGAAGTAGTCCGGCTTGGAGTGGTCGGCAGGGGCGAACTGCTCTATCACGGGTCCCTTGGCAAACGCCACGTTGTCCTTGTATGCCGATATGATTCTGTTGGGGTGTGCCTTGGTGGTGCTCTTTATGAGCTGGAACAGCGACGACGGTTTTTCCTCACCGTCGATGACGAACGTGCCGCCGAATATCTTGTGACGGCAGTGCTCGGAGTTTATCTGTGCGAAGCCGAAGACCTCGGAGTCGGTCAGCGGTCGGCCGCAGTCTTTCTCCACCTGCTTCAGGTAGTCCATCTCCTCCTTGGACAGTGCCAGTCCTTCCTTTTCGTTATATGCCTCAAGGTCCTCTATGTGCTCTATGGGTTCGGGCTTGCGGTCTGTGGTGAACACCTTCTGGTCCAGACCGTGGTACATGCGCTGAAGCATCTCGTCGTGTTCGGCACTGTCGTCTTTCACGGGGAAGTACTCCTCAATGCGTTCGATGCCGCTGATGCCCATGTTCTGCGTAATCTCCACGGCATTGGTGCTCCATGGGGTTATCATCTCACGGCGCGGGCCGACGAACCATCCCGTAAGGTTTTCTTCACTCTCTGCCGTGGCGTTGCCAAAGAGCCATGACAGCTTTTCCTCTTCTTGCTTGTCCGGAGTGTGGTCGCTCTGTACGGCAATCACGCTCGTTTGTGGGGTTCTGAAAAAAAGAATCATTTATAATAAGGTGCTTTTCTGTTTCCAGACGTGTGCGTAATAAGTTTGTGCCGCAAAGGTAGTGCAAGTTGGAGACAATATAAAACGAACACACTCCCATTTTTGCCCGTCCGGCCCCGTCGCCGTTCCTTGTCCATATCCGCATATTGCCTGCAATATTGACCGGTTGGAACGCTATACTATTGACAAAACGTCAGCTTGCGTCTGTTTCTCCAAGACAAATTGTCCGTCGGCACTACATGGCAGGGCGTTTGCGAGACGTTGGGCAAAGAGTTTAACAACGGAAAAGAAAGGAAACAGATATGAACTTCAACAATTACACAATCAAGGCACAGGAAGCTGTGCAAGAGGCCATAAAGCTTGTAGAGGCCAATGGGCAGCAAGCCATTGAGCCTGTGCATCTGCTGGCGGGCGTCATGAAGGCCGGCGAGAACATCGTCCACTTCATCTGCCAGAAGCTCAGCGTCAATGAGCAGCAGCTCAGCCTCCGGCTTGACCAGGAGGTGAAGAAGCTGCCGCGTGTGCAGGGCGGAGAGCCTTATCTGAGCCGCGATGCCAACTCGGTGCTGATGAAGGCCGAAGACCTCTCGAAGCAGATGGGCGATGAGTTCGTCTCCATAGAGCCTATCATCATGGCGTTGCTCGCGGTCAACTCGCCCGCCGCCGACATCCTCAAGGATCTCGGCATGAACGAGAAAGACCTGCGTGAGGCCATCAATGAGTTGCGCAAGGGCGACAAAGTCACTTCACAGTCGTCCGAAGACACATATCAGGCTCTGGAGAAGTATGCCGTGAACCTCAATGAGGCGGCGCGCAGCGGCAAGCTGGATCCGGTCATCGGTCGTGACGACGAGATTCGCCGTGTGCTGCAGATCCTTAGCCGACGCACAAAGAACAACCCTATCCTGATAGGCGAGCCTGGTACCGGTAAGACTGCCATTGCCGAAGGGCTGGCACACCGGATACTGCGTGGCGACGTGCCGGAGAACCTGAAGAACAAGCAGGTCTATTCGCTCGACATGGGTGCGCTGATTGCCGGTGCCAAGTATAAGGGTGAGTTCGAAGAGAGGCTGAAGGCTGTCATCAACGAGGTCAAGAAGTCTGAAGGCAGCATCGTGCTCTTCATCGACGAGATACACACGCTTGTGGGTGCCGGCAAGAGCGAGGGAGCCATGGATGCGGCAAACATCCTGAAACCTGCGCTGGCACGTGGCGAGATACGCTGCATAGGTGCCACCACGCTCGACGAATACCAGAAGTACTTCGAGAAAGACAAGGCTCTTGAACGCCGGTTCCAGACAGTCATGGTCGACGAGCCGAGCATCGTCGATTCGGTGTCCATACTCCGTGGCTTGAAGGAGCGGTATGAGAATCATCATCATGTGCGCATCAAGGACGATGCCATCATTGCCGCCGTTGAGCTGAGCAGCCGGTATATAACCGACCGCTTCCTGCCCGACAAGGCCATTGACCTGATGGATGAGGCAGCCGCCAAGCTGAGGATGGAGATTGACTCCGTGCCTGAAGAGCTGGATGAGATTACGCGTAAGATAAAACAGCTGGAGATTGAGCGCGAGGCTATCAAGCGCGAAGACGACCAGCCGAAGCTGGAGCAGATAGGCAAGGAACTGGCAGAACTGAAGGAACAGGAAAGCCAGTACAAGGCAAAGTGGCAGAGCGAGAAGACGCTGGTCAACAAGATCCAGCAGAACAAGTCGGAGATAGAACGTCTGAAGTTCGAGGCCGAACGTGCCGAGCGCGAGGGCGACTATGGCAAGGTGGCAGAGATACGGTATGGCAAGATACAGAACCTCAACAAGGAGATCGAGGAGACACAGCAGAAGCTGCACTCGCTGCAAGGCGACAAGGCCATGATCAAGGAGGAGGTCAATGCCGAAGACATTGCCGACGTGGTGTCGCGCTGGACGGGAATACCTGTCAGCAAGATGATGCAGAGCGAGAAAGAGAAGCTGCTGCATCTCGAGGACGAGTTGCACAAGCGCGTCATCGGTCAGGATGAGGCTATACACGCCATCGCCGATGCCATACGCCGCAGCCGTGCAGGGTTGCAGGATCCGAAGAGACCGATTGGCTCGTTCCTGTTTCTCGGTACCACGGGCGTGGGCAAGACGGAGCTTGCAAAGGCGTTGGCAGAGCTGCTGTTCGACGACGAGGGCATGATGACACGTATCGATATGTCCGAATATCAGGAAAAGTTCAGCGTGTCACGGCTGGTCGGAGCGCCTCCGGGCTACGTCGGATATGAGGAAGGCGGACAGCTCACCGAGGCTGTAAGGCGCAAGCCGTACTCGGTAGTCCTGTTCGACGAGATTGAGAAAGCCCATCCCGACGTGTTCAACATCCTGTTGCAGGTGCTTGACGACGGTCGTCTGACGGACAACAAGGGTCGTACTGTCAACTTCAAGAATACGATCATCATCATGACCTCAAACATGGGCAGTGACTATATCCAGAGTCAGATAGGGCGCATCACTGCCGCCAACAAGGCTCAGATTATGACTGAAACGAAGAAGCACGTGCTGGAGATGCTGCGCAAGACCATACGTCCGGAGTTCCTCAACCGTATCGACGAGACCATTCTGTTCACGCCGTTGTCTGAGGACGAGATAAGGCAGATAGTACGCCTGCAGTTGGGCAATGTCAAAGGCATGCTCAAGCAGCAGGGCATAGAGCTTGAAGCCACGGATGCCGCTGTCGACTACTTGGCACGTGTGGGCTATGACCCCGAGTTCGGTGCCCGTCCTGTCAAGCGTGCCATTCAGGAGTACGTGCTCAACGACTTGTCCAAGCGTCTGCTTGCCGATGATGTCAACAGGGACAAGCCTATCACGGTCGATTGTCAGAGCGACGGCCTGGTATTCAGGAACTGACGGTCGGGCAACGGGCTGCCTGGCCGGTAATAGCAGAGGTGCGCATCTTCCATTGCGAAGATGCGCACCTCTGCTATTTTTGCGTCCGGCTCTCGGCTACTGCCACGTGAATGTGTAGGCCGTTGTCTCCCTTTCGGTCACCCTGCCGCCTGTGGTTTCGGTCTCTGTCACGATGCACGCCGTGACATATCCTTCGGCATCGGTGGTGTAGGCATACTCCTCCGTGGTCACCTCTGCGCCTTCGGTCTTTGTGATGGTCACGGGCAGTGTGTTCAGTCGCATCCCTGCCAGCTCGGGGTGTGCCAACAGGCTCTCGAACTTGTCGCCGATGCACTCTTCTGCCATCAGCGGCATGTAGGCGGTGCACGTCTGTGTGCCGTATGCTATTTCTGTCGTCTCCTCCAGTACGCCATTGTCATAGTCGGTGATGCGCACAGGCTGTCCGCCATCCCATGTCAGCTCCTTGCGCTCGTCTTCCGTGCCGTTGCGCCCGAACTTCTGCAGCTTCAGCAGCTGTCCGGCCTGGCCGTAGCTCAGCAGGCAACTCTCCGCATCCTGCTCCACAGCACTGCGCAGCAGTCCGTCCTCCATGGCCAGTGTCATTGAGTCTGCATCGTCTTCTTTCTCCATCAGTGCATCGTTGCCCCACGTCATTGTCGTGGTCTCGCTTGCACGTCCCTTTGCCTCGGTCACGCTCTGCACGCGTCCGTCGCTGCCGTAGGCCAGCGTGTAAGTCTTCTGCTCTCCGTCGTTCTCGGTCTTGGCCATCTGCACAAGTCTCTTCTGGCTTGTCACCACGCTTACATTAGCTCCACCCGTGACCTGTGCCTGTACGGGGTTTGCCTTGCCCACGGACTGCGTCTGCTCGCTTGGTGTCACCACGGTGTCGCCTTTGGCGGCATTGCCGTGGTCTCCGCATGCTGTCATGCCTGCTGTCATCACTGTGGCCGCTGTCAGCGTGCCAATGATAGATTTCATAGTTCTCATAATCTTTTCTCCTGTTGTTTGTAGTGGCACTTCTTGTATGTGCGTACAAAGGTAGCAATTTGTGACAGAACAACTGTCAGTCGCCCGAACCTTCGTCGGTGATGTGATGCCCTGCGTACTTGGCATCGACAATGAGGATGAGGAACGGCTGTGCCGTGTATGACATCTCCTGTCCTCGGCTGACGCGGTAGCGCAGGTGCAGCTCGCCGGCTTCGGTCTCGTACAGCGATACATCCGTAATCTCCAGCCAGACGTTTGTCGCAGGCAGGACCTTGGCAATCACGAACTGGCAGCTGAAGTCTATGGGCGTGGGCTGTCCGCCGTCGCCCATGGTCGCTGCCATGCCGAAGTATCGGTCGAACTCCTCCTGGGAGGTTATCTTCAGCGATGCCGGCATTGGGGCATCGTTGCGGAAGAAGTAGTTACGCGCTTCTGTGAAGCTGACGGTCTGCCCGTCTGTGCACATGGACAGGAGGACTGCCGCAGCCGCCATGAATGCTGTCAATAGTTTTCTTGCTTTCATATCTGAATGTTGTGTAGGTTTCCTGAAAATGGTCTGTTCACCGATATAATCGCGGAGGGATGCGAAATCTTGCATGACGTCACGGCTTTTCATTCAAACTTGATTATTTGCATATGAATGACCCCTATGGAAGAAAACTAAAGGGGTCGACCCTTTACGGCAAAACGGTTAACCAGTTTGGG
>CAVERK010000018.1:0-19980 GCA_963618035.1 bacterium
TATAAACATTCTATTCATGTTTTTACGGCGGCGGATTTCCTGTGTATTGCACAAAAAAATACTGATACTGAGACTAACTGAGACTGCTGAAGTCACACATACACATCTGCCGTTGCTTGGTTTTTGTTAAGTCTTCCCAATGATGACTTTTTTAGAAAAGTGCGCAGAAAATGTGCGGAACGCTTGCACGGTTCGGGGGAAATGCCTATCTTTGAGCGTTGTTATTGCAGGAGTATCGGGGAAAATGCTCTTTCTTTCTTTTGTAGCCAGGGGATTGTCTGATTTGCGTTATCTTTGCCGCCCATGAAAACAGAGATTACTATGCAGAAGAAACCCCTTTTGGGACTGACCTTACAGGAGCTGAAGGATGTGACAGCCGGTCTTGGTATGCCAGGATATGCCGCCAAGCAGATGGCAGAATGGATCTACGGCAAGCACGTCAGGAGCATCGACGACATGACAAACATCGCACTGCGCCATCGCGAGCTGCTGAAGCAAGGCTACGAGGTGGGTGCGGAGGAGCCTGTCGACGTGATGCGCAGCAAGGACGGGACAGCCAAGTACCTGTATCGCACGCCCGAGGGACACTACGTGGAGACGGTGTTCATCCCCGACGACGACCGTGGCACCGTGTGCGTGTCGTCGCAGGTGGGATGCCGCATGAACTGCAAGTTCTGCATGACCGGCAAGCAGGGGTTCAGCGGGAACCTGACAGCAGGGCAGATCCTGAACCAGATACACTCGCTGCCGGAGTTTGACAGGCTGACCAACGTGGTGATGATGGGCATGGGCGAGCCGCTGGACAACACGGACAATGTCCTGCGTGCCCTCGAGGCCATGACGGCTCCGTGGGGCTATGCCTGGAGCCCGAAGCGCATCACGCTGTCGTCGGTGGGCGTGCTCAAGGGCCTGCCGCGCTTCCTCGACGGGAGCGACTGCCACCTGGCCATAAGCCTGCACTCGCCCGTGCCGTCGCAGCGTCGCGAGCTGATGCCCGCCGAGGGTGCGTTCCCCATAACGGAGGTCATCGGCCTGCTACGGAACTACGACTTCTCCAAGCAGCGCAGACTGTCGTTCGAGTACATCGTGTTTCGCGGCGTGAACGACTCGATGGTATATGCCAAGGAGCTTGTCCGTCTGCTGCGCGGACTGGACTGCCGCATAAACCTGCTGCGGTTCCATGCCATCCCAGGCGTGGATCTTGAGGGTGCGGACATGGACACCATCGTGCGCTTCCGCGACTATCTGACACACCACGGCGTGTTTGCCACCATACGCGCATCGCGCGGCGAGGACATCTTCGCAGCCTGCGGAATGTTGTCCACAGCCAAGCAGGAACACGGGGCAGCGGACGCGGACAAAAAACGGCAGTCCATGTCGCCGATTATTACTACCTTTGCATCTGTGACAAGGCTGCACGGCACGTGCCGGCAGCGGCACACACATAGGAAAAGGCAATAACCTCAGGAGGATACAGACAATGATGAAGAAAATGCTATTCGCGACGGTTGCGGTGATTTGTGCGGCAACGCTCGCATGCTGTGGGGGCAGCGGCGACAGCGGCGACAACAGCTCAAGCACAGGCACAGGCCGCAAACGCTCAATAATGAACATATTCACGCCGACATCGAGCGGAAGGGCATACGAGCTGCTTGTCGTCATCGACGACGGGCTGTGGGAACGTCCTGCCGGACGCGCCCTGTTCAATGTCCTTGACTCCGACGTGCCAGGACTGCCGCAGTCGGAGCGTTCGTTCCGCATCATGAACACCGTTCCTGAAGGCTTCAACTCCACGCTGAAGATGCTGCGCAACATCATACGTGTGGACATCGACCCGCAGAGGTACACGCAGCCCAAGTTCCGCGCGGAGAGCGACACCTATTCCTTCCCGCAGAACATACTCACCATTCAGGCTCCCGACGAAGACTCGATGGAGGCGTATGTGACGAAGAACGGACAGGCCATAATAAACTACTTCACGCATGCGGAGATGAACCGCCAGATAATGATACTCGAGAGCCGGCACAACGACAACATATCGAAGGCGTGTGAGGAGATGTTCGGCTGCGACGTGTGGCTGCCAGGCGAGCTGCAGTCGTACAAGAAGGGCAAGGACTTCTTCTGGGCAGGCACGAACGCCGCCACCGCCGACCGCAACTTCGTGATCTACTCATATCCGTACACCGACAACCGCACGTTCACCAAGGAGTTCTTCGTCCACAAGCGCGACTCCGTCATGGCGGTGAACATTCCTGGCGCACGCGAGGGGTCGCACATGATCACCGACAGTCTGCTGACCGACTGCAAGGCATACATGCTGAACGGCGTGTACGTGTTCGAGGCACGCGGACTGTGGAAGATAACCAAGGACATGATGGGCGGACCGTATGTGTCGCAGGCACGTGTGGACACCGTGAACCAGAGGGTGATCGTGGAGGAGATCTTCGTCTACTCGCCCGACCGCGCAAAGCGCAACCTCGTGCGGCAGATGGAAGCCTCGCTCTATACCATCAAGCTGCCAGGACAGAAGGGAAATGATGCGCAGGCCACGATACCTGTCGACGAGAATGTGGAGAAGACCGCCGACTGAGGGCGGCAACGGCAGACGAAAGACAATACATATATCACATACATACACACAACCACAGAAAAAACATGGAAAAGATAAAGATAGGAATTACTCAAGGAGACATAAACGGAACAGGGTGTGTGGAGGTGCTGAAGGCATTCTCCAACCCGACGATGTTCGAACTGTGCACGCCGGTGCTCTACGGCTCGTCAAAGGCCGTAGGGTTCTACCGCAAGCAGCTGGATCTGCAGGTGCCGACAAGCGAGGTGCCCGATGCCGGAGATGCCGTCGAGGACAAGCTGAACGTGGTCGACTGCGGCGACGAAGAGACCAAGGCAGACCCCTCCGTGCCGTCGGCAGATGCTGCCAAGCTGGCATGGACGGCAATAGAGCAGGCAGTGAGGGAGTATACGGACGGACAGACCGCTGCCGTGGTGACGCTGCCGGTGAACTATGACATGATGAAGCAGGCAGGGACGGAGTTCATAGGCACCCTCGACTATATGGAGAAGGTCACGTCGATGCAGGGACACGGACTGCAGATGCTCGTGGGCGAAGACCTGCGCATGGCAATAGCGTTGCCTGGCATCCCGATGAAGAACGTGCCTGCCGCACTGACCGAAGAGCTCGTGGGCGAGAGGCTCAGGACGCTGGACAGGACACTGAAGGTGGACTTCTGCATCGATGCCCCGCGCATTGCGGTGATGGCGTTGAACACGGGAGCCGACGGACAGGCTGCACCAGGGACGGAGGAGAAGGAAGCCATCATGCCCGCCATAGAGAAGGCTGCGGCCGACGGCATAGTGTGCTACGGCCCGTACACCGCCGACTGGCTTGCCGACGATGCCAACTTCGCACACTTCGATGCCGTACTGACGGTCTGCTACGACCAGGCCATCGGCCTCTTCAAGGCACTGACGCAGGACGAGGGCGTGGCATTCTGTGCCGGACTGCCGATAGTGTGCACCGCTCCGGCTCACGGCGTGGGGTACGACAAGATGGGCGATGCCGGCGAGGTGTCGGAACTGGCGTTCTGCCATGCCGTCTATCTGGCCACGGACGTGCAGCGCAACCGCGTGCGCCACAGTCAGGCTTCTGCCAACAAGCTGCGCAAGCAGTACAACGAGCGTCGCGACGACAGCGACAAGCTGAAGCAGCTGGCTGTCCCCGACGACGACGATATTCTGTAGACACACACGACATCATGATGACAAGACAAGAGATACAACAGGTGAAGCTCAGGTTCGGCATCATCGGCAACGACGAGAACCTGCTGCACGCCATCGACATCGCCATGCAGGTGGCACCGACGGACCTGTCGGTGCTCATCACCGGCGAGAGCGGCGTGGGCAAGGAGAGCTTTCCGCAGATAATCCACCAGTACAGCCGCCGCAAGCACGGCAAGTACATCGCCGTGAACTGCGGTGCCATTCCCGAGGGGACGATAGACTCCGAGCTGTTCGGACACGAGAAAGGCGCGTTCACGGGAGCCATCGGCGACCGCAAGGGATATTTCGGTGAGGCGGACGGCGGCACCATCTTCCTCGACGAGGTGGGAGAGCTGCCCATGGCCACACAGGCACGTCTGCTGCGCGTGCTGGAGAGCGGGGAGTTCATAAAGGTGGGCTCGTCGAAGGTGGAGAAGACCAACGTGCGCATCGTGGCTGCTACCAATGTCAACCTGTCGCAGGCCATTGCCGACGGACGCTTCCGTGAGGACCTGTTCTATCGTCTCAGCACCGTGCCCGTGAAGATTCCGCCACTGCGTGAGCGCGGCAATGACGCCTCGCTGCTCTTCCGCAAGTTCGCATCCGACTTCGCCGAGAAATACCGCATGCCGGCGGTGCAGCTCACCGACGATGCCAACAGCGTGCTGCTGGCATACCCGTGGCCAGGCAACATCCGCCAGCTGAAGAACGTGGCGGAGCAGATCTCCGTCATCGAGACAGAGCGCACCATCACTGCCGACATGCTGAAGAAATACCTGCCGGAGCAGGGCAACGCACTGCGTCTGCCCGCACTGATGGGGGCAAGGAAAGACTTCGAGACCGAGCGCGACATCCTGTATCAGGTGCTCTTCGACATGCGCAAGGACGTGAACGACCTGAAGAAGCTCGTGAACGGCATCATGAGCGAGCAGGGACAGACGGCAGGCGACATGCCGCACCGCAGCGACACGCAGCCGTACTTCACGCAGGCCACGCCCGTCGCCGGCGATGTCTCTGCACCGGCAGTGAGCGGTGACGCGGTGATACCAATCATCCAGAAGCCTGTGGGCGGAAAGCCGTCGTCGTCGTCGTTCAGCCACAACAACGACAACATACAGGACACGGAAGCCTATGTCGAGGAGACGCTGTCGCTCAACGAGGTCGAGAAAGACCTCATCCGCAAGGCCCTGGAGAAGCACCGTGGCAGGCGCAAGGCTGCCGCCAAGGACCTGAACATATCCGAACGCACACTCTACAGAAAGATACAGAGGTATGGTCTTGAATAGGAAACTGCGCCACGTGCTGTTGGCTCTGGCGGCACTGCCGCTGCTCGCCTCGTGCAGAATATCGCTCGGCCTGGCACCGATATCGTCGATAGACTACAACAAGGTGCACACCGTGCAGATAAACGACTTCCCCAATCATGCTGAATATGTCTACGGCCCGCTTGCCACAACGCTCAACGACCGCCTGAAGGACATGTTCATCCAGCAGACGAGGCTTGAGGTCGTCGACAGCGACGGCGACCTTGTCATCGACGGACAGATAACGGGCTACAACCAGTACAACGAAGCCATCGATGCCAGCGGATATTCGTCGAAGGTAAGGCTGACACTGACAATACAGGTGTCCTACACCAACAACACCGACCACAAGGACGACTTCGAGAACCAGACGTTCTCGGCTTTCCAGACCTACGACTCGGGGCAGCTGCTCACAGCCGTGCAGGACCAGCTCATAGAGGTCATGGTGAAGGACATCACCGAACAGATATACAACGCCACGGTGGCCAGCTGGTGACCTCTCGTAACACCGGATATATACACACACAGATGACGAGCCTTGCCGACATAATGCAATGGATTGAACGTCCCGAGACGCTCAACAGCTCCACGCTGCACGAGCTGCGCACGCTGGTGCTGCGCTATCCCTACTTCCAGTCGGCACGCCTGCTCTACCTCTACAACCTGTACCTGATGCACGACGATGCTTTCGGTGCGGAGCTGCGCCGTTCGGCACTGTTCATTGCCGATGCCAAGGTGCTGTTCTATCTCATCGAGGGTGATGCCTACCGCCTGAAGCCCGAAAGCCGCAACGAGGCAGGAGACGACGTAAGGACGGCACCGGCTGCCGGTGAGGATGAAGGCGACCGCACGCTGACGCTGATAGACTCGTTCCTGTCGAAGCAGCCCGACGAGCAGTTCCTGACGAGCGAGCTCGACTACACCACCGACTATGCCTCCTGTCTGCTGAACGCACCCGACGAGCCGGCGGACGGAGACAGTCCGGTGATGACACCGCTCGACGACCTTCAGGCTCCAACGCCGGACGACGAGAGGGCAGTGGAGGGCACGCCCGACGGCGAGGAAGACGACGGATATTTCACGGAGACCCTTGCCAAGATATACATCAAGCAGCGACGCTACGACAAGGCACTCGAAATTATTAGAAAGCTTAGCTTGAAATATCCGAAAAAAAATATTTACTTTGCCGACCAAATCAGGTTCCTCGAACGGCTGATTGAAAACGAAAGAACAAAACAATTATAAGAAATGTATTTACTGATAATTATTGTAATGCTGCTCACGTCAATCCTGATGTGCGGCATAGTGCTGATTCAGAATTCAAAAGGCGGCGGTCTGGCATCGGGATTCTCGTCGTCGAACCAGATCATGGGTGTCCGCAAGACAACAGACTTCCTTGAGAAAGCCACGTGGACGCTGGCAGCGGTGATGGTCGTATGCAGCATAATCTCTGCCTACACACTGCCGTCGACAAACACCAGCAGTCAGGATGCCATCATGGAGCAGGCTCAGAGAGACGCCAACACCAACCCGTACAACGTGCCAGTAGGCACCAACGCTCCGGCATCGACAGAGACTCCGGCTTCCACCGGCACAACGACGACTACACCGCAGGGCGACGGGCAGTAAGCCTGAGCCGCAGAGCCACGGAGACGATACATAGAGAGAACCGTGGAACAGACAGAATAAAACAACAGGCAGGCCGCATCGTTATGATGTGGCCTGTTTTCATAAAGAACAATACCTATATACACACACCAAATGACTGAAAGACTTCAAAAGACTTTGCGCGACTCGGCAGGGGCGCGCTGGACGGCACTCGTGATTGTGTCCGTCACCATGATGTTCGGCTATTTCTTCACCGATGTCATGTCGCCGCTCGAACCGCTGCTGACGGCTGCCGCAGGAGATGAAGGCGGCTTGGGAATGGGATGGACATCGTCCGAATACGGCTTCTTCTCGGGAGCCTACGGACTGCTCAATGTCTACCTGCTGCTGCTCTTCCTCGGGGGAATCATTCTCGACAAGTTCGGCATCCGCTTCACCGGACTGCTCAGCACGGCACTGATGTTTGCCGGTGCGCTCATCAAGTGGTGGGCTGTCAGCAACACCTTCGAGGGGACGGTATGGGTGCCGTTCGGCGGAGACGTGCAGGTGCAGGTGGCATACGCCGCACTCGGCTTCTCCGTCTTCGGTGTCGGCTGCGAGATTGCCGGCATAACCGTGTCGAAGGTCATCGTGAAGTGGTTCACCGGACATGAGCTGGCACTGGCACTGGGACTGCAGGTGGCACTGGCGCGTGTGGGCACCGCCGTTGCCCTCGGAGCGTCACTGCCGCTGGCAAAGGCTCTCGGCAGCGTGGCCACGCCTGTCGGGCTGGGAGCGGCGTGCCTGTGCATCGGACTGGTCAGCTTCATTGCCTACAACGTCATGGACCGCAAGCTCGACAATGAGGCTGCGGCAGAGGGGGAGAAGGAAGAGGGCTTCAAGTTTGCCGACCTGAAGATACTCTTCGGCAGCCGTGGCTTCTGGATGATCACGCTGCTGTGCCTCATGTTCTATGCCGGAGTCAATCCGTTCCTCAAGTTCGCCACGAAGCTGATGGTGTCCAAGTACGGCGTCGATGCCGGCATAGCGGGCTTCATCCCCGCCATGCTGCCCTTCGGCACGATATTCCTCACGCCGCTCTTCGGCCGCATCTACGACAAGTACGGCCACGGAGCCACGCTGATGCTCCTCGGCTCTGTGCTGCTCGCCGTGGTGCACGTCGTGTTCGCACTGCCCGTCACCAACTGGGTGCTGGCTGTCGCCATGATGCTTGTCCTCGGCGTTGCCTACGGACTGGTGCCGTCTGCCATGTGGCCGTCGGTGCCCAAGATCATCCCGATGAAGCTCCTCGGCACTGCCTACGCGCTCATCTTCTATATCCAGAACATCGGACTGGCCATGGTGCCCATGTGGATCGGGCACGTCAACGAGCGGAACACCGCTGCCGACGGCGTGATAGACTATACGGAGTCGATGGCCATCTTCGCCAGCTTCGGCATCATCGCCATTGTCCTCTCGCTCTGTCTCATCGTGATGGACCGCAAGAGCCACTACGGACTGCAGAAGCCGAACATGAACTGACGCGCACGCCGCACCGCATTCGAAAGGTACGAACGTTTCATCCAAAAGGTTCGTACCTTTCATCCAAAAGGTTCGTACCTTTCGTTCAAGAGGTTTATACCTTTCATTCAAAAGGTTTATACCTTTCACCCAAAAGGTTTATACCTTTCACCCAAAAGGTTTATACGTATCAGTCGAGCTTGAGCACGGCGAGGAATGCCTTTTGCGGCACCTCGACGTTGCCGATCTGCTTCATGCGCTTCTTGCCACGCTTCTGCTTCTCGAGCAGCTTGCGCTTGCGGCTCACGTCGCCGCCGTAGCACTTGGCAGTGACATCCTTGCGCACCTGCTTGATGGTCTCGCGGGCTATGATCTTGCTGCCTATGGCTGCCTGTATGGCGATGTCGAACTGCTGGCGCGGTATCAGGTCCTTCAGCTTCTCGCACATGCGGCGTCCCAGTTCGTAGGCATTGCTCTCGTGCGTCAGCGTGCTCAGTGCGTCGACGCTCTCGCCGTTGAGCAGGATGTCGAGCTTGATGAGCTTCGACGGACGGTAGCCATTGGGGTGATAGTCGAACGAGGCGTAGCCCTTGGATATGCTCTTCAGCTTGTCGTAGAAGTCAATCACGATCTCGCCCAACGGCATGTCGTAGTACAGCTCCACGCGGTTGCCGCTGACATATTCCTGCTTCACCAGCTCGCCGCGCTTGCCGAGGCACAGCGTCATGATGGGACCGATGTAGTCGGTGGCGGTGATGATGGATGCGCGTATGTACGGCTCGTCGATGTGGTCGATGGTGGTGGGGTCGGGCATGGAGCCTGGGTTGTGCACCTCGGCCATGTTGCCGTGCTTGTCGTAGATGTTGTATGACACGTTCGGCACCGTCGTTATGACATCCATGTCGAACTCACGGTCCAGGCGTTCCTGCACAATCTCCATGTGCAGCAGTCCCAGGAAGCCGCAGCGGAAGCCGAAGCCCAAGGCCTGCGAGCTTTCGGCCTGGAAGGTCAGCGAAGCGTCGTTCAGCTGCAGCTTCTCGAGCGACGATCGCAGGTTCTCGAAGTCCTCGGGGGCTATGGGATAGACACCGGCGAACACCATGGGCTTCACCTCCTCGAAGCCGGATATGGCTTCCTTGCACGGATTGGCCACGTGCGTGATGGTGTCGCCCACACGCACTTCGGCACTGGTCTTGATGCCCGATATGATGTAGCCCACATCGCCTGTGCGCATCTCGTCGCGCGGCACCAGGTCCATCTTCAGCACGCCGATCTCGTCGGCATCATACTCCTTGCCGGTGTTGAAGAACTTCACGTGGTCGCCCTTGCGCAGCGTGCCGTTCTCTATCTTGAAGTAGGCAATGATGCCACGGAAGGAGTTGAACACCGAGTCGAATATCAGTGCCTGCAACGGTGCGGATGCATCGCCATTAGGGTGGGGCACACGCTCCACGATGGCATTGAGGATCTCCTCCACGCCCAGTCCTGTCTTTGCCGATGCGCGTATGATCTCCTCGCGCTTGCATCCGAGAAGCTCCACAATCTCGTCCTCCACCTCGTCGGGCATGGCACTGGGCATGTCGCACTTGTTGATCACGGGAATGATCTCCAGGTCGTGCTCCAACGCCATATACAGATTTGATATGGTCTGTGCCTGCACGCCCTGCGAGGCATCCACCACAAGCAGTGCACCCTCGCACGCGGCTATGGAGCGCGACACCTCATAGCTGAAGTCGACGTGCCCTGGAGTGTCAATCAGGTTCAGGATGTAGTCCTGTCCCTTGTAGCTGTATTCCATCTGTATGGCGTGGCTCTTTATGGTGATGCCGCGCTCGCGCTCCAGATCCATGTCGTCCAGCATCTGTCCTTCGGTGATCTGTATGGTGTGCGTGAACTCAAGCAGACGGTCGGCCAGCGTGGACTTGCCGTGGTCTATGTGGGCTATGATGCAGAAGTTGCGTATGTTCTCCATTGCTCGCGGGTTAGTGGATTTCTGTGTGTGTAGATAGGGGAGTGCTTACTGTGTCAGGATTTCGTTGCCGTCTTCCGTTATCAGTATCTGGCTCTCCCATTGTGCCGACGGCTGTCCGTCGTCGGTATAGACAGTCCAGCCGTCTTCCTCGTCGACAAACACCTCGTATGTACCCATGTTTATCATCGGCTCTATGGTGAACGTCATGCCAGGCACCAGCACCATGCCTGTCCCTGCCTTGCCATAGTGGTTCACGTTGGGGTCTTCGTGGAACTTGATGCCGCAGCCATGACCGCACAGTGCACGCACCACGCTGTAGCCGTTGCTCTCGGCATGCTGCTGTATCACCGCTCCGATGTCGCCCAGCCGTGCCCAGGGCTGTGCAGCCTTGATGCCAAGGTCGCGGCACTCGCGCGTCACCTGCACCAGCTTCTGCAGCTCGGGCTTCACCTCACCGATCATGTACATGCGTGATGCGTCGGCGAAGAAGCCCTTGTAGATGGTCGACACGTCGACGTTGACGATGTCGCCGCTCTTGAGCACCTGCTTGGTGCTTGGTATTCCGTGGCACACCACGTCATTGACGCTGACGCATACGCTCTTGGGGTAGCCCTCATAGAGGAACGGTGCCGGTATGGCGTCGTGGTCGGTGGTGAAGGCATATACCAGATGGTCTATCTCTGCCGACGTGATGCCTTCGTGCATGTTCTCGCTTATGCAGTCCAACAGGGCTGTGTTTATCTTGGCTGCCTCCCGTATGCCTGCAATCTGCTCCTGCGTGCGCAGGATGTTGCGCTTCGGCATGTGGTAGCCGCGCTTGATGCACTCCTGCACCTTGGCTTCCACCTCTTTGGAATAGCCGTTAGGAGTGTATCTGTTGCCGTTGAAAAGTTTCATGTATCTATATGTGTATAAAACGTAAGGTGGTGCAAAAGTAGTGCAAAAAGGCTGAACAGCCATAATGCGCTATTCTTTTTATCGCTCGGTGATGAAGCGCAGCACGGCACGCATTATGCGCATCCGCTCGTCGCTGCTGTCGATGACCTCAAAGGGGAAGCCCATGACGAAGCTCCTGTAGTCCGTGCCCTGATAGGCCACTGCTGCCGACTGGCGCGTGTCGCTGTAGACCATCGACGTGAATGCCTGTGTGTTCTCGGGCATGAGCACATCGCTCGACACCACGGCATAGCGTTCGGTGTTCAGTGCTCCCGTGAAGCTGACAGTGCGGCTCATGCCCTCGGCATGCACGGTGCTTCCGTGGCTCGGGTGCTCAATGCCGTGGCTGTACTTCAGCACATCGCGTGCAAAAGACGTGTCGGCACCGTCGTCAAGCGAACGTCCCATGTATGCTCCGCTGACGAAGATGCCGCCGCCCATCTCGCTGTATGCACGCAGAACCGTACGCAGCTCGGGTGTGAACAGGCGGTATGTGCGGCTGCCGGCAGCGTGCATCGCACTGTCCTGCCGTTGCAGTCCCATGATGATGTCGAGTGCCTGATACCTCTCGGGCGAGATACGTCCTTTCTCCAGTGCACTGCGGCTGCACGATGTGAAGCTGTAGCCGCCGGCAGCAGCTATGGCCGTGCCGTGCAGGTACGGAAAGTCAAACGTGTTGCCTGCCACTTGCAAGCCCTCATATTCACTGCCGCTCGCTCCGCGTGAGTCGCCTCGCTGCGTGCGTCTGAAGTTGGTCTGCCGTCCTCCGACGGACACACTATATATATATGGTACGCCAGGGTCGGCATCAAGGTCGAAGCCGATGCTGTCGGGAGTGTTGACAATGGCAGGGCCACTGAGCCTGTCGAAGGCATTGACCACAAGCACACGCGCACGCTCGTCCGGAGAACGGTATGCCGACAATATCTCGCTGGGCATGCTCTGTCCGCCTTGGTTGACGGCAGTGACGCGGAACGAGTAGATGACACCAGGCTCAATGTCAATGCTGTAGTGCTCGCCACGCACTGGTGTGCCGTTGTCGAAGCCGCCGTCGCCGATGCGTGTGTAGACGATGTAGCTCTGCGGCGTGGCGGAAGCCTCAAGAGGATCGTTCACACCATGCCACGACAGACTTATGGCATCTGTACCGTCGGACGCGAAGCCGATGCCGAAGTCCTCGACAGGCAAGGGCTGCACCGTGAAACTGCGTCCGTGTTGTGTGCAGACATAGCGCAGTATGGCCTTGTAGATGCTGCGGCTCAGCAGGAACTTGAAGTTGGGGTCGTGGCCGAAGGTCATGTCGGTGAAGTTCTGATGCGACAGCGTCTCGATGATGGTAGACGGCACCTCGGGCAGTCGGGTCTCGTTGTAGTTGCGGTTCCACATGCTGCGCCGTGTCCAGTAGCCGTGGTATGTGCGCTCGATGTCGCTCACAATCTGTGTCTGCACGAGGTCTGTCAGGTCGCGCGATGTCAGTCTGTCGGTACCGGCAGCAAGCAGTCCGTCGTTGTTGTCGGTGGTGTAGATGCCGAGTGTGCCGAATATCGAGTCCTGCATATTGAAGCCTGCATTGCTGTGGACGGAGAACACCGTCTCGAAAGGTATGCCCAGTCCCTGTTCCTGCGGGTTGAACACCGAGCCGCCCGACAGGAAATTGACCATCCGCGAGCGTGTGTTGAGGTCGTCGTTGTAGTCGTTGTTGCTGTGCGAATATATGGTGTCGCTCATGCCTGCCCATTGTGCCCAGTAGCGTGCTCCTTCAAGATAGCGAGGCAGCGAACTGGTGCTGCCTCCGCGCTCGATGTTGCCCATGCCTCCACCGAAACGCACTGCATCGGCACTGACCACACCGCCATCGTTGTCGCTCTGGTTCGTAAGCTCCACCATGGCAGCATTGGCATCCTTGCCTTTGAGGAAGCGGAATGTGCCGAGATAGACCCACGTGCCTCCGCCCATCTGCTGGTTGACGCGGAACTCTGTCGTTCCTCCTGCATGACGGACAGTGTAGCGGGCATCGTCGATGCTGCGTGCCGTAGTCTTGTAGGATACATACACGGCATATTCTCCCGTCTCGGGAATCTCCGGAATCCATTGCGCCTTTGCACCTGTCGGCTTCTTCTCGGTGAAGGCATAGCGTGCTGTGCCGTCGTGGAAGGGGTTGTCGCCCTGACGGTAGATGCGCTTGCGGTGTGCGAAGCCACTGCCCTCGGCTGTCATCCAGCTGCTCTGGCTGCTTTCGGTCTCCACATACTGTGACCCGCCGGACAATCCCGTCAGGATGCCGTCGTTGTCGACGATGACCTCATTGCGCTGCGTGTCGCGCTCGCGTGGCGTGAACACCACGGCTCCTGCATTCTGCAACATGGGGATGATATACGGCACGACAAACGACTGCGTGAATATGTCTTCGCTGGTGCAGTACATGCGCGGACGCTGCCATGCCCACCGCTTCTGACGTGCCAGGTAATACTTGCCGTGGCTCTGCCACAAGGCAATGTGCCGTCCCTCAAGTCCTTGTTCCGCACGGTACCGGCGTGACACGTTGACGGTCCACGGCTTGCCCTTGTAGTCGAGCTTGCTGCCAAACAGTCTGCTGCGGTCTTTCTCGGCAAGGAAATAGTTCGGTATGAGGTCTTCCAGACGGTAACGGTCGGCATAGATAGTCATGCTGTAGCCTGACAGCTCGTCGGGCACAAGCTGCAGAATGTCCTGATATATGCCTGCCACGGTGACACGCCGGAAAGGCTGATAGGCAAATGTCGTGTTCAGATAGATGCGCAGGGCTTTTTGCCGCACGTCGGTGCGTATGCTGTCTACGCTGAGCTTCTCTATCCGTGTGTCGGGACTTTGATAGGTCGACAGGTAGTTCTCGATGCGCCCTTTAAGTATGGTGGCGGCATCCTGTGCTGCCGACGGCAGAGGTGCCGCAAGAAAGCATAATATAATAAGGTATATGTACAGGCTTCTCATCATGGCTGTGATTGGACGTGCAAAAATAATAAAATACATTTTTGCTGCTTGCCGTCAGAAGTGCATTTGCTAATTTTGTTTCGCCGAACACGGCATTCATAGTTGGATGCGTGGGCATATAAAGGAAAAACACAATGAGAACCAACCTGACATCACACCTCTCGCTAAATCATGTCGACGAGAAGTACTACCGTCCGTCGAACGCATTTGAGCGCAGCGTGCTGACGCGTCTTGAGAAAATACCCACAGACATATATAGCACGGAACAGGAAGCGGTGGCAAGCATTGCACAAGACATAGCTTCGACCATCAGAAACCACCAGAATGCGGGCAGCATGTGCGTGCTTGCCCTTGCGGGAGGCACTACGTTCCGGCAGGTGTATGCCGATCTGGTGCGCCTGCATGAGACGGAAGGCCTGAGCTTCCGCAATGTGATAGTCTTCAATCTGTGCGAATACTACCCGCTGGCAGATGATGCCCCTGGCGGCAACCTTCAGGCTCTGCGCGAGATGTTGCTTGACAAGGTGGACATAGACCCGCAGAATGTCTTCAGCCCTCTGGGCACGCTGAACCAGGACGACATCTACAGCTTCTGCCGCATGTATGAACAGCGCATAGAGGGTTTCGGCGGCATAGACATCGCACTGTTGGGATTGGGACGTGTGGGCAACATCGGCTTCAATGAGCCTGGCTCGCGCATCAACTCCACCACGCGCCTGATACTCCTCGACAGCGAGAGCCGCACTGAGGCGGCACGCTCGTTCGCGACCAATGCACCTGTCAGCTCTATAACCATGGGCGTGCACACCATACTGTCGGCACACAAGATAATACTCGTGGCATGGGGAGAGGCCAAGGCACACATGGTGAAAGCCTGTGTGGAAGGCCCTGTGACAGACACCATCCCAGCATCGTTCCTGCAGACACACAACAATGCCCATGTGGTGCTCGACCTCGGGGCGGCATCACAGCTGACGCGCATACACCATCCGTGGCTCGTGACCTCGTGCGACTGGACCGACAAGCTGATACGCACCGCCATCGTGTGGCTGTGCCAGAAGACCGGCAAGCCCATACTGAAGCTGACCAACAAAGACTACAACGAGAACGGACTGAGTGAGCTGCTGGCTCTGTATGGCTCGGCATACAATGTCAACATAAAGATATTCAACGACCTGCAGCACACCATCACCGGATGGCCAGGAGGCAAACCCAATGCCGACGACACCTATCGTCCGGAACGTGCGTTGCCATATCCCAAGCGTGTGGTGGTGTTCTCTCCGCATCCCGACGACGATGTGATATCGATGGGCGGAACCATACGCCGCCTGAAGCAGCAGGGACACGACCTGCACGTTGCCTATGAGACCAGCGGCAACATTGCCGTAGGCGATGAGGAGGTGACACGCTTCCTGCACTTCATCAATGGCTTCAACCAACTGTTCTGCGACAGTCAGGATGAGGTGATAAAGCAGAAGTACAAGGAGATAAAGCAATTCCTGCTCAACAAGAAAGACGGCGACATCGACACGCGCGACATACTGACCATCAAGGGACTGATACGCCGTGGCGAAGCACGCACGGCATGTACCTACAACAACATTCCGCTCGACCATGTCCATTTCCTCGACCTGCCGTTCTACGAGACAGGACGCATACGGAAGAAACCGCTCGGCAGGGAAGATGTGGAGATTGTGCGCCACCTGTTGCAGGAGATACGCCCGCATCAGATATTTGTGGCCGGAGACTTGGCTGACCCGCACGGCACACACCGTGTATGTACCGATGCTGTGCTTGCTGCCGTTGACTTGGAGAAAGATGCCAAGGCCGACTGGCTCAAGGACTGCCGCATCTGGATGTATCGCGGTGCATGGGCAGAGTGGGAGATAGAAGACATCGAGATGACCGTACCCATCAGCCCCGAAGAGCTGCGTGCAAAGCGCAATTCCATACTGAAACATCAGTCGCAGATGGAGAGTGCACCGTTCATGGGCAATGACGAACGTCTGTTCTGGCAACGCAGCGAAGAGCGCAACCGCAACACGGCTGCACTCTATGACAAGCTCGGCTTGGCATGCTACGAAGCTATGGAGGCGTTTGTGGAGTACGTGCCGCTATAGTGCGAAGTTCTCGGGATGCTTGCCGTGGAAGGAGCGGTAGTAGTCCTTTATCTCGGCAATGTCCTTGTCGTAGTCGCCGCACGGGTGTAGCGTCTTGGTGCACTCAATGGTCTTGCGGACGTAGTCGATTCCTATGAGCATGATGGGCACGTTGGCCTTGACGGCTATGTAGTAGAACCCGCGTTTCCAGTTGGCGTTGGCCTTGCGTGTACCCTCCGGCGTTATGGCGAGGTTGAACTCGCTGCATTTGGCAAAGCGTGCAGCCATCTGCTCGGTGAGGCTCTGCCTCTTGCCACGGTCTACGGGTATGCCGCCAATGCTGCGGAAGAACGCACCCAACGGGAAGACAAACCACTCCTTCTTCATCATGAAGCTGGCTCTTCTGCCCATTGCGCCATAGAACAGCTTGCCTATGAACAAATCCCAGTTCGAGGTATGCGGCGCAGCACATATCACGCACTTGTCTTCAAAGGGCACGGTGACGTTCGTCTTCCATCCCAGCAGCTTGAAGTATATAAAGCTGAACAGTTTCTGTCTCATCTTCTGTCTTATGCCATTGCCACTTTAGGCCAAACCGTCTATAGCGTCCACGATGTCTCTTGTCTCTGCGCCGAAGTCCTCACGGAACTTCCTGTAGAAACCTTTGACATTTCCAGGTTCGGTGTGACTGATTCTGCAAATGAATTCCTCACGGAATTTCAGAATCCTCTCAAGGATCTCGTCTGCCAGAATTGGGTTGACATCCTTGACATACAACTTGGTAGCCAGACAGTCTGCAAACAGGCTTCCCGCTACATTGTTGACATACTTCTTCAGTTCTTTTCTGTTAGCCATGACAATATAGGTTAAAGCGTTTCAGCAAATGTAAGGAAAAATCGGGACATTGGAACTCCTGCGCCAAAAGTTTGTTGCGGAAACACTGATTATTTGCTTATGTGGATAAAAAAGAAGAAATTTGCGACCCGATAACAACAGGAAAGACATTTCACAATACTTAAACAGATAGATTCAAAGAAAATGACAAAAAGTGCATTGCAAATCGCAAGGGCTGCCTATCAGCCCAAGCTCCCCAAGGGTCTGCAGGGCAACGTCAAGGCTGTTGCCGGTGAGCCTACACAGTCGGTAGCCGATCAGGAAGAGATCAGGAAACTCTTCCCGAACACCTACGGAATGCCGCTCATCAAGTTCGAGAACACCAGCGAGACTTCCTCATTCGCTCCGATGAATGTAGGTGTCATCCTGTCCGGCGGACAGGCCCCAGGCGGGCACAACGTAATCTCCGGACTCTTCGACGGACTGAAGAAGCTGAACCCTGCCAACCGTCTCTATGGTTTCCTGATGGGCCCAGGCGGACTGGTAGACCATGACTACAAGGAACTGACAGCAGACATCATCGACGAATACCGCAATACCGGCGGTTTCGACATCATAGGCTCCGGCCGCACGAAGCTGGAGAAGGAAGACCAGTTTGAGAAGGGCTACGAGATACTGAAGAAGCTCGGCATCAAGGCTCTGGTCATCATCGGCGGCGACGACTCCAACACCAACGCCTGCGTACTTGCAGAGTACTATGCCGCAAAGAAGTACGGCATTCAGGTGATAGGTTGCCCGAAGACCATCGACGGCGACCTCAAGAACGACCAGATTGAGACATCGTTCGGCTTCGACACTGCCTGCAAGACCTATTCGGAGGTCATCGGCAACATCGAACGCGACTGCAACTCTGCCCGCAAGTACTGGCACTTCATCAAGCTCATGGGACGTTCGGCTTCGCACATCGCACTGGAGTGCGCATTGCAGGTACAGCCCAACTACACCATAATATCAGAAGAGGTTGAGGCCAAGGACCTCTCTCTCGACGACATCGTCACATCCATCGCACAGACCGTGGCAGACCGTGCGGCAGAGGGCAACAACTTCGGCACGGTGCTTATCCCCGAAGGACTTATCGAGTTCATCCCTGCCATGAAGCGGCTCATTGCCGAACTCAACGACCTGCTTGCAAAGAACGGCGAGGAGTTTGCCAAGGTTGCACACAACCAGCAGCGTCAGTACATCATCGACCATCTGTCGGAGGCCAATGCAGCTATCTACGCATCTCTGCCGGAAGGTGTTGCACGCCAGCTGTCACTCGAGCGTGACCCGCACGGAAACGTACAGGTGTCGCTCATCGAGACAGAGAAGCTGCTGTCAGAGATGGTGGGCAACAAGCTCGCGGCATGGAAGAAGGAGGGCAAGTATGTAGGCAAGTTCTCCGCCCTGCACCACTTCTTCGGCTACGAAGGACGCTGTGCCGCTCCGTCGAACTTCGATGCAGACTACTGCTATTCGCTCGGTGTCACGGCATCTGCACTCATTGCCAACGGCAAGACGGGCTACATGGCATCTGTCAAGAACCTCACGGCTCCTGCCGACAAGTGGATTGCCGGTGGTATTCCAATCACCATGATGTTCAACATGGAACGTCGTAACGGCGAGATGAAGCCTGTCATCCGCAAGGCTCTCGTAGACCTGAACGGCAAGCCCTTCAAGGCTCTTGCAGCACACCGTGCCGAATGGGCCAAGAAGACAGCTTTCGTCTATCCAGGTCCCATACAGTACTTCGGCCCGACCGAGGTGTGCGATCAGCCCACCAAGACACTGCAGCTGGAGCAGGCATAAGGAGTGACGAAGCGGGTGCCGTATAGTTGCAGCCCGCAGGAGCACACATCTATAGAATAAGACTTTTTGTTGTCCGGACGAATCACGTTCACAACAAAAAGTCTTATTTTTGTCTCCCGATGAAAGGCAACGGCACATCAGGCAGCAAGCCCAAGTCCACTGCAAGGCAGGGACGCGGCAGGTCGGTCAAGGGCAGGAAGCAGGGACACCGCAAAGGCAATAAAGGCAAGTCTATGTCTGCCGCAATGCGAAACACCATCGCCGTTGCCATAGTCCTGCTCTTCGCCGCAGGCTTCTACTTCCTCGTCATATCGCCCAACCTCTATCGCTGGAAGCGTTGCAGCGGCTATAAGAACTATGGCGTGTGCATACCGTGCGCCTACAATGTCCACGGCATTGACATCTCCCACTATCAGGGAACAATCGACTGGCCTCTGCTGCGTACCAACCAGAAAGACCCGAACTCACCTATACAGTTCATCTTCCTCAAGGCCACCGAAGGCGGCGACTATATCGACTCCACCTTCAGCAGCAACTTCGCACGGGCACGTGCCAGCGGCTTCATCCGTGGGGCATACCACTACTTCATCCCGACGACTGACGCACGCAAGCAGGCGCAGTTCTTCATCAGTCAGGTACAGCTGCAGCCTGGCGACCTGCCGCCCGTGCTCGATGTGGAGACCGTCGGGCGCAAGTCTTCAGGTACAGACATCAAGACCTCGGTCAAGACATGGCTCGACATTGTTGAAGCCTACTATGGCGTGACGCCGATACTGTACACCTCGCACAAGTTCAGGGAACGCTATCTCAGCGATGCCATGTTCGACAAGTATCCGTATTGGATTGCCCACTACTATGTCGACTCCGTGCGTTATGCCGGCCATTGGGAGTTCTGGCAGCACACCGATGCCGGCAGGGTGGACGGCATACGTGGACTGGTGGACCTCAATGTCTTCAACGGTCCGCTGTCAGAGCTTATGGAGCTGACGCTGCGCGGAGACTCCGTCGCAGGTGCTGTAGTGCGGTGAAAAAGTCAGTAGTACTTAAATGACAAAGTAAGTACTACTTCAAGAGCAAAGTAAGTACTACTGACTTGACCAAGTAAGTAGTACTTACTTTACTGACCTAACTT
>CAVERK010000019.1:0-19734 GCA_963618035.1 bacterium
GTATTAAGTCGTCTCACATCGTACGTTGTGAATGCTCACATCGAACGATGTGAACGTTCACATCGAACGAGATGAATGCTCACATCGAACGATGTGAGAGGACTTTGGCCGGCTTCTTGAACGATTCCATGCGGCTTCAGAAGGCATTGCGGTTAACCGTGTTGCGTGTTTTAGCCGACCAACTTGCCAGCCGGTACGGAACCGGTCCAACGTTTATGGGTCTGCTTTTTCACCGTCCTTGATAGGTGGACAAGACATAAAATCACTACTTTTGCCGGAAAGCAAAGCGAGATGACGAAATACGAGACCGAAGAGAAGATAGTGGAGATGCTCAAGACCGTCTATGATCCGGAGATACCGGTGAACGTGTATGACCTGGGGCTGATATACAAGATCGATGTCAGTGACGACTTCGACGTGACCATCGATATGACGCTGACAGCACCGAGCTGTCCGGCAGGCGACTTTATTGCGGAGGACATACGCCAGAAGGTGGACACCGTGAAGGGCGTGCGCTCCACGACGGTGAATGTCGTCTTCGAACCGGAATGGAACAAGGACATGATGAGCGATGAAGCCAAGCTGGAGCTGGGCTTCATGTGAAACGCAGATAACGGAGGAGAATGGAGAATGACGAAGAAGGTGTTCTTTCTGTCGGATGCACATCTGGGGTCGCTGGCCATTGAGCACAGCCGCACGCAGGAGCGCAGGATAGTGAACTTCCTTGACCAGATCAAGGATGTGGCCGGTGCGGTGTATCTGCTTGGTGACATCTTCGACTTCTGGTATGAGTACCGCTATGTGGTGCCAAAGGGATATACGCGGCTGCTCGGCAAGATCTCGGAACTGACAGACAGAGGCGTGGAGGTGCATTTCTTCACGGGCAACCATGACCTGTGGTGCAGGGACTACTTCGAGAAGGAGTGCGGCATGATCCTGCACCGTCATCCTCTCACCACTGAAATCTACGGCAAGGAGTTCTATCTGGCTCACGGCGACGGGCTGGGCGACCCTGACCGTATGTTCCGTCTGTTGCGCGGTGTCTTCCATAACCGTGTGCTACAAATCCTGTTCTCAGCCATCCATCCGCGATGGGCCATGGCATTGGGACTGACATGGGCAAAGCACAGCCGCCTGAAACGCAGGGATGGCAAGGAACCTCCGTATATGGGTGAGGACAAGGAATACCTGGTCAGCTATACCAAGAATTACCTGAAGTCGCACCCCGACATAAACTATTTCATCTACGGACACCGTCATATTGAACTGGACCTGCAGGTGGGAGAGCAGGCGCGGGTGCTGATGCTGGGAGACTGGATAACGCAGTTCACCTATGCCGTGTTTGACGGCAACCGCCTGTCCTTGGAACGGTTCGTGGAGGGAGAGACAAAGCCTGGGGGACAACAATAGGAGAGGGTGTCACTACACCTTATTATATATATGGTGTGCACGACAGTGCATAGAGAAACACAGAAAACCAAGATACCATGAAGACAGAAGAAGAAAACGGAAGAGAACCGATGGTGAAGATGTCCGAGGAGATTGCAGCGGGCGTCTACTCGAATATGGCAATACTGGGACATTCGAGTTCGGAGTTTGTGCTCGACTTTGTGAGCATACTGCCAGGAGTGCCGGCTCCGGAGGTCAAGAGCCGCATAATATTGGCACCGGAACATGCCAAGCGACTGCTGGCTGCACTACAGGACAATATCCGCAAATATGAGGATGTGTTCGGTCCCATTGATATGCACGACAGTCCTCAAACACCGTCAATCATGATGCCACAGGGGCAGGCGTGAATGGTATTTTAAGCTTTTTTATATTTTCGTCTTTGATTTGCGCTCCGAAAACGGGGTGCTGCATTGATTATCCAAAAGATATTTGTATCTTTGCAGCCCAAAATGTACCAATGAGGAAAATAAATTAAAAACAAATATAAAAATAAAGTTTAAAATGCCTACAATTCAGCAATTAGTAAGGAAAGGGCGTGCCGTTCTGGCAGACAAGAGCAAGTCTCCGGCACTGGACTCATGCCCTCAGAGACGTGGCGTTTGCGTGAGAGTCTACACGACGACTCCGAAAAAGCCTAATTCAGCTATGCGTAAAGTAGCTCGTGTTCGTTTGACAAACGGTAAGGAGGTGAACTCCTACATTCCTGGAGAGGGTCATAACTTGCAGGAGCACTCAATCGTGTTGGTACGTGGCGGTCGTGTGAAAGACCTCCCTGGTGTGCGTTATCACATCGTTCGCGGAACTCTTGACACAGCGGGTGTGGCCAGCCGCACGCAGCGTCGTTCGAAGTATGGAGCGAAGCGTCCTAAGGCTGCAAAGAAGTAACAAGATGAGTTTTTAACCAGTTTTGGTTATTGGATGCAAGGTTGAGTAAATGCTCCAGTGGGGGCGTTGAAGACGACAGAAGCAAACAACCAAAAACGAAACCCAAGTTTTAGAAATGAGAAAAGCAAAACCAAAGAAACACGTGATCCTGCCGGATCCTGTTTACAATGACGTGAAAGTCTCCAAGTTCGTCAATCATCTGATGTATGACGGTAAGAAGAACACCTCTTTTGAAATCTTCTATGAAGCTCTGGACACCGTCAAGAACAAAATGCAAAACGAAGAGCTCTCTGCTCTCGAGATCTGGAAGAAAGCCCTGGAGAACATCACTCCGCAGATTGAGGTGAAGTCGCGCCGTATCGGTGGTGCAACATTCCAGGTGCCTAC
This sequence comes from bacterium, assembly GCA_963618035.1. Classification (GTDB taxonomy): domain Bacteria; phylum Bacteroidota; class Bacteroidia; order Bacteroidales; family Bacteroidaceae; genus Bacteroides. The sequence goes on from CAVERK010000019.1 coordinate 2,725, forward strand.
CGAGATCCGTCCAGACCGTAAGGAGTCTGTCTCAATGAAGAATATGATATCCTATGCACGCAAGCGTGGCGGCAAGTCAATGGCCGGCAAGCTGGCTGCGGAAATCATGGATGCCTACAACGAGCAGGGTGGCGCATACAAGCGCAAGGAAGACATGCACAGAATGGCTGAGGCTAACAGGGCGTTCGCTCACTTCAAATTCTGATAAACGTAACTTTTAGGGTAAATAAGAGAAAATGTCAAAACAAGACTTACACTTGACACGAAATATCGGCATCATGGCGCACATCGATGCCGGCAAGACCACCACGTCGGAACGTATCCTGTACTACACCGGACTGACCCACAAGATTGGTGAGGTGCACGACGGTGCAGCTACGATGGACTGGATGGTTCAGGAGCAGGAGAGAGGTATCACCATTACCTCGGCTGCCACAACATGTCACTGGAGATGGAACGGCGATGTCTATAAGATTAACCTGATTGACACTCCGGGACACGTCGACTTCACGGCAGAGGTTGAGCGTTCACTCCGCGTGCTTGACGGTGCTGTTGCTACCTATTCTGCTGCCGATGGCGTGCAGCCGCAGTCGGAGACCGTGTGGCGTCAGGCTGACAAGTATCATGTTCCTCGTGTGGGCTATGTGAACAAGATGGACCGTAGCGGTGCGGATTTCTTTGAGACCGTGCAGCAGATGAAGGACTTGCTGGGCGCGAACCCAATCCCTGTGCAGATACCTATCGGTGCGGAGGAGAACTTCAAGGGCGTTGTCGACCTGATACAGATGAAAGCCATCCTGTGGAACGACGAGACGCTCGGCGCAGAGTATGAGATTGCAGACATACCGGCAGAACTGGTCAACGAGGCCAATGAGTGGCGCGAGAAGATGATCGAGAACGCTGCCAACTATGACGACGAGCTGATGGAGCTTTATCTTGAAGGTAAGGACATTCCCGAGGATCTGATTATCCGTGCCATCCGCAAGGGTACGTGCGCTATGGAGTGCTGCCCGATGACGCTTGGCTCATCGTATAAGAACAAGGGCGTTCAGACATTGCTGAACTATGTCTGCGCATTCCTGCCTTCTCCTCTGGATACACCTAACATCGTGGGTACAAACCCGTCGACAGGTGCTGAGGAAGACCGCCGTCCCTCTGAAGACGAACACACATCGGCACTTGCATTCAAGATAGCTACCGATCCGTATGTGGGTCGTCTGACGTATGTGCGTGTCTATTCAGGCAAGCTGGAGGCCGGTTCGTATGCGTACAACACACGCTCCGGCAAGAAGGAGCGCATCTCGCGTCTGTTCCAGATGTTCTCGAACCATCAGAACCCTGTTGATGTCATCTCGGCAGGAGACATCGGTGCCGTAGTCGGAATGAGGGATATCCATACCGGTGACACGCTGTGCGATGAGGATGCTCCTGTAGTACTTGAGTCTATGGACTTCCCCGATCCTGTGATTGCTATCGCCGTTGAGCCGAAGACACAGAAGGATATGGAGAAGTTGTCCAACGGTCTGGCCAAGCTGGCGGAGGAAGACCCGACGTTCACGGTCAGGACTGACGAGCAGAGCGGACAGACAATCATCTCGGGTATGGGTGAGCTTCACCTCGACATCATCATCGACCGTTTGAAGCGCGAGTTTAAGGTCGAGTGTAATCAGGGCAAGCCCCAGGTTAACTATAAGGAGGCAATCACCAAGACCGTCAACCACCGTGAGCTTTACAAGAAGCAGTCGGGTGGTCGCGGTAAGTTCGCTGATATCATCGTCAATGTCGGTCCTGTTGATCCGGACTTCACAGAGGGCGGATTGCAGTTTGTCAACCTTGTCACGGGCGGTAACATTCCTAAGGAGTTCATCCCGTCAGTGCAGAAGGGATTTGAGTCGGCAATGAAGAACGGTGTCCTTGGAGGCTATCCTATGGATTCTCTGAAGGTCGAGCTGCTCGACGGTTCATTCCACCCCGTTGACTCTGACCAGCTGTCATTCGAAATCTGCGCCATCCAGGCATACAAGGAGGCTTGCGCCAAGGCTGCGCCGGTACTGATGGAGCCTATCATGAAGCTGGATGTCGTCACTCCTGAAGAGTACATGGGTGATGTCATCGGTGACTTGAACCGCCGTCGCGGACAGGTGGAAGGCATGGAGAGCACACACTCGGGTGCGAGAATCGTCAAGGCTATGGTGCCGCTGGCAGAGATGTTCGGCTATGTCACAGCATTGCGTACCATCACATCGGGTCGTGCAACCTCGACAATGAGCTATGACCACCACGCGCCTGTCTCTTCTTCGATAGCGAAGGCTGTGCTTGAGGAAGTGAAGGGACGTGTTGACCTGATCAAATAAAGGAAGAAAATGCGTGAAGGCAACCGCAGGTTAGCGTATGACTCTTAACCTGCGGTGCTGACGCGCTGATAAAAGTAACAATATCAATCAAAGACAAAATGAGTCAGAAAATCAGAATCAAACTGAAGTCTTACGATCACAACTTGGTCGACAAGTCGGCTGCAAGTATCGTTAAGACAGTCAAGTCCACAGGTGCTATCGTCAGCGGTCCTATTCCTCTGCCGACGCACAAGCGCATCTTTACAGTCAATCGTTCCACGTTCGTTAACAAGAAGTCGCGCGAGCAGTTCGAGCTTTCTTCCTATAAGAGGCTTATCGACATCTACAGCTCAACGGCGAAGACCATCGACGAACTGATGAAGCTGGAGCTGCCGAGTGGTGTTGAAGTGGAAATCAAAGTGTAATTTTTAATCATTAAGTGAAATGCCAGGATTATTAGGAAAGAAAATCGGAATGACATCCGTTTTCAGTGCTGAGGGCAAGAATGTGCCATGCACTGTTATCGAAGCAGGTCCTTGTGTTGTAACTCAGGTTAAGACCGTCGAGAAGGATGGTTATGCATCTGTCCAGCTGGGATTCCAGGACAAGAAGGAGAAGCATACCACCAAAGCCTTGATGGGTCATTTCAAGAAAGCCGGAGTGACACCGAAGAGACACTTGGCTGAGTTCAAAGAATTTGACGGTGAGCTGAACTTGGGCGATACCGTCAATGTAGAGTTGTTCAATGACGCGTCGTTCGTTGATGTTATCGGTACATCGAAGGGACGTGGCTTCCAGGGTGTTGTCAAGAGACATCATTTCGGTGGTGTGGGACAGACCACACACGGTCAGCACAATCGTGCGCGCAAGCCAGGTTCTATCGGTGCATGTTCTTACCCCGCGAAGGTATTCAAGGGTCTGCGTATGGCAGGACAGATGGGCGGAAACCGTGTTACTGTCCAGAACTTGCAGATATTAAAGGTAATCGCGGAGCACAATCTGCTCTTGGTTAAGGGTTCTGTTCCAGGTTGCAAAGGTTCAATCGTTTTAATTGAGAAATAATGGAAGTTAACGTATACAATATTAAAGGTGAAGACACCGGAAGAAAGATTACGTTAAACGAATCTGTCTTCGGAATTGAGCCGAACGACCATGCCATCTACCTTGCTGTCAAGCAGTATATGGCGAACCGACGTCAGGGAACGGCGAAGTCGAAAGAAAGAAGTGAGATCAGTGGTTCAACACGCAAGATAGGACGTCAGAAGGGTGGCGGCGGTGCACGTCGCGGTGACCTGAACTCGCCTGTCCTTGTTGGTGGTGGCCGCGTGTTCGGTCCCAAGCCAAGAGACTACTCTTTCAAGCTTAACAAGAAGGTAAAGCAGCTGGCACGCAAGTCTGCTCTGTCGTACAAGGCGCAGAACAATGCCATCATCGTGGTGGAAGATTTCACGTTTGAGGCACCTAAAACGAAGGATTTTGTTGCTCTGATAAATAATCTTAAAATTTCAGACAAAAAGCTTCTTCTGGTCACGCCGGAATCGAACAAAAATGTATATTTGTCGGCTCGCAACCTGCAGCGTACGAACGTGCAGACTGTGGACGGTGTCAATACATACAGAGTATTGGATGCCGGTGTAGTTGTGTTTACTGAGACTTCGCTCTCGGCAATCGATAAAGTGTTGGATAAAAAGGAGGCTTAAATAATGGCAGTTATCATTAAACCGTTAGTGACAGAGAAGATGACAGGCATCACCGAAAAGGCTAACAACCGTTTCGGCTTTGTCGTTACCCCCCAGGCTACAAAGCCTCAGATCAAGGCTGAAGTGGAAGCACTTTACAAGGTGTCGGTGGTTGATGTCAACACTATGATCTATGCAGGTAAGAGCAAGTCGCGCTATACCAAGTCGGGACTTGTGAAAGGCCGCACGAACGCTTTCAAGAAAGCTATCGTCACCCTGAAGGATGGCGAAACTATTGATTTTTACAGCAACATCTAAATAGGAAATGGCAGTACGTAAATTTAAGCCCACAACACCAGGGCAGAGACATAAGATTATTGGTACATTTGAAGAGATTACTGCACGGGTACCAGAGAAGAGCCTTGTCTTCGGAGTGAAGAAGTCGGGCGGACGCAACAATGAAGGTAAGATGACCATGCGCTACATCGGTGGCGGACACAGGAAAGTGCTGCGTGTCATTGACTTCAAGAGAAACAAAGATGGTGTTCCGGCAGTCGTTAAGACAATAGAGTATGATCCGAACCGTTCGGCTCGTATAGCTCTGCTGTTCTATGCTGACGGTGAGAAGCGCTATATCATTGCGCCTAACGGACTTCAGGTCGGAACGACTCTGATGTCGGGAGAGAATGCTGCACCAGAGATTGGCAACGCACTTCCACTCAAGAGCATACCTGTCGGTACGGTCATTCACAATATCGAACTCCGTCCAGGACAGGGTGCCACATTGGTGCGCTCGGCAGGAAACTTCGCACAGCTGACCTCAAGAGAGGGCGACTACTGTGTCATCAAGCTTCCTTCGGGTGAGTTGAGGAAGATATTGAGCACCTGCAAGGCTACTATTGGCAGTGTGGGAAATTCAGATCACGGACTGGAAAGTTCCGGTAAGGCCGGACGCTCTCGTTGGCTTGGACGCCGTCCACGCAACCGTGGTGTCGTTATGAACCCTGTTGATCACCCAATGGGTGGTGGCGAAGGACGTGCTTCCGGTGGTCATCCAAGATCACGCAAGGGCTTGTATGCTAAGGGTCTCAAGACCAGGGCTCCTAAGAAGCAGTCGTCCAAGTATATTATAGAGAGAAGGAAGAAGTAATCTGATAAATCGAATAAATTATGAGTCGTTCATTAAAAAAAGGTCCATATATCAATGTCAAGCTCGAGAAGAAAGTTCTTGCCATGAATGAGTCAGGCAAGAAGGAGGTCATCAAGAGCTGGGCACGAGCTTCAATGATTTCTCCGGATTTTGTGGGGCATACCATTGCTGTTCATAATGGAAATAAATTTATTCCTGTTTACATTACTGAGAATATGGTGGGACACAAGTTGGGCGAGTTTGCTCCAACCCGTACGTTCAAGGGACATGCTGGTAATAGGAAATGATTAAACAGGCCTGAAAAAAGTAAACTATAATGGGATCAAGAAAAAGAATATCGGCTGAAAAAAGAAAGGAAGCCCTAAAGACAATGTATTTTGCAAAGTTGCAAAATGTTCCTACTTCCCCTCGTAAGATGCGCCTTGTTGCAGATATGATCCGCGGAATGGAAGTCAATAGAGCTCTTGGTGTGCTTAGGTTCTCGTCGAAGGAAGCTGCGGCTAAGGTTGAGAAACTGCTGCGTTCTGCGATAGCCAACTGGGAGCAGAAGAACGAGCGTAAGGCTGAGAGTGGCGAGTTGTTCGTGACGAAGATCTTCGTAGACGGCGGTCCTACACTCAAGAGAATGCGCCCCGCCCCTCAGGGTAGAGGCTACAGAATCCGTAAACGCTCTAATCACGTTACGCTGTTCGTGGGTTCAAAAAGTAATAACGAAGAAAAATAAGGCAAATGGGACAGAAAGTTAATCCGATAAGTAATCGTTTGGGAATCATCAGAGGATGGGATTCTAACTGGTACGGTGGCAAGAACTACGGCGACTCTTTGCTGGAAGACAGCAAGATCCGTAAGTATCTCAATGCCCGTCTCGCAAAGGCAAGCATATCGAGAATCGTTATCGAGCGCACTCTGAAGCTCGTCACTATCACCGTTTGCACTTCACGCCCTGGCATCATCATCGGTAAAGGTGGCCAGGAGGTAGACAAGTTGAAAGAGGAGTTGAAGAAGATTACCGACAAGGAAGTGCAGATAAACATCTATGAGGTGCGCCGTCCTGAATTTGATGCCGTCATCGTAGCAAACAACATCGCACGTCAGGTGGAAGGCAAGATAGCTTATCGCCGTGCTATAAAGATGGCAATCGCCAATACGATGCGCATGGGTGCCGAGGGCATTAAGATACAGATCTCGGGTCGTCTGAACGGTGCTGAGATGGCTCGCTCCGAGATGTTTAAGGAGGGAAGAACCCCGTTGCATACATTCCGTGCCGACATAGACTACTGCCAGACACCGGCTTTGACAAAGGTTGGTCTGCAGGGTGTCAAGGTGTGGATCTGCAAGGGACTTGTCTATGGTAAGCGCGAGTTGGCTCCTAATTTCACACAGGCCAAGGAAGGCGGTCGTGGAAACGGTGGTCAGAACAGCGGCCGTGGCTTCAAGAGAAAAAAGATTAACCGCTAATTTGAAACTGAAAGATTATGTTACAACCGAAAAGGACTAAATATAGAAGGCCGCAAGACGGACGCGGACGCAGGGGCAATGACTATAGAGGTACAACGCTCGCTTTTGGATCGTTCGGAATAAAGGCTCTGGAGCCGAAATGGATTACGGCTCAGCAGATAGAGGCTGCGCGTATTGCCGTCACAAGATACATGCAGCGTCAAGGCCAGATTTGGATTCGCATATTCCCAGACAAACCAATCACCAGAAAGCCTGCCGATGTGCGTATGGGTAAAGGTAAGGGTGATCCGTCGGGATGGGTTGCTCCCGTATATCCAGGAAGAATACTGATTGAAGCAGATGGCGTGCCTTACGAGATCGCAAAGGAGGCATTGAGACTCGCTGCTCAGAAGCTCCCTATCACGACAAAGTTTGTCGTAAGACGTGACTATGATTTTCAAAATCAATAATGCGTAAGAATTATGAAGATAGCAGAAATTAAAGAAATGGCTACCAATGACTTGGTAGAGAGAGTGGAGAGCGAGTCCGCCAAGTTGCATCAGATGTTGTTGAATCACTCTATCTCTCCTCTTGAAAATCCTGCACAGATTAAGGACTTACGCAGGACGATTGCGCGCATGAAGACTGTCTTGCGCGAGAGAGAACTTAATAATAAATGAAGGCCCTGATGGAAGCAAGAAATTTAAGGAAGGTAAGAGCTGGTGTCGTTGTCAGCAACAAGATGGACAAGTCTATTGTCGTTGCTGCCAAGTTTAAGGTCATGCACCCTCTGTATGGTAAGTTCGTGAGCAAGACGAAGAAGTACTACGCTCACGATGAGAAGAATGAGTGCAACGTTGGTGACAAGGTTCGCATCATGGAGACCCGTCCCTTGAGCAAGACCAAGAGATGGAGATTGGTAGAAATAACAGAAAAAGCTAAGTAAATTGCTATGATACAAGTAGAATCCAAACTTACTGTATGCGATAACAGCGGCGCACGCGAGGCTCTGTGTATCCGTGTTTTGGGAAACACCGGTCGCCGTTATGCCTCTGTCGGTGATGTAATCGTCGTTGCCGTACAGAATGTTATCCCATCGAGCGATATTAAGAAGGGTGCAGTGTCGAAAGCTTTGATTGTACGTACAAAGAAGGAGATCCGCCGTCAGGACGGCTCCTATATACGTTTTGATGATAATGCCTGCGTCCTGCTGAACAATGCAGGTGAGCTTCGTGGAAGCCGTATCTTCGGTCCGGTGGCACGTGAGCTGCGCACGACAAACATGAAGGTCGTTTCACTTGCTCCTGAAGTACTTTAATCTTTTAAAGCTTTAAAGAATGAGTAAATTACATATAAAGAAAGACGACACAGTGTATGTGAACGCCGGTGAAGACAAAGGCAAGACTGGTCGTGTATTGAAGGTTCTTGTAAAGGATCAGCGTGCTATCGTTGAGGGCATTAACATGGTGTCCAAGAGCACAAAGCCGAATGCCAAGAATCCGCAGGGTGGAATCGTGAAGAAGGAGGCTCCGGTTCACATTTCCAACTTGAATGTAGTGGATCCCAAGACGGGCAAGCCCACACGTATCGGCAGGAAGAAAGGAGCTGATGGCAAGTCAGTCCGTTATTCAAAAAAATCAGGAGAGGAGATTAAGTGATGAGCAATACTGCAAGTTTGAAGAATGAATACGCTGAGCGCATAGCTCCTGCTTTGAAGGAAAAGTTCCACTATACATCGACAATGCAGATTCCTGTATTGAAGAAGATTGTCGTAAATCAGGGACTGGGTGCTGCTGTGGCAGACAAGAAGATTATAGATGACGCAATAAACGAGTTGACCACCATCACTGGGCAGAAGGCTGTAGCGACACTTTCGCGCAAGGATATAGCCAACTTCAAGCTCCGTAAGAAGATGCCTATCGGCGTTATGGTGACTTTGCGTCGTGAACGTATGTACGAGTTCCTCGAGAAGTTGGTACGTGTGGCTCTGCCGCGTATCAGAGACTTCAAGGGAGTGCAAAGCAAGCTGGATGGCCGTGGTAACTACTCTCTCGGCATTCAGGAGCAGATTATCTTCCCTGAGATTAATATTGACAGCATCCAGACCATAAAGGGTATGAACATAACATTCGTGACATCAGCGAATACGGATGAGGAAGGTTATGCTCTGCTGAAGGAGTTTGGAATCCCTTTCAAGAACGCTAATAAAGACTGATATTAGAATATGGCAAAAGAATCAATGAAAGCCCGCGAGATTAAGCGTGCCAAGTTAGTTGCGAAGTATGCCAGCAAGAGAGCCGCTCTCAAGGAGATAATCCGGAAGGGCGAACCTGCCGAGGCTTACGAAGCAGCACAGAAGTTGCAGAGCATTCCAAAGAATGCTAATCCAATCAGATTGCATAACCGTTGTAAGATGAGCGGTCGTCCGAAGGGATATATGCGTCAGTTTGGCATCTCGAGAATCGACTTCCGCGAGATGGCATCGAATGGACTTATCCCCGGTGTACGCAAGGCAAGCTGGTAAGACATTTTTTAAATATTGTCAGGGTGTCCTGATCAATTTAACATTATACATTTATGACAGATCCAATAGCAGATTATTTGACGAGGTTGAGAAACGCTATTCAGGCAAAGCACAGAGTAGTGGAGGTTCCGGCTTCGAATTTGAAAAAGGAAATCACGAAGATCCTTTTCCAAAAAGGCTACATTCTTAACTACAAGTTTGTAGAAGATGGTCCACAGGGAACTATCAAGATTGCATTGAAGTATGATCCTGTAAGCAGGGTAAATGCCATTAAGAAGCTTATCCGCGTTTCTTCCCCCGGTTTGCGTAAGTATACCGGCTACAGAGACATGCCGAGAGTTATCAATGGTTTGGGCATTGCGGTTATATCTACTTCAAAGGGTGTTCTTACTGACAAAGAAGCCGCTGACTTGAAGATTGGCGGTGAGGTTTTGTGTTACATTTATTAATTGGAGGATATAGAGAATGTCTAGAATAGGAAAATTGCCCATTAGCATACCGGCCGGTGTGACAGTCACATTCAAGGATGATGTTGTGACCGTTAAAGGTCCCAAGGGAGAGTTGAGCCAGTATGTAAATCCTTCAATCAAAGTCACAATAGAAGATGGTCATGTGTCTTTCGCAGAAGATGAGAAGGCCTTGACCGATAACCCAAAGCAGAGACACGCATATCACGGACTGTATCGTGCGTTGGTAAACAGCATGGTTGTTGGTGTATCTGAGGGATATAAGAAAGAGCTCGAGCTTGTCGGTGTGGGCTATCGTGTTTCCAATCAGGGGAACATCTTGGAGCTTGCATTAGGCTATACCCATAACATATTCATTCAGTTACCTCCTGAGATAAAGGTCGAGACGAAGTCTGAGAGGAACAAGAATCCTCTGATCCTTTTGGAGTCCTGCGACAAGCAGCTCATCGGGCAGGTTTGTGCCAAGATACGTTCATTCCGTATGCCTGAACCTTATAAGGGCAAGGGTGTCAAGTTCGTTGGCGAGGTTATCCGCAGGAAGTCTGGTAAGGCAGCTGGTGCTAAGTAATTTTTAAAATAGAGCATTATGACGACAAAAATAGAAAGACGAATCAAAATCAAATATGGAGTTCGCAACAAGGTGTCGGGCACGGCAGAGCGTCCTCGTATGTCTGTTTTCAGAAGCAATAAGCAGATTTACGTCCAGCTTGTTGATGATCTCGCGGGAAAGACTTTGGCCGCAGCATCATCTTTGGGTCTTACAGAGGCTATGCCGAAGAAGCAGCAGGCTGCTAAGGTCGGTGACTTGATTGCCAAGAAAGCTCTCGAGGCCGGTATTACGACTGTCGTATTCGACCGTAATGGTTATTTGTATCATGGCAGAGTTAAAGAGGTGGCAGACGCTGCCCGCAACGGTGGACTTAAATTTTAATCATTATGGCAGAATTGAACAGAGTAAAAGTTTCTAACGATACGGAACTGAAAGACAGGCTGGTTGCGATAAACCGTGTAACCAAAGTCACAAAGGGTGGTAGAACGTTCAGCTTCTCGGCCATCGTGGTTGTCGGTAGCGAAGACGGCACTATAGGCTATGGCCTGGGTAAGGCCAGTGAGGTTACAGCAGCCATTGCCAAAGGTGTAGAGGCTGCTAAGAAGAACCTTACAAAGGTCCCTGTCCACAATGGTACGGTGCCTCATGAGCAGTCCGCAAGGTTTGGCGGTGCAGAGGTATTCATCAAGCCTGCATCACAGGGTACCGGTGTGGTTGCCGGTGGTGCTATGCGTGCGGTGTTCGAGAGCGTAGGTATCAAGGATGTACTGGCTAAGTCAAAGGGCTCGTCAAATCCCCACAACTTGGTTAAGGCCACAATAAAGGCTCTTGGCGAAATGCGTGATGCCTACACTGTAGCCCACAACAGAGGCATCAGTATGGAAAAAGTATTTAAAGGATAAGGAGAGTATTTTCAATGGCAACAATAAAGATCAAACAGACTAAGAGCAGAATTGGTGCTCCTAAAACGCAGAGAGACACTCTCGACTCGTTGGGCCTGCACAAACTTTACCGTCAGGTTGAGGTTGAGGATACTCCTTCTGTACGTGGAATGGTGGAGAAGGTCAAGCATCTTGTCACCATTGTTAAGTAAATAGTCGTAGAACAATAAAGAATCGCAATATGGATTTAAGCAATTTGAAACCTGCTGCAGGGTCAACTACTTCAAGGAAAAGAATCGGACGCGGTCCTGGATCTGGTCTTGGCGGTACATCTACAAGAGGTACAAAGGGTGCCAAGTCAAGGTCTGGTTACAAGAAGAAGATTGGATTTGAGGGTGGTCAGATGCCGTTGCAGCGTCGTGTGCCGAAGTTCGGCTTCAAGAATATCAACCGTATTGAGTATAAGGCCATAAACCTTGACACCATACAGAGACTGGCTGAAGCCAAGAACTTGCAGACCGTCAGTGTTAAGGATCTGGTTGAGGCAGGATTTGTCTCCTCTTCCCAGTTGGTCAAGATACTTGGGAATGGAGCTTTGACATCCAAGGTTGACGTAGAAGCAAATGCATTCTCCGAGAGTGCAAAGGCTGCCATTGAGGCTTTAGGCGGTAAGGCCGTAAAACTTTGATTCAATGAGGAAAGCTATTGAAACATTAAAGAATATATGGAGGATTGAGGATCTTCGTCAGAAGATTCTCATCACCATATTGTTTGTCGCAATATACCGGTTTGGTTCGTATGTGGTATTGCCAGGCATAAACCCGTCAATGCTGACACAGTTGCGCCAACAGACAAGCGAGGGTCTTTTAGCCCTGTTGAACATGTTCTCCGGTGGAGCATTCTCAAATGCATCTATATTTGCATTGGGAATCATGCCTTACATCTCGGCATCTATTGTCATCCAGTTGTTGGGTATCGCTGTGCCTTATTTCCAGAAGTTGCAGCGCGAGGGCGAGAGCGGCAGGAGAAAGATGAATCAGTATACCCGTTATCTGACCATCTTCATCCTTCTTGTACAGGCTCCATCATATCTGCTGAACTTGAAGATGCAGGCAGGGCCGTCACTCAATGCTTCATTAGATTGGACTCTGTTTATGTTTACCTCTACCATAATTTTGGCAGCAGGTAGTATGTTCATCCTTTGGCTCGGTGAGAGAATCACAGACAAGGGCATCGGCAATGGCATCTCACTGATTATTTTGGTTGGTATCATAGCCAGGTTCCCGCAAGCATTCTTTCAGGAGGTTGTGTCTCGTATGACGGAGAAGACCGGCGGTCTGGTGATGTTCCTTATTGAGATAATCATCCTGCTCGTGGTCACGGCTTTGGCTATCCTTCTTGTGCAAGGTGTCAGGAAAGTTCCTGTGCAGTATGCGAAGAAGATTGTCGGCAACAAGCAGATTGGAGGTGCCAGGCAGTATATCCCCTTGAAGGTCAATGCGGCAAATGTGATGCCTATCATCTTTGCACAGGCAATCATGTTTATCCCGATTTCGCTGATGGGATTTACCGACTTGAGCAATTCGAGTAGCGTAATGCGCGACTTTACCAACTCAAGCAGCTTCCTGTACAATTTCGTGTTTGCAATACTGAACATCTTGTTCACGTATTTCTACACGGCTATAACAATCAACCCGACACAGATGGCGGAGGACATGAAGCGTAACAACGGGTTTATTCCGGGTGTCAAGCCCGGCAAGAAGACGGCAGACTACATAGATGAGATTATGTCCCGTATCACTCTGCCGGGAGCCTTGTTCCTTACGTTCATTGCCATAATGCCTGCGTTTGCCGGAGTGTTTGGCGTGCAGTCGGAGTTCGCGAACTTCTTCGGTGGAACATCATTGCTGATTACCGTAGGTGTGGTTCTTGACACTCTGCAGCAAGTCGAAAGTCATTTGCTGATGAGACACTACGACGGACTGCTGAAGTCCGGACGCATAAAGGGCCGTGCGGGAAGTATCGCCGCTTATTGATGTCGTATGGGTTTACTATAATATACGTATATGGCAAAACAAACAGCGATAGAACAGGATGGAGTCATTGTTGAAGCGTTGTCAAACGCAATGTTCCGCGTTGAGTTGACAAACGGTCATGAGATTACTGCGCACATATCGGGCAAGATGAGGATGCACTACATCAAGATCCTGCCTGGCGATAAGGTTCGCGTGGAGATGTCTCCCTATGATTTAACAAAAGGAAGAATTTCATTTAGATATAAATAAGACGATATGAAAGTTAGAGTATCCTTAAAGAAGCGTACACCCGATTGCAAGATTGTAAGACGTCATGGCACTCTGTACGTAATTAACAAGAAAAATCCTAAGTATAAACAACGTCAAGGATAATATTATTATTTTTGCAAAGAAATAGTTTCGTTATATGGCTATAAGAATAGTTGGTGTAGATTTGCCTCAGAACAAGAGAGGTGAGATCGCGTTGACCTACATTTTTGGAATAGGTCGGAGTAGTTCGGCTAAGATCTTGGACGAAGCAGGCGTTGACAGAGGCCTGAAGGTTAAGGATTGGACCGACGAGCAGGCTGCCAAGATTCGTGAGATCATTGCAGCTAATTATAAAGTTGAAGGAGATCTTCGTTCGGAAGTCCAGATGAACATCAAGCGTCTGATGGACATCGGTTGCTACCGTGGCATACGTCACCGTATCGGGTTGCCCGTCAGAGGACAGAGCACAAAGAACAATGCCCGTACACGCAAGGGTAGGAAGAAGACAGTCGCAAACAAGAAAAAAGCTACTAAATAATTATTGTTGATATATGGCAAAAAAAGCAGTTGCAGCAAAGAAGAAGGTTGTGAAGGTGGACGCGAACGGGCAGCTTCATGTTCATTCGTCGTTCAACAACATCATCGTTTCCCTGACCAATGGCGACGGTCAGGTCATATCTTGGTCTTCGGCTGGCAAGATGGGTTTCAAGGGTTCGAAGAAGAACACCCCATATGCAGCACAGATGGCCGCACAGGATTGTGCCAAGGTGGCATACGACCTCGGCTTGCGTAAGGTGAAGGCCTATGTAAAGGGCCCTGGCAATGGCCGTGAGTCCGCTATCAGAACCGTTCATGGAGCAGGGATTGAGGTTACGGAGATTGTTGATGTTACCCCGCTTCCACACAATGGATGCCGTCCTCCTAAGAGACGTAGAGTTTAAGCTTACATTATTTATAATCTGAATCTGATTTTGTTTAGAGATTGTAACACTTCCTTTCTACAGTCGCGGCTGCAACAAAACAAGTTCATAAAAAACAATTAGAAAAAGAAATGGCTAGATATATTGGACCAAAATCAAGAATATCGCGCAGATTCGGCGAGGGTATTTATGGTGCTGATAAAGTATTGTCTAAGAAGAATTATCCCCCGGGCCAGCATGGAAATTCTCGCAAGAAGACCTCTGAGTACGGAATGCAGCTCCGTGAGAAGCAGAAGGCCAAATACACCTATGGCGTATTGGAGAGGCAGTTCCGCAATCTCTTTGAGAAGGCTGTGAAGCAGGAAGGCGTAACCGGCGAGGTGCTGTTGCAGCTGCTTGAGGGACGTTTGGACAATGTTGTCTTCCGCTTGGGTATCGCACGCACACGCAATGCGGCACGCCAGTTGGTAGGTCACAAGCATATTACCGTCGATGGCGAGGTTGTGAACATCCCTTCTTACCATGTAAAGCCTGGTCAGCTGATTGGTGTTCGCGAGCGTTCGAAGTCATTGGAGGTAATTGCAGATGCCTTGGCTGGTTTCAATCACAGCAAGTATCCTTGGTTGGAGTGGGATGAAAGCTCAAAGACAGGCAAGCTCCTGCATGTGCCTGACAGAGCAGATATCCCTGAGAACATCAAGGAGCAGTTGATTGTCGAGTTGTACTCTAAAAACTAATTAATTCCATGTCGATATTAGCATTTCAAAAACCTGACAAGGTCCTGATGTTAGAAGCTGATTCGAAGTATGGCAAGTTCGAATTCAAGCCTCTTGAACCGGGCTTTGGCATTACGATAGGTAATGCTCTACGTCGCATTCTGCTTTCATCATTGGAAGGCTTTGCTATAACTACTATAAAGATTGATGGCGTTGAACACGAGTTCGCAAGCGTGCCTGGCGTTAAGGAAGATGTCACGAACATTATCCTGAACCTGAAGCAAGTGAGGTTCAAACAGGCAGTTGAGGATTTCGAGACAGAGAAAGCTGTCATCACCATCGAAAACTCTACGGAGTTCAAAGCTGGTGACATAGGCAAGTATCTGACTGGATTTGAAGTGTTAAATCCTGAATTGGTTATTTGCCATTTGGATTCAAAGGCGACAATGCACATTGAACTTACAATTAACAAGGGTCGCGGTTATGTCCCCTCCGACGAGAACAGGATATACTGCACTGATGTTAATGTAATCCCTATTGATTCTATTTACACACCTATACGTAATGTCAAGTACACGGTAGAGCCTTATCGTGTCGAGCAGAAGACCGACTTCGACAAGCTCACACTTGAGATTACAACAGATGGTTCCATACACCCAAAGGAGGCTTTGAAAGAGTCTGCCAAGATTCTGATTTATCACTTCATGCTGTTCTCTGACGAGAAGATTTCTCTCGAGCCGGACACGAATGCTGATAATGCAGATTTCGATGAAGAGGTTCTGCACATGCGCCAGTTGCTTAAGACAAAACTCACGGACATGGATCTTTCGGTTCGTGCGCTGAACTGCCTTAAGGCTGCCGATGTGGAGTCTCTTGGCGACTTGGTACAGTACAACAAGACTGACCTTTTGAAGTTCCGCAACTTTGGTAAGAAATCGCTCACCGAGCTTGATGATTTGCTGGCGGGTCTGAATCTGTCGTTTGGAATGGATATTTCTAAGTATAAATTAGATAAAGAATAAAAATGAGACATAATAAGAAATTCAACCACCTTGGTCGTACTGCCTCTCACAGAGCTGCAATGTTGGCAAACATGGCGTGCTCTCTGATAAAGCACAAAAGAATCACTACGACCGTCGAGAAAGCAAAAGCTCTTAAGAAATATGTTGAGCCTCTGCTGACAAAGTCAAAGAATGACACAACCAACTCCCGTCGTGTAGTGTTCAGAAACCTGCAGGACAAGTATGCAGTCACCGAACTCTTCAAGGAGATTTCCGTAAAGATTGCTGACCGTCCGGGAGGATATACGCGCATCATAAAGCTCGGCCATCGTCTTGGCGACAATGCTTCAATGTGCTTCATCGAGTTGGTTGACTACGATGAGAATATGGCAAAGGAGAAGGTTGTCAAGAAGGCTTCACGCACACGCCGCCGCTCCAAGAAGGCTGCTACAGATGCGGAAGTCGTAGCACAGCCGGCAGAGAATGCGGAGGCATCAGCTCCTGCTGAAGAGAAAGCCGCAGAATAATCCAACTATCTATAACGAACTGAAGAGCTGCTTCATCATTTGGAGCGGCTCTTTTTTTGACCGCCGTCGCAGTACCATTGCCATGCCGCCCGAGGAGATGCAGTTTGACAAGGTATAGATGCCGTCAACAGGTATGACTGACCTGACGAAGTCTATTAGCCTCTCCATAAAAGTTGGCTAACTTCTCGGGCAGTACCATATAGTTGGTACTGCAGTACCATATAGCTGGTACTGGCGTACCGATTAATTGGTACTGCAGTACTGACTAATCGAAACGAAAAGGAGTACTGGTAGAGGGGGAGATGGCAAATAGTAGACCTGCGACAAAAGAAGGATAGAACAAGTGAACTAAATCCATTGTATCGAAATGGGTGGTGCATAGTCGAAGTCAGGTGCAAGTCAGGTGCAAGTCAGGTGCAAGTCAGGTGCGTAACAAACATTCAAGATAGAAGTGCGATGTTTTAGTCGGGTGCATAAACAGACAGGCGCGAATTTTATGCATCCGATGTTTGTGCAGTAAAATAATATCGGCTAACTTTC
>CAVERK010000020.1:0-19365 GCA_963618035.1 bacterium
CCGTGCTTGCACTGCTCGACAGCCTTGGCGTAGAAGACAACATGATACGCTTCGATAACTTCGGCTGACAGACAGCCAACAGACCATTTACAGACAGAGGGTGCACCGGAACAACTACCGGTGCACCCTCTGTGCTGATATCGCGTGTGCGCCTCGCACCCTCGGTCTGAAACGTTTAGCGGACGGCAATAAATCAAAAGGTTCGAACGTTTCGTTCAAAAGGTTCGAACGATTCGTCCAAAAGGTTCGAACCTTTCATTCCGATTTATTGCTGAATGATGTTTTTTCGGGCGGTTAATAATAGAGGTATAAACCTTTCGCCCAAAAGGTCTATACCTTTTGATGAAAAGGTTTAAACCTCGGGGTTTTCGTCCTCAATATCCATTGGCATCTGCTCCGCCTCCTGCTCCGCCTGCAGGGCTTCGTCGTACTCCTTCTGATACTCCTCGGCTGTGGTTTCGCTTACCTCCGTGTATCGGTATTATAGCAATAATTTCTAAACGTACGTCCACAGACAGCCCTGCTGTACGGGCGGTGATGTCTGTCTTCAGATTTTGCCCTCGATGTCTTTAAGCTCGACGAGCTTGTTGACTATGGCATAGATGGTGAGGCCCGAGGGGGTGTGTATCTGCAACTTGCGTGCGATGTTGCGGCGGTGGGTGATGATGGTGTGGATGGACAGGTTGAGCTTGTCGGCAATCTCCTTGTTGGTGAGACCCTTGACCACAAACGTGATGATCTCCTTCTCACGCTGGCTCAGCATCTCCTTCTCGTCCCTGTCGGCCTCCTCGTCGTCGCGGCTCAGCAGACGGTCGAGCTTCTGGGATATGTCATCGTAGGTGTCGTAGATGGAGACGGTCTCGTCGTAGCTCCGCAGCTGTGCGGGGTCAGCCACGCTGCACAGCAGTGCCACGTACTTGGTGGCGGTGTCCTTGCCGGCTTCCTGCTTGAAGGCGGAGAGGTCGAACCAGCCGCCCATGAACGGGTCGACGACAATCAGGTCCGGTGTCTGCGTGCGGACATAGTTCCGCAGTGACTCTGCCGAGCTGACCTCGATGGCGTTGATACGGACGTCGGGTATGCGCTTGAGCACGGATGCCACGCCGCTGCGCACTATTGCCGACGAAGAGGCGATGATGACTTTTACTGCGTTATTGCTGTTCATCCCTGAGCTTCCTTTCCAGCCGCGCCACGATTGGCACGAACATGCAGTCTTCTACCTGGCAGTGGGTCAGTACGTCCTGCTCGCAGTTGAAGATGTCGAACAGGACCGAGTTCATAAGGTTGTTGTTGCCCTGCTCTGGATAGTACTTTATGATGATGTTCTTCAGCTCCTTCAGCTTCGCGTCGATGCGGTTGTGCTTGCTGCTGAAGGAGACGATGTTGTACTTGTCCGAGGTGTGTCCTGACAGCAGCTGCTCGACGTATGTGAAGACGGCCTTGTTCTCGTAGTCCATGTGCCGGCGTATCTCGTGTGCATACTCGTCGAAGAAGCGCAGTATGAGCATCCCCACGTTGTCCTTGTCGGAGAAGTCGAGTGCCTCGATGAGCTTGCGGCGCAGTGCGGGCAGGGAGAAGTCGAGGAAGTAGGAGTGGGCGTTCTTGAGATAGTCGATGAGCGCACTGAGCGACACCTCGCTGTCGCTGCCGGCATCATAGACCTGCTGCCCCTCGTTGATGAAGTTGGCCACTGCCAGAAAGGTGTGGTAGTCCACTCCGTGGCTGAGGCACACCTCACGGACGCTCTTGTCGCCGAAGCCCAGCGATATGCCGAAGCGGCTCATCACCATGAGTATGGAGTAGTTGTCTATGATAAGGTCGCTCAGCTTGTCGGTTTCTCTGTACTTGTGCTGCATGGTCTTCTCTCCCGCTATTGTGTCAGTGTTGATTGTTTTGATGTAAGTGTCGATGCGTCGCAAAGATAGACATTTTGCGACGAAACGTGCAATACCTACAATCAGGTATTCGGCACGTCGGGCAGATGGGCATCGATGAAGCCTATGATCTGCCCGCGCTCGTCGGGATGGAACCAGTGGATGTCGGCATCGCGCTTGAACCACGTGAGCTGCTTCTTGGCATAGACGCGGGTGTTCTTCTTTATCTTCTCCACTGCCTCGTCGAGGGTGCACAGCCCGTCGAAGTGTGCGAACAGCTCCTTGTAGCCCACGGTGTTGAGCGAGTTGAGATGCCGCATGGGGTAGACGCGGCGTGCTTCGTCGAGCAGTCCCTGCTGCATCATCAGGTCCACACGGCTGTTTATGCGCCGGAACAGCTCCGCACGTTCGCGGTTAAGCCCTATCTTGATGATGTTGAACGGCCGTTCGGCTTTGGCGGCGGTGTGGAACGACGAGAAAGGCCGCCCCGTCTGGTAGCACACCTCCAGGGCGTGGACTATGCGCTTGGGGTTCTTGAGGTCGGCCCTGGCGTAATAGGCAGGGTCGAGCAGACGCAGCTCGTCGCGCAGGGCATCGATGCCTGCCTCGGCATAGCGTTGCTGCAGCATTTGGCGCGTGTCGGACGTGATGGTGGGTATGTCGTCGATGCCGTTGCACACGGCATCGACGTACATCATCGAGCCGCCTGACAGCAGGGCCACGGGGTTCTGTGGGAACAGTGTGGAGCCGAGCAGCGAGAGTGCCTCGTCGGCATAGCGTGCGGCACTGTAGTAGCCGTCGAGCGGCAGCGTGTGGACGAAATAGTGCCTGACCTGCCGCAGCTGTTCGGGCGTGGGTGCCGCCGTGCCGATGCTGATGCCTGAAAAAATCTGTCTCGAATCGGCAGAGACAATACTGCAATGGCAGTGTTGCGCCAATTCGAGACTTAGGTCTGTCTTGCCCACGCCCGTGGGTCCGATGAGTGCTATCAGCGTGTTTCGCTTCACGGAGGGTGAGTAGTGGCGTGAGGTCACGTCAATAGATGTCGCTGCTGTCGTAGGAGGTGTCGCTCCCGTTGTCGAAGCCCTCAAAGCTATCGCGGTCGATGTCGTCGTCGTTGTAGCCCTGGTCGCCGTAGAAGTCCTCGCCGAGGTCAAGGTCTTTCTGCTTCTGCTTCTTCTCGACCTCCTCGAAGTCCATGGTCTGGCGTGGCGGCACACCCTCTTTCTTGGTGCAGCGCGGTGTCTCTATGTCCTTGCCCGTGATGATCTCCGACAGCTGGACGAAGAAGCAACGGTCGGTCATGTAGTCGAAGACGTAGATGAGCTTCTGCTTCTCGTCTTCCACCAGTTCGTCGATCTTGGTGTCGGACATGACATAGTTGTCGATGTCCGAATTGCTGTCCATCTCCTCGAGCGTTATCTCCTCTTCCTTGCCCCAGTCGTCGTCGCAGACGAAGAAGGACGTGAGCTGGTTGTCGTCGTAGCCCACAGACTTGAGTATGGCTTTGTGGAAGTCCAGGAATGTCGCTTCCGGACTGATCTGTATCTCGCGGAGGAAGTCATCGACCTCGTCTGAAATGATGGTGAACCTGTAAATCATGGCTGTTGTCTCCTTATATCTCTCTATCGCCCGCCCGGGATGATGCCGCGTGCAGAGCCTTTGATGAAGTCTGCAATGTACTGTATTTCTTTGGTCATCTCAATGCTCTCCTCCACCTTCTTCAGTGCCTCTGTGGTGTTGAGGCCGCTCTGATAGATTATGCGGTAGGCATTGTGGATGTTCTCGATGAGTTCGTTCGAGTAGTTGCGACGGCGCAGCCCCACGATGTTGATGCCGGAATAGACCGTCGGCTCACGTCCGGCGATGATGAACGGCGGTATGTCCTTGCTGAAGCGGCAGCCTCCCTGTATCATGACATAGCCGCCGATGTGGCAGAACTGGTGCACGAGCACCACGGCACTGATGATGGCGTTGTCGTCGACTACAACCTCTCCGCCAAACTTTGTGGAGTTGCCGATGATGGTGCCGCTGCCTATGATGCAGTCGTGGGCCACGTGCATGTTCTCCATGAAGAGGTTGTTGCTGCCAACGACGGTCTTGCCCTTGGCGGCGGTGCCGCGGCTGATGGTGACGTTCTCGCGTATGCTGTTGTTGTCGCCGATGACGGCCAAGGTGTCTTCGCCGCGAAACTTGAGGTCTTGTGGCACGGTGCTGATGCTGGCACCAGGGAAGAACGTGTTGCCGTTGCCGATGCGTGCACCGTAGTGGATCGACACGTTGTTCATCAGTGTGTTGTTGTCGCCAATCTCTACGTTCCTGTCGATGAAACAGAAGGGACCGATCTTGCAACCCTCACCGATTTTCGCCTCCGGATGGATGTATGCTAATGGACTGATCTCGCTCATTGTCTTTGATATGTGTGTGTAGATTAAAATTCTTGTTCTTCAATAGACCCTATGCCTGTAGACGTATCTGCCGGCGCACTTCGCGTGCGAACTTGTTGTTGACGGTGTGTCCAGGGCAGGTGGCAATGATGCGTCCCTTGATGGGCTTGCCAATCAGTGCCAGGTCGCCCACGAGGTCGAGCAGCTTGTGGCGTGCACACTCGTTGGGCCACGTCAGCGGCTTGTGCATGATGTATCCCAACTTGGAGGCATCCATGTGCGGCACGCCCATGACATCCGCCAGCTTGTCGTAGTTCTCCTGCGTCATCTGCTTCTCGTAGATGACGATGGCATTGTCGAGGTCGCCGCCACGGATAAGTCCCAACTGTAGCAACGGCTCAATCTCGCGCACGAACACGAAAGTGCGTGCAGCGGCGATGTCGTCCTTGAAGCGGCTCATGTCTTCAAGTGTGGCATACTGGTTGTAGAGTATCTTGGAATTGTAGGCTATCATGACGTTGAGGCCGAACTCATCGTCGGGCAGCACGATGATGGACGAGCCTGACTTCTCGTCGCGGAACTCGATCTTGGACTTGATGGTATAGATGTCCTTGGGTGCATTCTGCTCCACGATGCCGGTCTTGCCGATGCCGTCGATGAAATAGCGTGCACTGCCGTCGAGAATAGGGAACTCGGGTCCGTTCACCTGTATGAGGCAGTTGTCTATGCCGGAAGCATAGAGTGCCGCCATGGCGTGTTCTATCGTGCTGACCTTGACTCCGTCTTCGTTGCTCACCACCGTGCCTCGGGTGGTCTCGCTCACGTTGTCGGCATGCGCGTCGATGACGGGTTGTCCCTCAAGGTCGGTGCGTTGGATCTTATATCCGTGATTGTCGGGGGCAGGATTGAATGTCACTGTCAGGTTGAGGCCTGTGTGCAGACCCTTGCCGTTCAGCGAGAAGCTGTCCTTCAGTGTCGTTTGTTTCAGCATTATTGTCTGGTTTGTCTGTGTGTGTTGTCTTACTTGTCCAGCTGTTTCTTCAGCTCTTCTACTTCTTTTCTCAGTTCGCCAATCTCACGGTACATGTCGGGCATGCGGCGCATCACGGCCTGCATGCGGAAGAAAGGCTTCTCTTCCATTGGCGGCGATCCGATGAGGCGGCTGTTGTCGGGCACTGACTTGATGACACCCGACTGCGGGCCTATGGCCACATGGTTGCCTATGGCGATGTGTCCGGAAACGCCGACCTGTCCGCCGAACATATTCCACTCGCCTACCTTCGTCGAACCTGCCAGTCCCACCTGTGCTGCCATCACCGTGTGGCTGCCTATCTCGTTGTTATGGGCAATCTGTATGAGGTTGTCGAGCTTCACGCCACGGTGTATGACGGTGGCACCCATGGTGGCACGGTCCACGCAGGTGTTGGCACCAATCTCAACATCGTCTTCGATGATGACGATGCCTATCTGCGGTATCTTGTCATAGCCTTGTGGGGTGGGGGCGAAGCCAAAGCCATCGGCACCGATGACCGAGCCGGAATGTAGCACCACATTGTTGCCGATGCGGCAGTCGTGATAGATGTTCACGCCTGAATAGATGGTGCACGCAGAGCCGATGCCGGCATTCTCACCGACGTATGTGTGGGGATAGATCTGTGTGCCGTCGCCCACGGTCGCGCCCTCGTCGATGACGGCGTATGCGCCGATGTAGACATCCTTCCCGATCTTGGCACTTTCTGCCACTACGGCTTGCGGCGATATGCCCTTGCGGTGCGGCTTGCTCTGCTCGTATAGCTGGAGCAGGAGAGCCAGACTCTCGTAGGCATTGTCGACCTTGATAAGGGTTGCGCTGATTGGCTGTTCGGGTACAAAGTCCTTGTTCACCAAGACAATGCTGGCCTTGGTCTCATAGATGTAGTGGGCGTACTTGGGATTGGACAGAAACGATATTGCCCCTGGCACGCCTTCTTCTATCTTCGCAAATGTATGGACTGTAGCATTCTCATCGCCCGCAATCTCGCCGTGGATGAATGCTGCAATCTGCTTAGCTGAGAATTCCATAATTCAATCTGACAATTAAGACCGCAAATTAAGGGCTTTTTTTTATATTACCCTTGCACGGTGACAGGAAAAGTGTCTCGTCGCCCGTCGGCTTTAGGCCTTTTTAATGATTGCCGCCATCTGCTGCTGCAGCTTCTGGGCTGCAAGCCGTGCAGCATCGGCATAGTCGTTGTCGCTGCCGGCATAGATGATGCCACGGCTTGAGTTGACTATAAGTCCGCACTCCTTGTTATAGCCGTACTTGCACACTTCCTCAAGCGAACCGCCCTGTGCTCCCACTCCTGGTACGAGCAGGAAATGGTCTGCGGCGATGCGGCGTATGTCCTCAAAGGCTCGTCCTTGCGTCGCACCGACGACATACATCATCTTGTCGCTGCCTGCCCATTGCTGTGATGTGCGCAGCACGTGCTCAAACAGACGTTCGCCGTTCTTGTCTTCCATCAGCTGGAAGTCGTGTGACCCGCGATTGCTGGTCAGTGCAAGCAGAATCACCCACTTGCCATCGTACTGAAGGAATGGCGTGACACTGTCCTCGCCCATGTACGGAGCCACGGTGACAGCATCGAGGTCAAGCTCTTCGAAGAAGCTGCGGGCATACATCGCCGATGTGTTGCCTATGTCTCCGCGCTTCGCGTCGGCTATGATGAACTGGTCGGGATAGTTGTGCTTGATATAGCGCACGGTCTTCTCGAAGGCTGTCCACCCTTTCAGTCCCATACACTCATAGAATGCGAGGTTGGGCTTGTAGGCTATACACAGGTCTGCGGTCGCATCGATTATGGCCTTGTTGAATGTGAAAATCGGGTCTTCCTCTGCGAGCAGATGTTGCGGTATCTTCTTGATGTCTGTGTCAAGTCCCACACAAAGGAAAGACTCCTTGCGGAGGATGTTGCTGTATAGTTCTTCTCTTGTCATATGTATTGGTGTATATGTTTAATGTAAAAAGCAATTTCTCTATCTGATGAACAGCAGACCGCGCACCTCTATGTCTGTGATGTAATCGTCGTCGGTGCCGGAATCATACTGCCATAGTCCGAAATGAATCAGGGCGAAGCAGGCTTCGCCATCGTCGCTTTGCAACAGCACCGCCCTGTTGTCGTTTGCAGCGGTCTGTATGGCCTTGAGACTGACTGTGAAGTGGTATTCCTGACTGTCGGCAGTGTCGCTGTCATTGTTGTCCTGGTCTCTGACAATTAAAGTCATGCTGTCCTTGCCAGGGGTATATGTACTGCCGTCGTGAGTTGGGCTGAAGTCGTGATATTGCACCTTGCTGTAGCCTTGCGGCATGTCGATAGGATGATAGTAGTTGTAGTCCTCCGAGAAGCTGTTTTTCACGACGGTAGTATCGACTGTGTAGTAAGCGGAGTATACTGCTGTCCATGCGTCAGGCTCGACCAAGTCGGACGTTGCGTGTGTGCCGTAGAAACTCTCGATGTAGACCAGCTTGTCGGTTACAACTTTGGCCGAGTCGGGGCTTATGCCTTGTCTGAAACGCTCATAGCCCAGTGAGTCCAGTGGCAGTGTGGTATTATGGGCTGTCAGAACTGCGCGCACGTCGTGGCTCAGGCTGCGGCGTGTGCAACTGGCTATGCTCTGTGGTCCTACCGACGACAGCAGCAACAGCAATGCGCCCGACGCAGGTATCCACACTACCCGCTGTGTGCGCTGTGCAGCCAGACGCAGGCATACATAGTAGGACCAGGCGTTGAACAGCAGTAGATATAGGCGTGGCACGGTGATGCCATAGTCGCTGATGCGCCGGCCTATGGCCACGCTCATCAGTATCAGTAGCGGCAATACCAGTGTTGGCATCAGGCGCATCAGACGTTTGTCAAAGCGGAAACCGTCGGCTAAGAGGGCGGGGTAGATGCAATAGGCCATAATAACGGTACCAAGCATCAGCACGCTCACAGGCATGGCCACGCCGCCGTTGACCAACTGCCACGACAGGAGCATCCTGAGAGCATAGACGTACAGGATGATGATGTAGAGCGAGAACAGCGGCACAAAGAGCAGATGCAGAGTGTGGCGCATCAGTGCTCCCATGGCATAAGGCCGGTCGTCGTGCTTGTCTTTACCCGAGGGAACCTGCATGAGTATCAGCGTCATATTGATGCCGAACATGCAAACCGCAGCTGTGCTGACGTATATTTTCCAGCCAATTGATATGTCGAACAGTATGGATACTGACTCGTAGAGCAGGAACAGTCCGAGCATGAGCACCAGACTGACGGCTACTGAACGCAGCATTGCTCCGAGGATGCGCACGGTGAAATTCCAGTGTTGCACATCGGTATTGCATTTGCGGAAAGGCAGGATGAAGATAGAGACGATGACCGATGCCGTTACGGCAAAGATGGGTATCTGCTCCTGCGTGAATGATTCGTATTTGTTCTTGTAGGCCGTGTACATGACCACAGCTGAGAACACAGCAATGACGGCATAGGCTGCAACACTCACTGCAATCTTAAGCGTGCCGCTTACGGACGGTTCCTCGTTCCACAGTTTCAAGGATGCCGAAAGGTATACGGATATAACAGCGAACAATGTGAAGGCATTGGTGATGCATGTATCCAGTCCTTCAAGGTCTTCAGACGTTATGGACCATATCATCATGGCTGTGGCCAGTATGATGAAGAACACAGTTTGCGGGAATCTTCTGAAACTGCTGGCCAGCATGTCCTTGCTGGGAAGAAGGCGAGCCAATTTGGATCTTGTCATTGTCGTGTTGTCCTTACATTTCGCTCTCTTTCAGACGTTCGGCATTCTCTGCCACTATCAGGTGGTCTATGCAGTCCTGAATGTCGCCGTCCATGAATGAGGCAAGATTATATATGGTATAGTTTATCCGGTGGTCTGTCATACGCCCCTGCGGATAGTTGTATGTGCGTATCTTGGCCGAACGGTCGCCTGTGGAGACGAGTGTCTTGCGACGTTGCGCGATGTCGTCCACGTACTTCTGATGTTCTTTGTCGTAGATGAATGACCGCAGACGTGCCAATGCACGCTCCTTGTTCTTTGGCTGGTCGCGTGTCTCGGTCGACTCGATAAGTATCTCTTCTATCTGGCCTGTGTTGGGGTTCTTCCAGTTGTAGCGCAGACGCACACCTGATTCCACCTTGTTGACATTCTGTCCGCCGGCACCTCCACTGCGGAATGTGTCCCACTTGATCTCACCCTCGTTGATGCTGACCTCGAACGGTTCTGCCTCGGGCAGCACGGCTACTGATGCTGCCGATGTGTGCACACGCCCTTGTGTCTCGGTGACGGGGACACGCTGCACACGGTGCACGCCGGACTCATATTTCAATGTGCCATACACTCCGTCACCGTTTACGGAGCAGATGATCTCCTTGAAGCCGCCCACGGCTCCCTCGCTGGCACTGGAGACCTCGAGCTTCCAGCCCTTGGTCTCGCAATACTTGCTGTACATGCGGAACAGGTCTCCGGCAAACAGAGCCGCTTCGTCTCCGCCTGTGCCGCCACGAATTTCGAGTATGGCGTTGCGGCCGTCCATAGGGTCGGCGGGAATAAGCATGAGCTTTATCTCCTCTTCAATCTGCGGCAGACGACGCTGGTTCTCTGCCAGTTCCTCGTGTGCCATCTCCTTCATCTCGGCATCGCTCTCGGTGGCTATGATTTCCTTCGCCTCGTCAATGCCTGCCAGTATGCTCCGGTACTGCTTGCGGGCATCCATCAGACGGCTCAGATCCTTATATTCCTTGGTCAGCTTGACGTAGCGTGCCTGGTCGGCAATGACGGCAGGGTCGGTGATGAGCGTTGACACCTCGTCAAACCGTGGTGCCAGCATGTCCAGCTTCTCCAGTATGGTGTTCTTCTCTGCCATTGTCTTAGTACCTGAACTCGCCGAACTCGCTCTTTATGGTCAGTGAACGCGGCCCTTCCTCAATGTGTCCCACTATCTGCGCGTCAATGTTGAAGCTCTTGCTGGTTTCGATGACCTTGTCTGCATCCTCGGGACTGACATAGACCTCAAGACGGTGTCCCATGTTGAACACCTTGTACATCTCCTGCCAGTCAGTCCGGCTCTGCTCCTGAATGATGCGGAACAGCGGCGGGACGGGGAACATATTGTCCTTGACCACGCGACAGTTGTCACCCACGAAGTGCAGCACCTTGGTCTGCGCTCCGCCGGTGCAGTGCACCATGCCGTGAATCTGCCGGCGCATGATGTCGAGCAGTTTCTTGACCACAGGAGCATAGGTGCGGGTGGGGGAGAGAACAAGCTGTCCGGCATTGACCGGTGCACCGTCCACAGCATCGTCAAGACGGTAGTTGCCGCTGTAGACCAACTCGTCGGGTACGTTGTGGTCGAAGCTCTCGGGGTATTTCGCTGCCAGATATTTGGCGAACACATCGTGGCGTGCTGAAGTCAGTCCGTTGCTGCCCATGCCGCCGTTGTACTGCTTCTCGTATGTAGCCTGCCCACTTGACGATAGTCCCACGATGACATCTCCAGGACGTATGTTGGCATTGTCGATGACATCGCTGCGCTTCATGCGGCACGTGACGGTGCTGTCTACGATGATTGTGCGTACCAAGTCGCCGACATCGGCAGTCTCGCCACCAGTGGCATAGATCCCTATGCCCATGTCGCGCATCTGTCTGAGCAGTTCGTCGGTGCCGTTGATGATGGCCGAGATCACCTCACCAGGGACAAGCATCTTGTTGCGGCCGATGGTCGACGATACGAGGATGTTGTCCACCGCTCCCACACACAGCAGGTCGTCGGTGTTCATTATCAGCGCGTCCTGTGCTATGCCCTTCCATACTGAGAGGTCACCTGTTTCCTTCCAGTAGACGTATGCCAGGCTGGACTTTGTGCCGGCTCCGTCGGCGTGCATTATGTTGCAATAGTCGGGGTCTCCGCCCAGGATGTCGGGGATTATCTTGCAGAATGCCTGTGGATAGATTCCCTTGTCAATGTTCTTTATGGCGTTGTGCACGTCCTCTTTGGCTGCGCTGACACCGCGCATCATATATCTTTGGTTGCTCATATTCTCTTTCCTGTACCTATATATATATAATATGGAGAAGGTCTGTATCTACACTCAGAACTGCACCTCAGGTGCCTTGTCTGCACCGTCGGCAGCCTCGAAGTAAGCCCGTCTTTCAAAGCCGAAGATGCCGGCGACGATGCTCTTGGGGAAACGCCGTATGGAGGTGTTGAACTCCTGTGCCGCATCGTTGAAGTTCTTGCGTGCCACGTTTATGCGGTTCTCAGTACCTTCGAGCTGTGCCTGTAGTTCGAGGAAGTTCTGATTGGCCTTGAGGTCAGGATATTGCTCGGACACGGCTATCAGTCTGCCCAATGCCGATGCCACAGCACCCTGTGCCTGCTGGTACTCCTGCAGTTTCTCTGCCGTGAGGTTGCTCGGGTCGATGGTTATCTGTGTGGCTTTGCTGCGTGCCTCCATGACACCTTCCAGTGTCTCCCGCTCGTGTGTGGCATAGCCTTTTACGGTGTTCACGAGATTGGGGATCAGGTCAGCACGGCGTTGGTACTGTGTCTCCACGTTCGACCATTGGTTGTTGACATTCTCTTCCGCCGTTACCAACCCGTTGTAGGCACCGGCTCCCCAGCCGCATATAATCGCAACGACTGCGATTAAGATGATGATTGTCGATTTCTTCATATCCTTGTGTTTTTGTATGTCTCTATTGATGTCCCTGTCTGTTTATATATCAGAAGCGCGTTCCCGCTCCTCCGCCGCCTCCGCGTCCTCCGCCGAAGCTGCCGCCGAAGCCACCGCCGCCGCCCCTTCCGAAGCCTCCGCCGCCGAATATCACCGGTCCTGCCCCGCCTCCGTTGTTGTGGGTGCTGTCGTAGGAGTCTTGTCTCTTCACTACGCTCTGTCCGCAGTTGCGGCACACGTAGGTAATCTCTTCGGTGCGCACTCCATGACGGACACGCAGCAGCCGTGAGTGCGAACGTTGCAGCGTATGCTTGCCGCAGTAAGGGCATTTCGTCTCCATCCTCACCGCAATCCATACGATCAGACACGCGATTATGATGAAGCCGAGGAACGCCGCTGTCGGGAGCATCCATTCGTCTTCGTCTGCATCAGACAGTGCGTCGCTCTCCATCGAACCGTCAAGGATGCCGCAGACCGACTTCATGCCGGCTGTCATCGCCGCATCCCAGTCGCCTTCTTTCAGGTAGGGCAGCATGTCGACTGTCTGAATGCGCTTGCACAAGGCATCAGGCAGTGTGCCTTCAAGTCCGTAGCCGGTGTAGAACTGTATGCAGCCCTGCCCGATGTCGAGCAGCACCACCAATCCGTTGTCCTTCCCCTTCTTCCCTACGCCCCACGAGTTGAGCAACTCGTGGCAGAAGTCGAAGCAGTCGGCATCGCCTATCGACGGCACCACGGCAACGACTGTCTCGATGCCGGTCTGCTGCTCGAGTGCGTAGAGCCATGAGTCAATGCTGTCACAGGCTGCTGTGGAGAGGATGTCCGACGGATTGCAGACGTAACGTGTCTTGTCCATGAGATGCACCTTGGGCAGATTGTCAGGCGTGTAGACCGTCTGTGCGAAAGAGCGCACGGCCAAGAGGCTTGCAACCACCATGATGAGAATCGTCGGACGCATTCGTCGTGTGTTACTCCTGAACATTTTCAGCAAATGTAAGACAAAATCGGGTCAGTGCACGTATTTGCCTGCAAAATTTCTGACACGGCGCACATACTCTGCCTTGTGGTCCCTGTACGACAAGGCGTGTTTTGAACCCTCGGCAATCCATATTTCTTTTGGCTCCTGCTTTGCTTCGTAGAGCGGATGCACCATCCATGTGGGGACAAAGTCGTCGTTGCCGCCGTGGATGAACAGCATGGGCAGTGTGCTTTTGCTGACCTGTTTCAGTGGTGATGCTTCCTTAAAGCCCCAGCCGTACTTGACGCGGCACAGCAGGTCTGCTGCCGGAATGATGACACCGCTTATCGGGCTTAGCTCCCTGTGTCCTGTCTTGACCTCGTGCTGCACCTCATCCCAGACGCTGGTGTAGCCACAGTCTTCTATCACTGCCTTGACGTAGGGCTTCAGCTGCTCGCCGCTGACGCACATCACCGTTGCCGCCCCCATGGACACGCCGTGCAGAACCATCTGCGTGTCGGCTGTGCGGCCGTGCGTCGTGCTGTCTCTTGGTGCGAAGATGTCGTTTGCAATGTCCATCCACCGTATGACGTCCATCCTGTCCTTCCAGCCCATGTTGATATGGTCGCCGTCGCTCTGTCCGTGTCCGTTCAGGTCGGGCAGCAGGATGTTGTAGCCCATCAGTGCGTTGAACACATATCCATATTGCATCATGCTCACGCTGCTGTCGTGCCAGCCGTGCACTATTACAGCCGTCCTGTCCGTCGCCGTGCGTGCCTTGGCATAGACGGCGTGCAGCCGCCTGCCGTCGGTGGCTGTGATGACAGTGTCGAGCAGGGCACCGGCGTGTTGCAGGCTGTCAATCCAGCTTTTCGTCTCGGGATACTGTTCCGCCACCCTTGAGTAGTCGGCACCTTGTGCAGGGGCATCGCGCCGCGTGTCGGTCAGCAGTCCCAGGGCCATATTGGCTCCTATGGACAGTGCCGCCAGCAGACAGACCGCAATGGCTGCTGCCGTGAGTCCGATGATGCGTGTGCGTCTTGTCATTTGTTCCAGATTTCCCAGCTGGCGAATGCCTGTAGCAGCAGCATCTCCAGCCCGTTCTTCACGGTTGCTCCCTGTGCCTTGCCCTTCTTCATGAACAGTGTCTCGTCGGGATTGTACAGCAGGTCATACAGCAGATGGTCGGGTGTGAGCAGCTCATAGGGGATGTCGGGACAGCAGTCCATCTTCGGATACATCCCCACCGGCGTGCAGTTGACAATCACCTTGTTCTGCTGCATCACCTCGGGTGTTATGTCGTGATAGCCTATAGTGTCTTTGCCCTTCTTCTCCCTTGAGACGAACGTGCTCTTTATTCCCAAGTCCTCCAGCCCGTGTACCACAGCTTTGGATGCACCGCCTGTGCCCAGGATCAGGGCGTGCTTGTGCAGCGGCTTCAGCAGCGGCTGTATGGAACGTGTGAACCCGAGGATGTCGGAGTTATAGCCCACAAGACGTGTCTTGCCCTTCGGCAGACGCTCTATCTTGATGACGTTCACCGCTCCCACGCGTCCTGCCGTGGACTTGTCCAGCTCGTCAAGATAGGGGATGACCTGCTCCTTGTAGGGTATGGTGACATTCAGCCCGCACAGATTGGTGTTGCCCTCCACCACCTCCGTGAAGGCCTTGATGCTCGGAATCTCGAAGTTGACGTATTCGGCATCGATGTTCTCCGACTTGAACTTCTCGTTGAAGTATCCGCTCGAGAACGAGTGTACCAGCGGATAGCCTATCAAACCGTATTTCTGCATAGCTCAAAGATAATATATGTAAGTGTACTTCTTCTTCATTTCACAGCCTCATACAGCGTGCAGATGCCCAGCGTCAGTGGTGTGAAGCTGACTTCGCCAAATCCTGCGCGTTGCATTGCCTCCTTCATCTTCTGTCCCTGCGGGCAGGCGGCGATGCTCTGCGGCAGGTAGCTGTAGGCACTGCTGTCCTTCGATATGAGCCGCCCTGCTGTCGGCAACACCGTGTGTGCATAGAGCCGGTAGAGCTGCTTCATGGGGAAGTGCGTCGGTTCCGACAGCTCCAGCACGACCAGCCGTCCGCCAGGCTTCAGCACGCGCCGCATCTCCTGCAGTCCGAGGTCAAGGCGGTCGAAGTTGCGGATGCCGAACGCCACCGTCACGGCATCGAAGCTGTCGCTCGCCAGCGTCAGGCGCGTGCAGTCCTCGTGTGCAAAGCTCACGGTGTCCTGCAACCCCGCTGCCTGCACCTTCTGCCGTCCCACGGCCATCATGCCGTCGGCGATGTCCACGCCGAGCAGCGACTGCGGCTTCAGCATGCGGCATGCCATGATGGCAAAATCGCCGGTGCCGACCGCCACGTCGAGCATGCGCTGCGGCGCGTAGGGCTTCAGCGTGCTGATGGCACGCCGCCGCCACCAGCGGTCAATGCCGAGAGACAGCGTGTGGTTCAGACGGTCGTAGGTCGGTGCTATGTGGTTGAACATCGCCTCGACCTGCTGCCGCTTCGGCTCCGTCGCCCCGTAGGGCTTCACCTGTTCCTGCGGGTAGTCCATCCTCCGTTCTTCAGAGAGACTTCAGCACATTGTCATAGATACGGTCCAGCACGTCGCCCTCGGAGTCTTCCTTGTGGAACGTCTCGCCGGTGATGTGTTCATACAGCTCGATGTATCTGTTGCTGATCGACTCCACGATTGCGTCTGTCATCTCCGGCACCTGTTGTCCGGCTTTGCCCTGGAAGCCGTTGTCCATGAGCCATTCCCGTACGAACTCCTTCGACAGCTGCCGTTGCGGCTCGCCCTTGGCGAAGTGCTCCTCATATCCGTCTGCATAGAAGTAGCGGCTTGAGTCCGGCGTATGGATCTCGTCCATCAGGTATATCTTGCCATTGTGCGTGCCGAACTCATACTTCGTGTCCACAAGAATAAGTCCGCGCTTGGCGGCTATCTCGGTGCCGCGTCTGAACAGCTCGAGGGTATATCGCTCAAGGACGGCATACTCCTCCGCCGTTGCCAGTCCGCGGGCTATTATCTCTTCCTTGCTGATGTCGGCATCGTGCTCGCCAATCTCGGCCTTTGTCGTCGGCGTTATTATAGGCTCGGCAAACTTCTCGTTCTCGCGCATGCCGTCGGGGATCTTCACTCCGCATATCTCGCGCACGCCGCTCTTATATGCCCTCCATGCGCTGCCGCACAGGTAGCCTCTGACAATCATCTCCACGGGGAATCCCTTGCACATCACGCCTGTTGTGACCATCGGGTCGGGCGATGCAAGTTTCCAGTTGGGGCAGATGTCGGCTGTGGCATCGAGAAACTTCGATGCAATCTGGTTCAGCACCTGACCCTTGAAAGGGATGCCCTTGGGCAGGATGACGTCGAATGCCGAAATGCGGTCGGTAGCCACCATGACGAGCTTCTCGTCGTTGATGTTATAGACATCGCGCACCTTGCCGTGGTAGACGCTTTTCTGTCCTGGGAAATGATAATCGGTCTTGGTAATAGCTTTCATTGTAGTGTATGTTTTTGTTGTTGCTCCTTCTCCCTGTTCTCCTTGTCGAACTTCTCGTAGGCTTCCACGATGCGCTCCACCAGTCTGTGGCGCACGATGTCGCGCTTGCCAAGCTGTACGAACGCAATGCCCTTGACGTTGCGCAGTATGCCTGTGGCCTGTATGAGTCCGGACTTCTGCGACGACGGCAGGTCAATCTGCGTTATGTCGCCCGTCACTATCATCTTGGTGTTCATGCCCATGCGTGTCAGGAACATCTTGATCTGCTGGGCGGTGGTGTTCTGTGCCTCGTCCAGGATGACGACGGCATCGTTGAGTGTGCGTCCGCGCATGAAGGCCAAGGGTGCTATCTGTATCACGTTCGTGTCGACGTACTCCTGCAGCTTGGCTGCCGGAATCATGTCCTGAAGTGCGTCGTAGAGCGGCTGCAGGTACGGGTCTATCTTCTCCTTCATGTCTCCTGGGAGGAACCCTAATTTCTCGCCCGCTTCGACGGCAGGGCGGCTCAGGATTATCTTCTTCACCTCCTTGTTCTTCAGTGCCCTGACAGCCAGTGCTATGGCGGTGTAGGTCTTGCCGGAGCCTGCCGGCCCTATGGCAAACACCATGTCGTTCGTGCGGTATGCCTCCACGAGCTTGAGCTGGTTCTCGCTGCGGGGCATAATGGGGCGGCCGCTGACCGAGAACACGATTACGTCGTCGTTCCTGCCTGCCTGTTGCGGCGTGTTGCCGCGCACGATGTCTATTATGTCCTCCTCCCGCAGGGCGTTGTATTCCAGACAGTACTTCTGCAGCTTGTCCATGCTCTCCGTGAAGGCGGCAATCATCTCCTCGTCGCCCATCACCTTGACTACGTTGCCGCGTGCCACGATGCGCAGTTTCGGGTACAGTGCCTTCAAGAGCTGCATGTTGGCGTTGTTGACGCCATAGAATGTCACGGGGTCAACCTCGTCCAGTACTATCAGTTTCTCTATCATTCAGTCCTTCATGTCTCTATGGGTCACAAAGATAGTGCGGTTGGGTGTAATGCGGAAATTATGCCTGCCTAATTTTTCGCGCAGGGGCGGCATCTCCTGCGCACGCTGCGGGTCAGAACTCGTACGTCACGCTCGCGCTGCGCCGACCGGCATAGTCTGCCATGAGCCTGTCGAGCAGGTCGATGGTCTCGCGCAGTCCCTGCGTTCCGCTGTAGCCGTTCACCACCATGAGGGTGTGGGTGGTGCCGAGGCTCATCTTCGTGCGCTCGTTGTCGCTTGTCGGTGTGCCTATGCCTCCTGCCGCGTCGCGGTAGACGGGCAGACCGTCTATGTTCAGCGGCCCGCGGCCTATGCCTTCGTATGGTTCGCCCTCGCGGCCTATCCCCAGCACTATGTCCGTGCCCTCTATCAGGTCGGCATCAAATCCGCCGATGGAGAAACCCGACACGAGCGATGCCAGGTTCACAAGGTCCACAAGCGTGTCTATGCGGTACAGGTCCAGTCCGCGCAGCAGCCGCCGGCGCAGGGCTTCTGCCGACGGACGGTAGCGGCTCGGGTCTTTGCCGCAGCGGCGGTAGGCTGTACGTGTGGCGGCAATGGCATATTGCATCTTGCACTCGTCGGGTGTCGACGTGGAGCGCAGCTCCTGTGTGAACCGGTCTATCTCCTGCCACAGCGCGGCGTTGTATGGTGTGTTCTCCAGTCCGCGTGCCTCTATGGCCATGCCGCAGAAGTCCGGACATCTGCTCTTCAGCTCTTCCGAAACGCTAATCCTGAACATTGCCGTCGCTCCTGTGGTCAGTCGTCGTTTATCATTATTCCCGTCAGCATGCGTCCCGAGTCGTTGCCAAGGCGGCGTGCCGAGAAGAAGTCGGTGTACTTGCGCCAGGTGCAGATGCCTGCCATCTCTATCTGGCTTTCGGGCACTCCCGCCTCGATGATCTGCATGCGGTTGGCAATCCACAGGTTCAGGTGATACTTGTGTGTCTTGGGCTTCCACTCGCTGATGCTGGTCATGTCGAAACCTGCGCTCTTGAAATCCTGATAGACCTCGTCGCCCACTTCGAAGCCGCCCATCGAGATGCCTGGACCCATCACCGCCACGACATCTTCCGGCCGTGTGCCGAAGGTCTCGGTCATGGCAGCGAGTGCGGCACTAGCCACGCGGCTGCGCGTGCCGCGCCATCCGGCATGTGCCGTTGCCGCAGCCTTGAGCCTGCGGTCGTAGAACACCAGCGGGATGCAGTCGGCTGTCGAGATGCACAGACAAAATCCTGGCTCCCGTGTCAGCAACACGTCTATGCCTTCGAGCATCTGCCGGCGGCGGTCATCGCCGGCATCGGCGAAGCTGCTGTCGACCACCAGCTTCCGGCATCCGTGCACCTGTTCCGGTATCACCAGCATGCGCGGCCTCTGCGGCAGCATGTCTGCCAGTGTCTGCAGGTTTCGTCTCACGTTCTCGGGGTCGTCGCCGGTGTATGGCCCGCAGTTCATCGTTCCGTAGTTGCCGCTGCTGCATCCGCCGTGCCTTGTGGTTGTGAAGCACGTCACTTCGGGCAGTTGCGACATGATGTCGTAGGTCAGCAGTCGCTTGTCTTCTGACAATGTTGCCATAATGTCTTGTCTCCTTACTTTACTTGCTATCTAAGTGTTTGACGTTTGTTTCAGTTGTCTTTGACGCCGCAAAAGTAAGAAAAACATTCCTAATGTGACCATACATATATATTATGGAGAGTTCCGCGCAAGCAAATTCACTACCGTTTACCAACTGTTTACTAACCGTTTACTGACCCCTCGCCAGACGCACTCTGGAGCCATATCCCATTCACTAACCGTTCACTTTTCCACACTCCCGTTTACTAATTCCGCGTTTGGGCGGCCAGGCACCCTAACGATGCCCATTCATAGGGTCTAAGGATGGGCATTCATAGCA
>CAVERK010000021.1:0-19353 GCA_963618035.1 bacterium
GAGAAAAGAGATAGTCCCTTGAGGCGTACGCCTCAAGGGACTATCTCTTTTCTCTCTCTCTTGCAGACCGTCTATTTCTTTTTCTTCTTGAAGAGTCCCTTGACTTTGTCGACAGCCTTCTTGGCACCTTCCTTGATTGCGTCATCCTTACTTGGAATGACATTACCGCCACCGGCAGACATGTCGTCGGAATCCCCTTTGAACCGGAAACTGCAGTTCTTCGGTCCCCATTTGGAAGTGGCGCCGGTCATGGTGTAACGGCCGGTGCTGCACGAAGCGTTATCGTTCTCAATCTTCACCTTGCCGAGCAGTTTTTCCCCGTCAGGGTCGTAGACATCAAAGGTCTCGACATTGCCGTCCTTCTTGTAGTTCTTCAAGACACACACATCGTCGCCACCACCTTCATAATTATACTCCAGTCCTTGTCTGTTGAGCTGGAAGAACATGCCAGTCCCTGGATCCTTGCCCTCCTCTTCGTAGGTTACCCACTGGGCGAACGAGCTCAAACTCATCAAAGCGCAAAGTGCGCAGAATAATAGTCTTTTCATCTTGAACGTTTTTTTGTTATGGTTATCAGACACAAAGATAGGTCATCGCAAATCTTTAAGCAAGTGTTTGAGCCACTTGACGTAATTTTTAGCAGACGGGCTGCGGCTCCTTCATCTGAACTCGGAGCGAGTGGACAACCACTTGTCAGGAGTAGCCGGAGAGGAGAGGACGCTTGGCTAAAAAGACTAAAAAAACGCATCATCGGCTGTATGGTGCGTTTATTGTTGTTACTTTTGTCCCTGATAACAAAAAGAACGCTTTAATACACATTTAGCTATGATGAAAAAAATCTGTTTTCCTCTTTTGTTGACGCTGCTGGCTGTGATGACATCGTGCAGCAGCAAGATGGGTGAATTGTCTTCCGACTATTTCACCGTGACTCCGCAGGTGCTTGAAGCCATAGGCGGCAAGGTGCCGGCGACTATCAGTGGACGTTTCCCCGAGAAATACTTCAACAAGAAGGCCATCGTGGAGGTTACTCCCGTGCTGCGCTGGCAGGGCGGTGAGGCCAAGAGCCAGACCTACACCTTCCAGGGTGAGAAGGTGAAGGGCAACAACCCGACCATCCAGTACAAGGCCGGAGGCAACTACACCATGCGTGCTAACTTCGACTACGTGCCCGAGATGGCAAAGTCTGAGCTTTATCTCGACTTCGTTGCCACCATCGGCAATAAGGTCGTGACCATCCCGTCGGTCAAGATTGCCGATGGCGTGATCTCGACATCAGAGATGGTCAACCAGACTGTTGAGAGTGCAAACGCATCTCTCGGACAGGACGCTTTCCAGCGCATCATCAAGGACAAGCACGAAGAGCAGATACTCTTCCTGATCCGGCAGACCAACATCCGCAGCAACCAGATGGGTGCCGCAAACGCCTTCACCGGTGAGGTCAAGGACGTGAACGATGCTGCCAACAAGGAGATTGAGAGCATCGAGGTTTCTGCATACGCATCACCCGACGGTGCCTTCGACTTGAACCAGGGCTTGGCAGAGAAGCGTCAGGACAACACCGCCAACTTGATAAGCAAGAACCTGAAGAAGGCCGACATCGACACCGGCATCGACACTAAGTACACCGCCGAAGACTGGGACGGCTTCCAGGAGTTGGTGGAGAAGTCGAACATTCAGGATAAGGAGCTGATTCTGCGCGTGCTCTCCATGTACAGCGACCCCGAACAGCGTGAGAAGGAGATAAAGAACATCTCTTCTGTCTACAAGAACCTTGCTGAAGACATCCTGCCGCAGCTGCGCCGCTCGCGCCTGATACTGAACTACCAGATTATCGGCAAGTCGGATGAGGAGATTTCAAGCCTCGCCAAGAGCAATCCCTCGGAGCTGAACCTTGAAGAACTGCTCTATGCAGCCACACTGACAAACAGTGCAGCCGAGAAGCAGGACATCTACACCAAGGCTTCACGCCAGTATCCCAGCGACTACCGCGCATTCAACAACCTCGGCAAGTTGGCTTACGAGGCAGGGGACATCGACAAGGCAGAGAACCTGTTCAAGCAGGCAGCTGCGCTGAAGGACAGCCCTGAGGTCAACAACAATTTGGCTCTCGTGGCTTTGGCCAAGGGCAACGACCAGGATGCCGAGGCCTATCTGGGCAAGGCATCAGGTGCCAAGGAGCTGAACGAGACGCTTGGCAACCTGTACATCGCACAGGGTCAGTACGACCGTGCCGTATCTGCATTCGGCGATGCCAAGACCAACAGTGCCGCACTTGCACAGATTCTGTCGAAGGACTATAACAAGGCAAAGAGCACACTCGACAGTGTGGAGCATGCAGACGCATACACCGACTATCTGAAGGCTGTGCTCGGAGCACGCACCAACAACACATCCATGGTTACAGACAACCTCAAGAACGCTATCAGCAAGCAGCCGTCGCTGGCCAAGAAAGCAGCGAGCGACCTTGAGTTCTCCAAGTACTTCACCAACTCGGCGTTTGCCTCTTTGGTAAAGTGAACTAAGGACGTGAGCATATCGCTGTAGAGGCACAGGGGGCAGGAGTCACAAACATTCCTGCCCCCTTTTTATATCGTTATGTGCCAAATTCACTACCTTTGGCTCTGTCAACGGCCAAGCAGATGAAGAAAACGCTATACATACTGTTCGCAATGCTACTGTTCGCAGCCTGCTCGGGCGGCAATGGTGATGATGCAGTCCTTAAGGGGAACATCGAAGGATTGGGTGCCGACACCATATATATATATGGTGCTGACGGACTGTTCAGCCGTGTCGACACGATTGTGACAGAGAAGGGACGCTTCAAGAAGAACATACAAGTCGACACGCTGCTACAGGTGTGGCTCTCGTTCAGCGACGGCACGCAGTATCCGCTGTTCGTGAACAAGCGCGACCGCCTCGACATCAAAGGTTCTGCCGATTGTCTTGACCGGTTGCAGGTCAGCGGCACTGACGACAACGAACTGCTTACAGCCTTTCTGGCAGATACGACCACTACCGCTCCTATGGACGAGCGGGTGGAGGACTTCGTACGCAACAACCCCACATCGCCGGCAGGCATCTACTTGCTGCAACGCTTCGTGGCATATTCCGACACGCTGGACGCGCGCAGGGTTGACGGAATTATAGACCTGATGGACGACCGTCTGCACGACTGGAATGCCGTGAAGACACTCCAGGAGAAGGACGAGTCCATTCTCAAGATTGAGGCAGGAGACATTGCCCCGTTCTTCCGTGCCAGCACGAAGGACGGCAACAAGACCCTGGGCAGCTATAAGGACAAGTATCTGCTCATGCACTTCTGGGCATCGTGGGACCAGTCCAGCCGTGATGCCAACAGGGAATACCGCCGGTTATACAAGGCCAAGCGCAAGGATCTGAAGATCTTGGGCGTGTCGCTCGACGTGGACAAGCAGGCATGGCAGGATGCAGTCCGTACAGACTCGCTGGAGTGGGACCAGGCTTGCGACTGCAAGGGATGGAACAGCAATGCGGCGGTGCAGTATGCCGTGCGCCACCTGCCGTCGGACGTGCTCATATCACCGGACGGAAACATCATAGCCACGGACTTGCTGACAAGCAGCAGCATTGAGGACAGTATAGACGAAGCTGTACGGAAAGAGAAGGAGAAAGACAAGTGACCGAGCCTGACAAGGAAGAGAGAAAGCCCACGCTGACGAAGATATACGGGGCAGCCATACAGGGCATCGATGCTACACTGATCACCATCGAGGTCAGCAGCAGACGCGGCTGCATGTTCTATATGGTGGGACTGCCCGACTCTGCCGTCCGCGAGAGCCAGCAGCGCATACAGGCGGCCTTCAATTACCTCGGGATAAAGCAGCCTCTGACGACAATCACCATAAACATGGCTCCTGCCGACATCCGCAAGGAGGGGTCGGCTTACGACCTGCCCATAGCCATCGGACTGCTCAGTGCCACCGGCATCATCAAGGCCGACCATCTGGGCGAGTACATGCTCATGGGCGAGCTGGGTCTCGACGGCTCGTTGCAGCCGATAAAGGGCGCATTGCCCATCGCCATAAAAGCCCGCGAGCTGGGCTTCAAGGGACTGATCCTGCCGTCGCAGAACGCCAAGGAGGCATCGGTGGTCAACAAGCTCGAGGTCTATGGCGCAGAGAACCTGAGGGACGTGGCAGACTTCCTCGACGACAAGGCCACCCTGCAACAGACGACGACCAACACACGCGAGGAGTTCTATGCCCATCAGAACGATTTTGACCTTGACTTCTCGGATGTCAAGGGACAGGAGACCGCCAAGCGTGCACTTGAGATTGCAGCAGCCGGCAGTCACAACATCATCATGATTGGCAGTCCTGGCAGTGGCAAGTCCATGCTTGCAAAGCGGCTGCCGTCAATCCTGCCGCCGCTGTCGCTTGCCGAGAGCCTTGAGACCACCAAGATACATTCCGTGGCAGGCAAGTTGGGCAAGGACGGAGGACTGATCTACCGCCGTCCGTTCCGCAATCCGCATCACACCATCTCGGCAGTGGCAATGATTGGCGGCGGCTCCTACCCGCAGCCTGGGGAGATAAGCCTCGCCCACAACGGCATACTCTTTCTCGACGAGCTGGCAGAGAACAGGCGCGAGACGCTCGAGGTGTTGCGCCAGCCGCTCGAAGACCGTGTCGTCACCATCTCGCGTGCCAAGTTCAGCGTGCAGTATCCTGCCGGCTTCATGCTCGTGGCAGCCATGAACCCATGCCCCTGCGGCTACTACAATCACCCCACGAGACGGTGCGTATGCACGCCAGGGCAGGTGCACAAGTACCTCAACCGCGTGTCCGGCCCGCTGATGGACAGGTTCGACATACAGATAGAAGTGACACCGGTGCCTTTTGAGAAAATGTCCGAGACCTCACAGCCGGAGACGAGCAGCGCCATACGCGAACGTGTCATACGTGCCCGCAACATACAGGAGAAGCGGTTCAGCGGTCTGGCAGACGTACACTGCAACGCACAGATGAACAGCCGCCTGATACGCGAGTATGCCCAGCCCGACAGCGAGGGACTCAACATGCTCAGGAATGCCATGACACGCCTCAGCCTTTCCGCCCGCGCCTACGACAGGATACTGAAGGTGTCCCGTACAATCGCCGACCTCGAAGGCAGCGAGAACATTCAGAGCCAGCATATTGCCGAAGCCATTGGCTACCGCAACCTCGACCGCGAGGACTGGGTGGAATGAGCGTTCCGCCCTACTTCCCCTTCCACAAAGATGAAGGCATGCAGCCTTCCAGCTCCAGCAGTCGCCTCTTTGTCTCCAACCCGCCCGCAAATCCGGTCAGTGTGTTGTCAGAACCAATGACACGATGACAGGGGATGATGATGCCAATGCCATTGGCACCGATGGCCTGCGCCACTGCACGGACACCCCTGACGTTGCCCACCCTGCGGGCTATGTCCATATATGTCCTGACCTCCCCGTAGGGAATCTCGAGCAAGGCATCCCACACTCCTCTCTGAAAGTCTGTACCCACAGGACGCAATGGGATGTCGAACACCCTGCGTGTGCCGGCGAAGTATTCGTCAAGCTGCCGCGCCGCCAGCCACGTTACCTCCGACGGCTCTTCCCTGAAGACAGCATCCTGTAGCCGCAGGAGCCGCCGCTTGTTGCGCACGGCACATGGCATCCCGCTCCAGTCGCAGAGACACAGCTCCCCGCCTACCGATGCCAGGACAATCTCCCCACATGGCGACTCATAATGCCCGATATTGACAATCTGCTTCATGTCGTCCGTCTCCTCCTCTCTTCGCTCTTGTCTTGCCCCGCAGTCCGTCGGCCTCCAACGTCGCTACCGCAGGTGCATGACGCAAATGTAGGAACGGTTTTCGGAACACGCAAACCAGTGCTTCTGTGAACGTTCAACCACAGAACTGTGAATGGT
The DNA here is from genome assembly GCA_963618035.1 of bacterium. GTDB lineage: Bacteria > Bacteroidota > Bacteroidia > Bacteroidales > Bacteroidaceae > Bacteroides. The sequence continues at coordinate 5,928 of CAVERK010000021.1, forward strand.
CATCCATAGAACCTGTGGACGTTCAACCTCGGAGTGCGCGGCACACCGGCCGCAGAAATGCCGATTTGGATATGTAACGGCAAAGCCCTACTTTTGCGCCACTGACAGCAGCGGACATCATGTCCGCAGTCTGCACGAAGCGATGAAAGCCATGCACATAGTGACACCGGTGAAAGACTCAATAGAGTCGGCCATGATGACGATAGACGCCATCATGTCGTCACACGTCTCCGTGCCCCACACCTATACCGTCTACAACGATTTCAGCACGCCGGAGAACACGGCACGGCTGGAGGAGGCGGCGCGGCAAAAGGGCTTCACGCTGGTGAACGTGGCAGACCTGACCACGCATCCGTCGCCAAACTATCTGCTCGTGCTGCAGACCTGCCGCCGGCAGGCACTGACGGCCGATGCCGCACTGGTGCTCGTGGAGTCGGATGTAGTGGTGCAGCCTGACACCTTGCAGCGGCTCTACGACGAAGCCTTGTCGAGACCCGACTGCGGCATCGCGGCAGCAGTGACGGTGGACGAACAGGGAGACATCAACTATCCATACGGATACGCCCGCGGACAGGAGAACACCGTGCTCGACGTGAAGAAGCACTGCAGCTTCTGCTGCTCGCTGCTGACACCAGGGTTGATGCGTGCCGTGGACTTCGACAGTCTGGACAGCACGAAGAACTGGTTTGACGTGACCATCTCGCACCTGTCGCTGAAGGCCGGACTGCACAACTACCTCTTCACCTGCCTGCCCGTGGTGCACCGCCCGCACGGCAGCCGTCCGTGGAAGCAGCTGAAATACAAGAATCCGCTGAAATACTACTGGCTGAAGCTGACACGGGGGCTTGACAAGATCTGACACGGCGGGCGGGAGAGAGAAAGACATGACCGACAGACAACCTACAGGCATCCGGCTCAGCACACTGACCGTCAATCCGCAGTATGCCGACCTGCACGACTTCATCCTACGGAGCATCAGCCGCTTCGCCGAGGGCGAGGCGGTGTACGTCGGACGCAACGAACTGAGACGCTTCTGCCACGACGGACACGAATATGTGTTCAAGTCGTTCCGCAAGCCCAACGCCGTGAACCGCTTGGTCTACGGCTTCCTGCGCCCGTCCAAGGCCGAACGCTCCTACCGCCACGCACTGCTCATCAGCGACATCGGCATCGGCACTCCGGCACCCGTGGCCTTTGCCGAGAGCCGCCACGGACTGCTGTTCGGCAGCAGCTACTACATCTCCGCCGCCTCCGGATGCCGGCACACATACAGCGACCTGTTTCGTGACGAGAAGTCCTGCTGCGAGGACGTGTGCCGCGAGGTCGGACGCATCACGGCCGTGATGCACAGCCACGGCTATGCCCACCTGGACTATGGGCGCGGCAACATCCTGTTCGGTCATGTCGACGGACGGCTGCGCGTGGAGCTGGTGGACCTGAACCGCATGTATATAGGCGCACCGCTGGGCATCGACGCAGGGTGTCGCAACTTCGAGCGTCTGCCCGCCACGCCGCAGATGCACCGCTGGATGGCAGAGGAGTATGCCACGGCACGCGGCTTCGACATCGGGAGATGCTTCGAACTGATGCAACGCTACCGCAGCACCCAGCCAGGCAAGATTGACGGGATCTATTGACAGCACTTGCACCCATGAACGTAGAGACAATGAAGATAATTGCCGTGGTCGTGACCTACAACCGCTTCAGTCTGTTGCAGAGGACCGTAGACTGCCTGAGGCGGCAGAGCCGCAGGACGGACGGCATCGTCGTCGTCGACAACGGATGCACCGACGGCACGGCGGCATGGCTCGACGGACAGACAGACTTGCACGTCATTCATCAGGGCAACGAAGGAGGGTCGGGCGGCTTCTTCACGGGCATGAAGCAGGCATTCGACATGAGTGCCGACTGGATTTGGTGCATGGACGACGACGTGTTTCCGCGTGCCGACTGTCTGGAGCACCTGCTGCGACATGCAGATGACGACACCCGCTGCGGCATCATGGCGCCACGGCGGCTGCTCGGCGGACAGGTGTACACCAATGACTTCTGCCGCTACAACCTCAGCAACCCCTTCGCTTCGATGTATCAGGACAGGCTGAAACGCCGTGCCGCTGTCTGCGAGCCTGTCGACATAGCAGGGACGGCGTTCGAGGGTATGTTCGTGAAGCGTGCCGTTGTCGGCAGCATCGGACTGCCGGAGCGGGGACTGTTCATCTTCTGCGACGACACCGACTACTGCCTGCGGGCTGTGCAGTCGGGCTTCACCATACGCTACATACCCGACGCACTGATGGACAAGGAACAGTTCTTCCGTGACGACTCATGGGCGGAGCGCAACCGCAAGAAGAAGTGGAAGCGGTTCTATCAGGTGCGCAACTCCACATACCTCAACCACAAGTACGGCAGCAACGTGGCAGTGCGCTACCTGCGTGGCTTCATCTGCGTCGCGGGCTACATCCTCACCGCTCTTGCCACCGCTCCTCTCGGCAAGGCATATTCGTTTGCCGACATCCCCGTGTTCTGGCGGGCATACCGCGACGGGCTGAACCACCGTCTTGGCATCTTCACTGCAACCCGTTCTTAGCCCTTTCCGAAGGAGCCGAAAGAACTGATCCGCGAAATATTCAAAAAGCTTTCCACAAGAGATAACACCTGACTTTGACAAGTGCGAACACCTAAAGATGTCATCAACTGGTATGACTGACCTGAAGAAGTCTATTAGCTCTTTCATAAAAGTTGGTTAACCTCTCGGCCAGTACCATATAGTTGGTACTGCAGTACCATATAGCCGGTACTGGCGTACCAGTTAATCGGTACTGCAGTACCGGTTAATTGAAACAAGAAGGAGTACTGGAAGAAAGAGGTACAGAAAGCAAACTGCCTGACCGGATTAACGGGCAGGCAGCTGCAAGTGGTTTTATATCAATGGAGGGGCAGAGCCTAATCCATCTGTTACCGAGGGCAAGGATATTTGTTTGATTCTGCAAACGGATTCCTGCGCACAGGCTGTTATACCCTGTACAGCAGACCGTTCCTGAGGTCGTCCAGGGCTATTGCCTTGATGCGCACGTGCAGTTTCTTGCCTGTCGAATTGCGCGGGATCTCGCCCACGAAGCGGTAGAAGTGCGGACGCTTGAAGTTGGCTATGTCCGGCGACTGCTTGCAGAAGCTGTCGAGCTCTTCGGCAGTCAGCGTGGCATCATTGCGCACAATGTATGCCGTCACCATCTGTCCGCGCATCTTGTCGGGCACGCTTGTCACGATGCAATCCTTTACCTTGGGATGCTTGTTCAGAACCTCCTCCACTTCGGTGGGATAGATGTTCTCGCCCGAGGAGATTATCATGTCGTCCTTGCGCCCGAGGATGGTGATGTACTGGTTCTTGTCCCACGTCGCAAGGTCGTTGGTATAGATGAAGCCCTTATAGTATTTGTTGCCGGTTTCCTTCTCGTTGTTATAGTAGGTATAGGGCGACTTTGCCGGCGAGCATATTATCACCTCGCCTGTCTCCTGCCCGTCCATAGCCACCACATCGTCGGGTTCTGCCTTGCGGTCGTCATAGATCTTCACCACACGCACATCATCGTCGACCATCGACGCTCCTGCCGTTCCTGCATACTGCGGCAGGTCGAACGGACGCAGGAATGTGTTCCAAAGCGTCTCTGTAGTGCCGTAGCCGTTGTAGATGTTTGGTGTCAGCACGCGCTGATAGCGCAGGCACGCACTGCGTTCCAGTGCAGATCCCATGGTTATTATGCCCCGCAGGGACTTCAGGTCATAGTCGTTCTTTTCCTGTGCGTCTGCCAACTCTTCGAGCACCGTAGGCACGCCTATCACAAACGTGATGTTATAGTGCGAGATGTAGCGCAGTGTGGTGTCGGCATCGAACTTGCCCATCACCACCAGCGTAGCTCCTGCATAGAATGTGGGACACGGGCCTCCACAGTGCACGCCGCCACGGTGGAACCACGGCGTGGTATTCATCGTCACGTCCTTATAGTTCATGGGGAAGTGCATCATGATGTCGTGTGCCGAGAGCACCTCATTGATGCTTGTCAGCGGCACACCCTTGGGGAAGCCTGTCGTGCCAGACGTGTACAGGCGTGTCGTCTCATCGTAGATATTGTATGGTTCGCTGTTCTGCGGCTCGTCATCCGACACTGCCGACACATAGTCTGCATACGACACCACATCGCCATCGCTCTCTCCGTCCGTCACCACAAGACGCTCGGGTCTGAAGCCAGCTATCTGCACAGCGTGCAGCACCGTGTCGCGGCGCGGTTCGTCGAACAGCAAGATCCTCGGGCGTGAGTCCGACAGGTTCTGTGCCAGCTCTCCTGCCGACAGGCGGAAGCCCACCGGTGACATCACTCCATGCACCTTCTGTGCCGCCACGTATGCGAAGGCAAACTCAGGGCAGTTCTGTGTCATCACCATCAGCACATCGCCCTTGCCGAAGCCATGGCTCTGCATGGCGTTGGACAAGCGGTTTGTGTCCTTGTCAAGCTCCGTGTAAGTCCACGTCCTGTTGCTCTTGGGGTCAATCATCGCCAGCTTGCCGCTATAGCGTCGCACGTTGCGTCTGTATCCTTCTATCCATGTATAGTGGCTCTCGAAAATCTCTCTGAACTGTTGTTTGTTATCTTTCATACGTATCGTTTTTCTTGTTTTGTTGGCACAAAAGTAGTGCATACTTTCGGAACCGCTGTGCCATTCTGTGAAAACTTGTTAATAGCAGACCCAAGAAAGCTTAACGGCATACGGGGAAAAAGAAAGGAGCCGCCCATCTTCGGGAAGCTCCTCTCCATTGTTTTCGCTACAAGCGATGCAGAGACATCACCTGCGCAGACCCAGACTCTTCACAATCGCACGGTAACGCTCGATGTCGCGTGATGCCAAGTAGTTCAGCAGGGCGCGGCGCTTGCCGACGAGTGTAGTCAAGGCTCTTTCTGTGCTATAATCTTTCCTGTTCACCTTGAGGTGCTCTGTCAGGTGGGCAATACGGTATGAAAACAATGCTACTTGGGACTCAACCGAGCCGGTATCAGTGTTAGACTTTCCGTACTTGCCGAAGATTTCTTGCTTTTTAGCAGAGTCTAAATACATAATTAAAAAACTGTTGTTTATGAATAAATCTAATGCGGGTGCAAAGGTAAACATTTACTTCAGAAGTCTGCAAGCCCCCGCACAAGATTTTTTCTGCACATCAGAACAGGTGCTGCGGATACACTCCTGCATCGACAAGGGCGCGTATCTTGTCGACCACGCTCTGACGGTCTTCAGGATAGGTGACACCGAACCATTTGCTTGTGGTGTCGAGCACCTCAACCGTGGCAGTGCCTTCGGTGATGAGCTTGTCGACCATCAGCGGAATGAAGAACTCGCTCTTGAGGTTGGACATATTGGCAGGATTGCCGAGGAACGTCCGGAAGTAGTCAAGGCTGTAGCCGAAGTAGTCGGGCGTGAAGCCCCAGAAGTTCATGCTGACAGGCGTGGTCTCGGGCACCGTGACCCATGTGGAGCCATCGTCGTCGAGATACTGCACGTCTGCTCCGTGACGTATTATCTTGGTGCGTTCGACCACAGAGGTGAGCATGTGGCGGCTGTCGGTGCCGCAGATGCCGCGCGACACCGTGCCACTGTCGCTGAGTGTGTTGCCCACACGGAAGCCGACCATGGCATAGGTGTTCTTGGAACCCTCGGGCAGTGAGGACAGATAGCGTGCCATGACGCTGAAGGAGTCGCGGCCATAGAAGTCGTCACAGTTGATGACGGCGAAAGGTTCGTCAATAGCCTCGGCACCCATGAGCACCGCATGATTGGTGCCCCAGGGCTTGGTGCGCCCTTCAGGACAGGTGAAGCCCTCAGGCAAGGCATCTACCGACTGGAACACCAGACTGCAGGGGATGTGGCCTTCATACTTGGATATGATCTTGCGACGGAAGTCGTCCTCGAAGTCCTTGCGAATGACGAACACGAGCTTGCCGAAGCCTGCATTGATGGCATCGTAGATGGAGTAGTCCATGATTGTCTCGCCGTTGGGACCAAGACCGTCGAGCTGCTTGAGGCCACCGTATCGGCTGCCCATGCCGGCAGCAAGGAGGAACAAAGTTGGTTTCATAATATCAATGGTTTTTGATGTTTCCGTTTATCAAGTGTAAAGGTATGGATAATAAGCGTTGCCGCATACATGATGCAGCAACGATTTTTTTCAGAACGGATAGCCGATGGCAAAGTGCAGTGCCAGTCCGTCCTTGAAGTGCGGTATGTTGTAGTAGCCCGACTTGCCGGTGTCATAGGGGTCGTGCAGGGCTATGCCGAGGTCGAGGCGGAAGACAAGATAGTCCATGTCGTAGCGCAGTCCTACACCGGTGCCGAGTGCCAGCTGGTCGAGGAAGTTCTCCGGCTTGAACTGCGCATTGGGACGCGACGGGTCATTGCGCAGCAGCCACACGTTGCCACTGTCGAGGAAGACAGCTCCGTGCAGGTCATTGACCATGCGGAAGCGGTACTCCAGATTGGCCTCGAAGCGCATGTCACCGACATGATTAATAAAGGTGTATTTGTTGCCCTCTTCGGGCGGATAGCCTCCTGGACCTATGTTGCGTGCGGAGAAGGCACGCACGCTGTTGGCTCCGCCTATGTAGAACTGTTCGGTGTAGGGGGCAGTCGTGGCATTGCCATAGCTCCATACCACTCCGGCAGCCACGCGGGCAGCAAGCATGCTGTGTTCGGACAGCTTGTAGTGATAGCGCAGCTCGCTGTTGAGCTTCAGGTACTGTGCATAAGGCACGCCCACAATCTTCTTTCCGCTTTGGCTGAGCGAAGCACCGCCGGCAGCCGATGCCAAGGACACGAGGTTGCCAGCCTCGGCAAGTGTGGTCTGCCACCAAAGGGGATGGCGCACGCTGCGGCGTGAGGCATTGTCGTAGGTGAGCGTGTACTCCATGGCAGGTATGAGCTGGTCGCGCAGGCTGATGTATAGGGCGGGGTTCTTCTCCTGTAGCTGGCGGAACTCGTCGGTCTCATGTCCCAACATATTATATGTAAGCCTTAGCGGCGTGAAGCTGAGCTTGAGGACTTCAGACGGACGGATGTCATAGGTGACATTGCTGCTGAAGGAAAGCATACGGTAGTACTTGGGACGGTTGAGCTGCCGTGCGCTGATCTGCAGTGTGGTCGTGGCAGGGAAGTCATACTGCTGCCGTCCTATCTTCCACCATAGCAGGCGCGGAAAGGTAAGTCCTGTGGAGAGGCCTACTTCATAGCTGTTCATGTCCGATGAAGAGTTGCGCCCTGTCTGCCACTCATAGGAGCCGTCAAGGGCAACGCTCCACAGTTCGCCACGACCGAAGACATTGCTTTTGGTCAGCGTCATGCTGGCACCAGGGCCGGTCTGGTTGTTGCTCTTCATCTTGACATTGAAGTCCGCCTCCATGTTGTACGGTTTGTCCATCATGAGGTTAAGCACCACATCAAGAGTGTCGGAGGTCAGAGTGCTGTCGCGCGGCACATACTGCATCTCAACATAGCGGAAGATGCCAAGTTCGGCGAGCTTCTCCTGAATGCGGTTAGAGCGGTGCAGGCTGTAGAGATTGCGCGGAGCACGCTGGCTGACACCTGTGCTGTCGTCCATACTGCGCTTACGGCGGTAGCTGTGATAGTCGAGCCACTCATAGAGCTGACGGCGGCGCACCGGCATACGGTCATGATAGTTCATGCGAACGCCACGGTAGACAAACCCCGTGTCAGGTGTCTCACCATGACGACCTGCAATGTTGACAGTGGTGTTGCCGACGACAAAAGCACGTTCTGCTGCCTGTGGCACTCCTTCGGCAGGTACAAGACGCAGGCTGACATGCTGTCCCTCGCGCAGCGTGGTATCGGCCTGATAGATGAGATAGTCCGGACGATAGTAGTAACGACCCAGATTGCGCAACAGATTGCTAAGGCGCGTGCGCTCGCTGTCAAGGTCTGTGATGTTGAACTGTGTGCCCTGACGGATGCTGCTGTTGCGTTGTGCGCGGTTGAAGATATCCATGATGCCGGAGGAGAAGCCCTTGTACATGACGGTGTCGATGAGGTAGGGGCGATTCATGTCTACGGTGTATTGCAACTTGACCTGCAATGAATCTTTCTTAGAGGGAAATTCGCGATAGCTGACACGACCGTTGAAATAGCCATATTCGTGCAGTACGTTCTCCGCTGCCTGCACACGTATAGCAGGGTTGACGCTGCTCATGAGTACAGGAGTGGCGGCGAAACGGTTGAACAGCCACTTGCCTATGCCGCCCTTGGAGTTGACAAAGGCATTGTAGAACCACAGTCCGGTGGGCAGGGGCATACGTATGGACGAACTGCCCATAAAGGCATTGTTCGGTGCTGTGGCAAGGGCTGCCTCCACCTCTTCAAGGGCTGTGGCACCTATGTCAGTAGGCTCGGGATTGTCGATGACCATGCCTTTCTGTCCCACATAAAGGCGTTCGCCATCGGGCAGGTTCCTGGTGACCGAGCATGATGCCACAAGAAGCAGCACCACTGGAAGCGATGTCATGCGTGCCGCCGATGACAGCGAAATACACCTTATTATATTATATATGATCCGAAACATATTCTCTCCCTGTGCGTCCTACGCAACATGCGGTTACATTCATTGCTGTTCTGCCCCTCCTGTCGTGGCATTGCCGGTCGTGCTGCCTGTCGCCTGCTTGCCGTCTCCATCCGCCCTGTCTTTCTTCTTGCGGAAGAGGAAGAGCTCGCTGAGGCTGTCCATCTTCTTGCGGAAGACTATGCCGACACCCGTCTCCGTGACCTCGCCCTCGATGATGTTCTCGTAGTTCTTGTCGTGGAAAGCACGGACATAGCGTGTGCCGGAGGCATCAAGGCGATATTCAAGAGACACATTGTCGATGAACGACTCCACACTGTTTGAGGCATTGGAGCCTGTAGACACCTTGCCGCCGATGTTTATCTGCACACGGTCATTGAAGAAACGTTGCGAATAGCGGAAGGTGTAGTCTATCTGTATGCCGGCATTTGCCGCACGGTCTTCTATCCCCACGCTGAAGCTGGAGTTGCTGACCGAACCTGCCAAGGAGTTGATCTGGCTTTGCAGTACGCTGGAGAGTGCAGTGCCCATGTTCATGTTGCCGGCAGAGCTGGTGCCGCCGAGATACATGCCTGTGGCAAGCATGGTGATGGCAGCCTTGCTGCGATCTTCGGCACCCATAGTCTGCAACTCATTCTCTATGTTGCCGTCGTTCGGTGCAGACAGGTTGAACGCCAGTTCGGGCGACTCAAGCTGTCCGTTGATTGAGACAGACACGTCGAAGTCGACACGCCGCGTATTGTTGCTCCCGATGCCTTCGGACACGTTGGCACGCACACGCTCGGCAGCCGTGAGGCTAAGGCGCGGGTTCATGAGAGCACCGCGCCACTCCACATAGCTGCCCTTTGTGAAGCTGAACTCCTTGAGCGGAATGACCGGCAAGGAATATTTCATGGTGCCGCCACTGAGGGTGTAGCGTCCGGTGAGCGTCATGTCGCCCTGCGGAGTGTAGGTCATGTTGAGGTCACCCCCACCCTCAAGCTCCACATACTTGTTGCCGTCGTTGGTGAGGTTGGCACGCAAGCGCACGGCATCATCAATATGCACCACCATGATCATGTCCATGCCACCAAGAGACATGGTCGTCTCTTCTGCGCCACTGCGGTTGTCGACCTCACTGAAGGAGACAAACGTGACAAGTCCCTCAAGGCGGTCTTCCACGGTGAGTGGCGAGTTGGCCATGACATAGGTGGCATTGGTGTCGCCAAGGATATTCATCTGTCCACGCATGATGAGCGCAGAGAGCGGCCCGCGCACCGTGGCATTGATGTCGACGAAGACCTTGCCGAAGAGAAGACTCTCGCGGGTGCGCGGCGCATCAAGCAAGGTGTAGTTCCGTGCCTGAAGCGTGAGGTCTGCCATAGGCTCGGACAACTCGGCGAAGTCTATGGTGCCGTCGATGGTAAAGGGGTTCTCACTGGTGGTGTAGATGGCAAACCTGTCGAACTTCATCTTATTGGCAACAATCTGCACAGGACTGTTGTCAAGACGATACTGTGCTCCTGCCTGCCGCGACAGGATGTAGACGCTGTCCATGTGCACCTGTCCGTCGACGCGCGGCTTGTCCAATGTCCCCGTCACCGACACATCACCATGCAGACTGCCAAGGAAGTTGGCCATGCCGCCAGGGACGAAGGCATCAAGCATGCGCAAAGGCGTGTGGTCAAGGTAGGTGTCGAGGCTGAGGCTGTCGGCATGAAGAGTACCGCTGGAGGTGATGACCTGCTGACCGTCATAGGAGATATAGGCATCGAGGAAGCTCTCGCTGCCCAACCCAGGCAGCCATGTAAGTCCGAGGCCGAGATCTCCCACACGGCGTTTCTCATAGGTGAGTTCATCGATGACGGTCTCGGACGAGAGTTGTGTGGTTGTGGCTGTCTGCACGAAAGACACGTCCGTGCTAAGCAGGCCCGCAATCTGCGGCATATAGGGGATGGCGGCAGACAGCTCCTTCAAGTCCAGTCTGTTAAGCTCGACATTCATGTTCTGCAACGACACGGTATCGGTCCTGTCGGACTGCACACGGAAGCACAGCCCGTCGTCGCTGTCCATATCAACATCGGCATAGGCGCGGTTGTCCTGATGCAGGTAGAGCCAATTCTTGCCTTCGTCGAAAGAGAACTTGCGATAGGCTATCACGGGTTGTTCGGGTGTAAGCCTGAACAATACACCATTGGCCCGTCGGCGTGGCCCCTGCTGGTGCAACGGTGTAGCATTGATGCCTAACAGTATGCCGGTGTTGCCGCTACCGTCAATGACACGCAGGTCGAGGGCTGCATCGTCGGTGCGTATCGTGCCGTCTATATTGGCATTGAACACATACTGGGGATTGCGCGGCCCGTTGATGATGCCACCGCTGATTTTCATCTGCGAGGTGTCCTGACGTATGGCCAGATAGACGGTGTCGAGCTGGAAAGAATCGACACGCAATCCGCTGACCTCAGCCCGTCCGTTGATACCTATATCGGGCGTTACGCCATAGTTGACGAGGATATTGCGGAAGCGTATGCCGCGTGTACGCAAGAAGCTGTTCAGCGGATTGTCCCGTCCTGCACGGAGACGGAAGCCGGCAGCAGGAAGAGCCTTACGCAAGGCTTTGTGGTCAAGACTGCGTGCTTCGAGTTGGGAGAGCAGCACCTTGTCGAACGAACCGCCGCGCGCGAGCATCTCATCAAGTGAGGTCAGCGACTTGAGGCGCAGTTCCATATCGCCACCACTTATGTCGACTTGTGCCGAGTCTGCGTTGGCAACGGCACTGACATTGAGGGCAAAGACACCGTTGGACTGGCTTGGCATAAGTCCCAACCTGTAAAGGTCTATGCGATTGATGTCAATGTTTGCACTGCCCTGTATGCTGCGCGTATCGGTGCGTACAGACAGTGTCCCGTCGGTCTTGGCAATGGCATTGTCGACGGTCAACTGTGCCTCAAGAAGTCCATGTGCCAGAGAACCGGAGGCACGTATATTGGAGAGGTCGTAGCTACGGTATTGCACCTGACCGACGACAGCCTCAAACTGCGAGGTGGTGCGACGGGAGGTGAAGTCAAGTCCGCTGCCACGGGCTTGTACGGTGACTGCCACATTGCGGATAGAATCTCCAGGCAGGAAATGGTCTATGCGCAGGGAGTCGATGCGCAGCAAAGCCTCGTAGCTTTGGCTCATGGTGTTGTATGCCCCGTTGACATAGACAGAGCCTTGTCTTTCGGCAAGCGTCAGACCGGCACGCGCCTCAGAACCGCGCAGCTGCATGTTGCCGGCAACACTGATGCTATCGGGGATTGCGACAGAGCCATCGGGGGAGATGCCTGCCAGTGCAAGGAGGAAATCGAGCTTGCCCGTCTGTGCCTTAAGGTCCAAGTCGGCATGACGCTGTAGGGAATCGGTGACATTCGTCATGATGCCGCGCCCGTCTATAGAGAATGCACCTGGCAGGTTGGCTTCAAGCCGTGAGATGTCAAGCCGCTCAAGATTGCCTGCGGCAGCAGCATTGACAATGAGCGGACGCAGGGGATAGCTCTCCCTGAAGGCAGTACCTACGGAGTCGCCGACGAACAACAGAACATCTTCGCGCCCGATGTTGGCACTGAGCCGGAGAGAGACGGTGTCTTCCGTCGCCACACGTCCCTCGACGACCGACCAAGGCAGTGTGCCCTGGAACGAGGCTTCGCTGTTCGGGGTCAGCAGACGCAGGTCCGGTATGGAGAGACAGCGGTTGTCGGAACTGAGCGTTCCCGTGAGTGAGGATAGCGTGAGACCGCTGCGGTCATAGAATGACATTTCACGCAGTGAGGCACGGATATCCCTGCCGGCACAATAAGCCGAATCTACAGATGCCGTTATGTCGTGCAACGCTATGTGTGAGGCATCGAAGCCATTGGCAGCAGGCATGGACGTGGCATCATAGTATAGCGAAGGGGCACGTAACGTCAGTGAGTTACAGCCGAAAACGGTATTACCAAGGTCTATCAGACCGCCTGAGAGACCGGCATCGGATATGCTTGCCGAGACGGATAGCGTGTCGGCAGGCATGGAGAAACCAATCTTGACATCAGACAGGTTGGCATCAAGCACATTGATGACCCATGCAAGAGGTGACGATATGCTGTCAGTCTCCTCGGCAGAGGGCAACAGCGTAACGTTGACATCACCACCGTTGAGACGTACAGTGTTGAGCACAACTGTCTGGCGGGATATGTCAACAGAATGACTATTGAAGAAGAAACTGCCCACAGTTCCGCTGACGTGCACGCCGTCGATGAGGCTGTCGGTATTGAGACGAAGACTGTCTATCTGAACATTGTCTATCTCTACCCGACTGCGCAACAGTGGCAGAGGCTGCACACGGACATTGAGGTTGTCTATCTCGAGGATTTCGACGGCGGCAGACTTCCCGTCGGCAGGCTTGGTGACATTGATATTCCCTGCCACAAGGTTAAGGGGAAACCGCAGGTCAATGCGGCCGACACTGATGTCCAAGCCCAGTGATTGCGACACATGGCGCGAGACCTCCGCACAGACGAAGTTCTGCACCGGCGGGACATAAAGCAGAGCAATAAGCAGCATGAAGACAGCAACAGGTGTCAGGAAGAGCCACAACACCCAAGCAGGGAATATCCTGTGTTTTGACGATGCCATTACCATGTGATTGCTTCAATGCAAAGGAAAGTATTTTTTCCCAGTTAGCGACAGGCGGCATTGGCAATATTAATGTTTTTAACCAGCCTTGCAGTATTTGCGCATTATTCGGGCAAATAATCCGCATCGTTTAAACCTTTCATACGAATCGTTTAAACCTTTCATACGAATCGTTTAAAC
>CAVERK010000022.1:0-19208 GCA_963618035.1 bacterium
GAAACGTTCGAACCTTTTGAATTATTGCTGTCCGCTAAACGTTCAGACCGAGGGTGCGAGGTACACACGCCACAGGACATGAGTATTCGGAGTGCGCGTCGCACCGCTATAGGATATGCAAATGAAAAAGCCGTGGGTTCTTCTTGATTGGGGGGACGGCACGGCACGCGCTCACTTCAGCCACACCCGTTCGCCGACCTCGGGGATGTGGTCGCCGTCCATGCGGTTCAGCTTGTACAGCCGCTTGAGCGTGATGCCGTATTTCTGCGATATGGAGTGCATGGAGTCGCCCTCCCTGACCGTGTAGTAGATGTCGGCGGCGACGGTCTTCCGGTTCTTCTTGTTCAGGTAGATGATGTCTCCCGCCTCGAGCGTGTAGTCCTTGGTCAGGTCGTTGAACTTCACCAGCTTCTTCCAGCTTATCCCGAACTCACCCGCCAGCAGTCTGAAGGTATCGCCGTCGCGTGCCACCACGTAGGCTATTCCGTTGGCCACGTACACCTCGTGCGGGTTTGCCAGCCACGGCTTCTTGCGCAGCATCTTGGCCCATTTCTTGGCACTCACGGCAGCGGCACCGGCATTGTCGTACTTGTAGAGTTCATAAATCTCGATAATAGAGATGAGCTTGTTGGCATACGACGGGTCAGTGGCATAGCCGGCACGCTTCAGCCCCACGGCCCAGCCCTTGTAGTCTGTCGTCTTAAGGCTGAACAGGCTCGAGTAGCGCGAGTTGTCTGTCAGGAAGCGCGAGTGGTCTTCGTAGGAGTCTTCCACCCTGTCATAGGCACGGAAACATTCGTTGGGGGCATCGTCGTTGTGCCTCACCGAGCGTCCCCGCCACCGGTTGCCGCACTTGATGCCGAAGTGGTTGTTGCTGCGTTTTGCCAGCGTGCTCTCTCCCGCCCCGCTCTCGAGCAGTCCCTGTGCCAGCGTTATGCTGGCAGGAATGCGGTAGCGGCGCATCTGCCCCACAGCCATTTCGGAGTATGTCTTGATGTAGTTGTTGTAGCTCTGCATGCGCCGCTGGGCATGGACTGCCGGTGCCACGGCAAAAGCCAGCAGCACAAATACCAGTATGTCGAGACGTGTAGCTTTCATGCCTGTGCGCACTTACGGCCGATCGATGTTTGCAGCGGCACGCCGCTTCTCTGCCACATTCTGCTCCAGCCGCTGGTGTTCCTCAAGCAGACGCATGTTCTCCTTGGCCTTGTCGAGGAACTCCTTGATGAGCGGATGCTCCGTGAACTCCACGGGAGCCGAGCGCATGATGTTGTTCACCTGGTCGGTCATCATCGGATATGGCATCGACGAGCACAGCATGATGAAGACACTCGGGCCGAGCACGTTCTTGTAGTTGTCCTTTATGAATGTCTCGGCATAGCGGTTCATCTCGTCCTGCAGCGTCTGGCTCTCCTTGGCCAGCTTGCGGCGCACGGTGTCGATGTTCTCCCCGTCGAGCACCATCTGCGCCTCCTTGCGGTCGAGGCTGTTCAGCTGGCGGGCAATGTCGTTGCGCTTGCTTATGAACCTATACAGTTCATTGTTGAGCGGCGTGCCCGAAGCCCGCAGGTCGGAGTTGGTTATCGAGACGTTGATCTTGCCGTTCTCGAGCACAATGGGCATTATGTTCTCATCCCCCAGGTTCAGCGTCACCACGGCAATGGTGTCCACATTGCCGTCGAGCGTGAAGAAACCGTGCTCCACCCACGTGGAGTCTATAGCCGTCCAGCTGCTGCCGCGCAGTGACTTCAGATACAGCATCCGCCCGTCAAGACTGTTGACCTCAGTCTTGCCCGCTATCTGATACGTGCTGCTGCATGCGGCACACGCCATCACGACAAGCGTCACGGACAATATTTCACAAATCCTTTTCAGCATCTGTCTTTTTCAAAATCCTTAGCGAGCAAAGATATTAAGATTGTCTTTCACCAGTCAACACGTGAAATGTATTTTTGAAAGCTTTTACTATTTTTGCACAAAAATAAGCGCAAGCACCGGCTTGACTCTACGATTACCATTAATCCAAACAATGAATATGAAAGCAAGAACACTACTGCTGTTGTTGGCAACGGTCATGCTCGTCCCGACAGCAAAGGCAGATGAAGGTATGTGGCTGCTGCAACTCATGCAACAGCAGCATGCCATTGACATGATGAAGAAGCAGGGACTGAGACTGGATGCCAAGGACATCTACAGCCCTGGCGGCGTGTCGATAAAGGATGCCGTGGGCATCTTCGGCGGCGGATGCACCGGCGAGATCATATCTCCCAACGGTCTCGTCCTGACCAACCACCACTGCGGCTATTCGGCCATACAGCGTCACAGCTCCGTGGAGCACGACTATCTCACCGACGGCTTCTGGGCAGGCAGCCTCAGCGAGGAGCTGCCCAACGAACGTCTGTCGTTCCGCTTCGTCGACCGCATCATCGACATCACCGAGCTCATCGACAGCAAGGTGAAGTCAGGCGAGGTCAGCGAGACAGAGTCCATGACGCGCCGCTACCTCCAGACCGTTGCCGATGCCGAACTCGCGAAGAGCGACCTGGCAGGCAAGCCTGGCATCGTGGCACAAGCCCTGCCCTACTATGCCGGCAACAAGTTCTACCTTATATATTATAAGGTGTACAGCGACGTGCGCATGGTCGCAGCACCGCCGCAGTCGATAGGCAAGTTCGGCGGCGAAACCGACAACTGGATGTGGCCGCGCCACACGTGCGACTTCTCCGTGTTCCGCATCTATGCCGACAAGGACGGCAATCCTGCGGAGTATTCGGAAGACAACGTTCCGCTGAACACGCCGAAGTATCTGCCCATATCCATCAAGGGGCTGGAGGAGAACGACTACGCCATGATCCTCGGCTTCCCTGGCAGCACAAGCCGCTACCTCACGCAGTCGGAGGTGGAAGAGCGCATGCAGGCCACCAACCAGGCACGCATAGACATACGCACCGTCCGCCTCAACGTCCTGCGCGATGTCATGGCCTCGAGCGACAAGATACGCATCCAGTATGCCAACAAATATGCAGGCAGCAGCAACTACTGGAAGAACTCCATCGGCATGAACAAGGCAATCCTTGACAACAAGGTGCTTGAGTCGAAAGCCGGACAGGAGAGCAAGTTCAAGGCTTTTGCCGCAGGCAAGCCCGAGTATCAGGGCGTTGTCGAGGGCATAAACGAAATCATCGGCAAGCGTATGCCGTACTACCGCCAGCTGTACTACATCAATGAGGCATTCTCTGCCATTGAGTTCGGTGCACCCACGCAGCTGCTCGACCAGCTGAAGGCTGCCATCGCCAAGAAAGACGGCGACAAGATGGAGGACCTCAAGAGTCAGGTGCGTCAGGCATACGACCAGATCCACAACAAGGACTACGACCATGAGGTCGACCGCCGTGTCGCCAAGGCCGTACTGCCGGAACTGGCAAAGCACCTTGCGGCCAACGAGCTGCCGCCGTTCTACAACAGCATCAGCAACGACTTCAATGGCGACACCGATGCCTATGTCGACAACCTGTATGACAACTCAATCTTTGCCAACAAGGACAACCTCGAGAAGTTCCTCGGCAATCCAACGGTCGAGGCCATCGATGCCGACCCTGCATACATCGGGACCAAAGCTGTCGAGGCGAAGTTGGAAGAGGTGGCACTGTCGTACTCCGAGAACAGCAAGGGGCTTGACCTGCTCCACAAGAAGTATATCCGTGGACTGGAGGAGATGAAGCTCCCGACTCCGTCCTACCCCGATGCCAACTTCACCATCCGCCTGACCTACGGCAACGTGAAGTCCTACGACCCGAAGGACGGCGTGCACTACAAGTACTACACCACCTCCGACGGTGTGCTCGAGAAGGAAGACCCCACGAATCCTGAGTTCGTCGTTCCCGCCAAGCTGAAGGAGCTGCTGCTCAAGCGCGACTTCGGACGCTATGCCATGGCCGACGGCTCCCTGCCGGCATGCTTCCTCACGACCAACGACATCACCGGCGGCAACTCGGGCAGTCCGGTGATGAACGCCGACGGACAGCTCATCGGCATTGCCTTCGACGGCAACTGGGAGTCACTGAGCGGCGACATCAACTTCGACGACAAGCTGCAGCGTTGCATTGCCGTGGACATCCGCTACGTGCTCTTCGTCATCGACAAGCTGGGCAACTGCCAGCGTCTGCTCGACGAGATGAACATAGTGGAGAAGTAAACTCACAACCGGTCAGCAATGAACAGCATAAAAGAGATATTCCGCATTGGCGTGGGGCCGTCGAGCAGTCACACGATGGGGCCGAAGCGCGCGTCGGAGATGTTCCGCGAACGTGCGGGCAAGGACGTGTTCCGCTTCAAGGTCACGCTCTACGGCAGCCTTGCAGCCACGGGTCGCGGCCACATGACCGATACGGCCATACGCAGTGAGCTGGAGCCTGTGGCTCCCGTACAGATTGTCTGGGAGCCGAAGACATTCCTGCCGTTCCACCCCAACGGCATGATGTTCCAGGCCATCGACCGCGACGAGAAGGTCACGGACTCATGGACGGTCTACAGCGTCGGCGGCGGAGCACTTGCCACCGAGGAAGGCCCCGTCGGCAGCAGCGGCAGCGACAACATATATCCGATGACCATGATGACCGACATCAAGGAGTGGTGCGACCGCACGGGGCGCAGCTACTGGGAATATGTCGCCAACTATGAGGACACCGACATCTGGGACTATCTTGGTGAGGTGTGGAAGGTCATGCAGGACGCCATACGCCGTGGCATCGAGACCGAGGGCGTGCTGCCAGGGCCGCTGGGTCTGCGGCGCAAGGCCATAAGCTACTACATACGTGCCAAGGGCTATCAAGGCTCGCTGCGCTCGCGCGGCATGGTGTTCGCCTACGCGCTTGCCGTCAGTGAGGAGAATGCCGCCGGCGGCAAGATTGTCACAGCCCCCACCTGCGGCAGCTGCGGCGTGCTGCCGTCGGTGCTCTACTCCCTGCACCAGACACACGAGTTCAGCGAACAGCGCATACTGAAGGCTCTGGCAACAGCCGGACTCATAGGGAACATCGTGAAGGAGAACGCCTCCATATCAGGTGCCGACGTGGGCTGTCAGGGCGAGGTCGGCGTGGCCTGTGCCATGGCTTCGGCTGCCGCCTGCCAGCTGTTCGCCGGCAGTCCGTCGCAGATAGAGTATGCCGCCGAGATGGGGCTGGAGCATCACCTTGGCATGACGTGCGACCCTGTGTGCGGGCTTGTGCAGATCCCCTGCATAGAGCGCAATGCCTATGCGGCGGCACGTGCCCTCGATGCCAATGTATATGCCTCGTTCACCGACGGCCTGCACCGCGTGTCGTTCGACCGCGTGGTCAACGTCATGAACACCACGGGCCACGACCTGCCGTCGCTCTACAAGGAGACGAGCGAGGGCGGACTTGCCAAGAGCTACGAGTTCAACAACGACAGCAAGAGCTACGGCGACAACGTCTAAAGCACGCCCTTCGACGACGGAAGGCCGTAGTGATAGACATCGCGTCTTACAGCCATCTTCAGCGCACGTGCCAGTGCCTTGAAGATGGCTTCTATCTTGTGGTGTTCGTTCTGTCCACCGGCCTTGATGTTCAGGTTCATCAGGGCGGCATCGCTGAGGGACTTGAAGAAATGGAAGAACATCTCCGTGGGCATCTCGCCTATCTTCTCGCGGCGGAACTCGGCATCCCAGACCAGCCAGGGCCTGCCACCGAAGTCGAGACACACCTGACACAGGCAGTCGTCCATGGGCAGCGAGTAGCCGTAGCGTTCCATCCCGCGCTTGTCGCCTATGGCACGCCGCAGGCACTCGCCGAGGGCAAGAGCCGTGTCCTCGATGGTGTGGTGCTCGTCGACATGCAGGTCGCCCTTCACCCTCACCGTCAGGTCCATGCCTCCATGCCTGCCAATCTGCTCGAGCATGTGGTCGAAGAAGCCCAGTCCGGTGTCGATGCAGCACGTCCCGTTGCCGTCGATGTCCAGCTCCACCAGCACGTCCGTCTCCTTCGTCACCCTGTGGACTGCGGCCTTGCGCTCTCCGGCAAACAGGAACTCCGCCACCTTGTCCCAGTCTGTCGTTGCCAGGGCGCAGTAGTCTGCCAAATCGGCAAACTGCGTCTCGCCGCCCTCTGCCACCGTGCGCAGACAGCTCTTGTCCGGCTGCAACAGGATGGCCTTGCAGCCAAGGTTGCGCGCCAGCTCGACGTCGGTACAGCGGTCGCCGATGACGTAGCTCCCCGCCATGTCATAGTCTGGATTGCCGATATAGTCTGTCAGCATGGCGGTGCCAGGCTTGCGCGTCGGCGCATTGTCTTCGGGCATCGTGGGGTCGATGTGCACGGCATCGAAGGTCACGCCCTCGCCTGCCAGTGTCCTCATCACCAGATTGTGGATGGGCCAGAACACCTCCGCCGGATGTATCGGAGTGCCCAGTCCGTCCTGATTGCTCACCATCACGAACCGGAAGTCGGTCTTGCGCCGCAGGAAGCTGAGGTTGCGTATCACCTTGGGGCAGAACTCCAGCTCGTCGAAGCTGTTTATCTGACAGGTCACGGGCGGCTCCACCACTATTGTCCCGTCCCTGTCTATGAACAGGATTCTCTCTTTGTCGCGTTTCATCATTGCCTCCATCTTTTGAGTGCATCCGTCAGGGCATCGTTCTCCTGCGGTGTGCCCACGGTTACGCGCAGGCAGTTGCCGCACAGGGTCACGCGGTTGCGGTTCCTGACGATTATTCCGTTGTCTACAAGATATGCGTATATCGCGTCGGCGTCTGTCACCCGCGTCAGGAAGAAGTTGGCATCCGTGGGATAGACCGTCTCCACGCACGGCAACTGCCGGAAGGCGGCCGTCACCCGACGGCGTTCGTCCTTCAGCTGCTCCACCCATGCGTCCTTGCGTGCGGCGTTCCGCAGCTGCTCCAGCGCATTCTGCTGCGTCAGCAAGTTGACGTTGTAGGGATACTTCACCTTGTCGTACAGCGCAATCACCTCGGGCGCGGCGAACGCCATGCCCAGGCGTATGGCTGCACATCCCCATGCCTTCGACAGCGTTTGCAGCACAATCAGGTTAGGGTACTTGCCGAGCAGACGCAGGAACGACGGACTGTCGGAGAAGTCGCCGTAGGCCTCGTCCACCACGACCATGCCGCCAAAGCCCTGCAACAGGCGTTCTATCTCCGCATGGCTCAGGTCGTTGCCCGTGGGGTTGTTGGGCGTGCATACGAACATCAGCCGCGTGTTGCCGTCGGCAGCGTCGAGCATGCGCCCTGCATCGAGCGAGAAGGCGGCACCCAGCGGCACCGTGCGATACTCCACGTCGTTCATCTCCGCACACACGCCATACATGCCGTAGGTCGGGTCCATAGCCACAACATTGTCACGCCCTGGCTCACAGAAGATTCTGAAGGCAAGGTCGATGGCCTCGTCACTGCCGTTGCCGCAGAAGATGCCCGCCGCCGGCACGCCCTTGATGCGGCTTATCTCCTCCCGCAGCTCTGTCTGCAACGGGTCGGGATAGCGGTTCAGCGGACTGTTGTACGGGTTCTCGTTGGCATCGAGGAACACGCTCGCCTCCCTGCCGCTGTACTCGCTGCGTGCGCTGGAGTACGGAGCCATGCGCCTTATGTTCGGCCTCACAAGGCTGTCGGGACAGAAGCCGCCGCCCTCCTCCCCTGCACCGGCGGCCATGCTGTCGAGGCGCACCGTCACGGCATTCCTGTGGCCGTGCAGGTGTTCTCCTTCGGCCATCAGCTCAATGGCGGGGCCGATGTTCCTGAGTCCCTGCGCCGTCAGTTCCTGAAACGTTATCTTGCGGCAGAAGCTGTCGAGGTTCACGCCGCTGTATGCACGGGCATAGCCGTTGGTCGGCAGCGTGTGGTTGGTGCCCGAGGCATAGTCGCCGGCACTCTCGCAGGCGTATGCCCCGAGGAAGACCGAACCGGCATTGACCACACGGTCTGCCAGCCGGCGGTAGTCCTTGGCCTGTATTATCAGGTGTTCCGGTGCGTAGGCGTTGGTCAGCTCCATTGCCGTGTCCATGCTGTCGGTCAGGATCAGCTTGCTGTTTGCCAATGACTGCGCTGCAATGTCTCTTCTCGGCAACACTGCCAGCTGCCGCCCGACCTCCTTCTCGACCTCGTGCAGCAGCTTCTGCGAGGTGGTGACGAGCACCGCCTGCGAGTCCGTGCCGTGTTCTGCCTGACTGATCAGGTCGGCGGCGACGAACGCCGCGTCTGCCGTCTCGTCGGCAATGACCTCCACCTCCGACGGGCCTGCGGGCATGTCTATCGCCACGTCCTTGAGGCTGACAAGCTGCTTGGCGGCCATCACATACTGGTTGCCAGGGCCGAAGATCTTGTCGACGCGCGGCACCGACTCCGTGCCGTAGGTCATGGCTGCAATGGCCTGAACGCCGCCAATCTTGAATATCCTGCCTACACCTGCCGTCCTGGCGGCAAAGAGTACGGCGGGGTTGACGCGACCGTCGGCAGCCGGCGGCGTGCAGAGCACAATCTCGCGGCATCCCGCAATCCGTGCGGGGACGGCAAGCATCAGCACCGTGCTGAACAGCGGAGCAGTGCCTCCAGGGACATACAGCCCCACACGCTCTATCGGCACCGACCGCTGGCAGCAGCGGACACCAGGGCGCGTCTCCACCTCGATGCCACGGAAACGCTGTGCGCTGTGGAAACGCGCGATGTTCTCCTTTGCCATGACGATGGCATCCTTCAGCTCATCGGGCACGGCACGCTCCGCCGCGTCCATCTCTTCCGCGCTGACGCAGAGTGCCGACAGCTCCACGTGGTCAAACCTCTTCTCCAGCTCCAGCACAGCCTTGTCGCCGCCGCTGCGCACGCTGTCGATGATGTCCTGCACCGCGCCGAACAGCCGCCGTGTGTCCATCAGCGGACGTTTCAGTATCTCGTCCCACTCGTTCCTCTCGGGGTATGCGTATATCTTCATCTGCCTGTCCTCCATCATCAGTGCGTCACACAATCATCTTCTCTATGGGTACGACAAGTATGCCCTGCGCCCCCAGAGCCTTCAGCTTGCCGATGATCTCCCAAAAACGGTCTTCGTCGAGCACGGTGTGCACGGAGCACCACCCTGGCGTTGCCAGCGGCATCACCGTGGGGCTTTTCATGCCTGGCAAGACGGACAGGATGTCGTCGAGCCGCTCCTTGGGGGCGTTCATCAGTACATACTTCTTGTCCTCGGCCGTGCGGACGGCAGCGATGCGGAACAGGAGCTCGTCGAGCACGCTGCGCTTCTCCGCACTCATGTTCCTGCAGCCTATGAGCAGTGCCTCGGACTGCATGACCGTCTCAACCTCCTTCAGGTGGTTGCTCACCAGCGTGGAGCCGGAGCTTACGATGTCGAAGATGGCATCTGCCAGCCCTATCCCTGGAGAGATCTCCACAGAGCCGTTGATGACGTGTATGTCCGCCTGCACGCCGTGCCCGTCGAGATAGCGGCGCAGGATGGCGGGGTATGACGTGGCTATCTTCTTGCCGTCGAACCACCGCACGCCGTCGTAGTCTGCCGACTTGGGCACAGCCAGAGACAGCCGGCAACGGCTGAAGCCGAGCCGCCGGATCACCTCTGCGTCCTCCTGACGCTCAACAAATTCGTTCTCACCCACCACGCCTATGTCTGCCACACCACTCGCAACGGTCTGCGGTATGTCGTCATCGCGCAGGAAGAGCACCTCCAGCGGGAAGTTGGCGGCCTGTACCAGCAGGGTCCGCTTGCTCGGGCTTAGCTTGATGTCTGCCTCACTGAGCAGCGACATCGTCTCATCGTATAGTCTGCCTTTCGACTGAACAGCTATTCGCAACATAATCTTTCTCTCCGTATTTTTTAGTTTATCGTATAAAAGAAAAGAGACCTGCCGTCTGGAATGTCGGCAAGCCTCTTCTTGTTGTGCGCATGTCTTCGCTATGTCTCGCATTGATGTGTCAGCATACACACACGCCACCTGCCTGCCGGATATCCTCGTCAGGATGATGATGATGGTGGTGGTGTCGCAACACAATCTTGCTCATTTCGCTCTCTGTCCTTTCAACGCAACACTCTCACGGTTGCGCCTGCAAAGGTACGCACCCATTCTGACAAATCAAAACATCTGCACCCATGTTTTCTGCAAAATGCTGACAAAAACCGGCATTTTTGTAACAGTACGTCTGTGATTCTATGGACGTTCAACCAGAGAACCTCTGGATGGTCAACCACAACTCTGTGAATGGTCAGTCACAGAACCTCTGGACGTACGTCCATAGAACCTATGAACGTACGTCTATAGAAGTTCTGATTTTCAACACATTACGACATCACCAAGCACCGCACTCCAACGATGCCCGTCGTTGGGGTGCTACGTTGCCCATCGTTGCCTCTTTCGCTTTCACATCGGCATTTTTCGCTTTGGCGAACAGGGAACAACAGCCGCCGACAGGAATGTCGAACTTTGAAGAGCGTGGCGTGAACCACGGACAATCAGTGACCTATAACATAAAAACCATAAGAATATGAAAAGGATACACCTCATCGCAACATTGTTGCTGTCGGCGACAGCACTGACGGCAAACGCACAACACAGTCTTGAACTAATCAGGGAGACAGAGCCGGTCTTCGAGTTCTGCGAGGGCTTCGTCCCCGACCCGAGTGGCGAGTTCCTCTATCTGACAAACACGCAGGGCAACCCCGTAGAGGCCGACGGCAAGGCCTACATCAGTAAGATAGACTTCGACGGCAACATACTGGAACAGAAGTGGGTGTCCGAAGGGATGAACGCGCCAAAGGACATCTGCCTATACGGACGAAAACTCTATGTGGCAGACCTGGCGGATGTCATCGAGATAGACATTGACCAGGCCAAGGTGACAAACAGATACACGATTGAGGGAGCGCACCTCAACCACAATGTCGCCGTGGACAAGCACGGTAGCGTATATGTCAGCGAGATGTTCTCGGGCAGGGTCTACAAGATCACGAATGGCGAAATATCGCTCTATGTGGACGGACTCAGCTACACGGCAGGCCTGCTTGCCGACGGCGATGACCTGTACGTGCTGACATCCGATGGCTTCGCGCTGCCCAACGCCGCAAGCCGGCAGCAGGACACGCAACAGACCGACAGCCGGCAGACACCACCGAGAATGAGAGCACAGCAAGACACGGGCAAACTGATAAAGGTGGACAAAGACAAGAACATAACCACCGTGGCAAGCGGCATGAACCCAATGGGCAACGGACTGCTGAAGGTGGCAGACAACGAGTTCATCGTCTCGTGCTGGTCGGGCGTGGCGTACTACATAAACGCTGACGGCACGGTGGACAAGTTGCGCGACACCCGCGAAGAACACGTGCCATGTGGATTGATGTACTACGACAAGGCCACGTCACGGCTGTATATGTCCACTGACGAGTGTAACCGCGTACTGGTGTTCCGGCTACAATAAAATATTGCTGTCCGCTAAAACTCGAAAGGTCATAGATATTCCGCCCGAGGTCCTTTGGATGGGACTTCGGGCTTGGCTTTTCAGGTGCGACGCGCACACCGATTAATCCGCATTATCAGAGGCAATAATCCGCATCGTTCGAACCATTTATACGAATAATTCGGGCAATTTATTCGTATAATTCGGGCAATTTATTCGTATAACTCCGATTTCACACAGACTGTGGGTGTGCGCCTCGCACCCTCGGTCTGAAACGTTTAGCGGACAGCAATAGTTCCGGCTACAATAAAGGGCAGAAAGCCTGATGCTTTCTGCCCTCAATACCGGTGTTGCCGTTGCAGACCCCTGCCCTTCACGAAGGATGCTTCGCGAGGGGCAGAGCCGCAGCTGCGTCATTTGAAGATTCTCGGTGCGAAGTCCGCCAGATACTTGCGCCAGTTGCGCCAGATGTGGCCGCCGTCTGTCTCGACATACTCATAGGGATAGCCCTTAGCGTCGAGCTTGGCACGGAAGTCCTTGTTGCTGTTGTAGAGGAAGTCGGTGTTGCCGATGGCCACGTAGAACAGCGACGGACGGTTCTTGCTGCTGAACAGTGCGTCGAGCTTCTTGTCGAAGTCCTGATAGATGGGGCTGACATTCGGGTCGGTCACACCGATGGCTGCGCTGAACAGGCCCACGCTGCCGAACTTGTCGGGATAGTTGCAGCTGATGTACAGGCTGTGGAAGCCGCCCATCGACAGTCCGGCAATGGCACGTCCCTTCTTGTTGGCCTGTGTGCGGAAGGTCTTGTCGACGAAGCTGATGATCTCGGGGAATGCTGTCTCGAACGAGCCTTCCATGGTCTTCGGCAGGCTCATCGTCGGCACGGTCAAGCCCTCGGAGCCTTCGCCAGGGGCTGCCTCCATGGCGAGGTTGCCGTTTGTCATCACCACAATCATGGGCGTTGCCTTGCCTTGTGCAATCAGGTTGTCGAGGATCTGCGTGGCGCGTCCCTGTGTGTACCAGGCTTCCTCGTCACCGCCGATGCCGTGGAGCAGGTAGAGCACGGGGTATCTCTTTCCGCTTGTCTCATAGCCTGCCGGAGTGTAGACCGTCATGCGGCGGTCCTTGTTCTCTGCCTGACTGTGGTACCATATCTTCGACACCGTTCCGTGAGGCACGTCCTGCACCTTGTACAAGTCCACCGTAGGGTTGCCGTCGACATAGAGTATGTTGCTCACCGTCGACACGTCGCGGTTAAGGTAGACGTTGTTCATGTCGGTCATGGTCTTGCCGTCGACAATGAACGAGTAGGTGTACAGCTCGGGTGCCACGGGTTCGGGCGTGGTGTATTCCCACAGGCTGTCCTTGTCGATGAGGTCTGCCTGTCCTGCGGCATCGATGGTGCCGCGTCCAGGGATCTCGACCTTGCGTGTGGGCAGGAAGTCGCCCGTAACCTTTACTGTCACCGCCTTGGGCGCAACGAAGCGGAATGTCACCGTCTTGTCAGGATTGATCTCGGGCGAGGTCACGCTGGCGCGTCCCCACAGAGCCTGCTGTGCATGTGCCGCCGTGATGCCCATTGTCAGCATCAGAGCCGCTGTTATGAAGTGTGTCTTTCTCATTTCTTTATCTGTTCTATGCTTGTGTTGTGTTATACCTTATTATATATATATGGTGTGCGTTCACTTGAAGAGCCTCGGGGCGAAGATGCTGAGGTAGTAACGCCAGTTGCGCCAGATGTGGCCGCCTTCGGTCTCGACGTACTCGAAGGGATAGTTGTGCTGCGTCATGTACTCGCGCAGCTGGTCAACGCCCTGCTTCACGAAGTCGGTCTTGCCGCAGCAGATCATGTAGAGCGACGGGCGGTTCTTGGCAGAGAACTGTGTCGCCATCTTGCCGTCGAAGTCGGTGTAGACATCGGTCGTATACTGCTGGTTGTTGTTGCCGAGGCTTCCGCCGACGCTGGCACCGCTGAACAGACCCACGTAGCCGAACATCGTGGGGTAGTACTTCGATATGTTCTCGGAGTGGAAGCTACCCATCGACAGGCCTGCAATGGCACGGTGAGACTTGTCCTTATAGGTGCGGAAGTTCTTCTCGATGAAGCTGACCACCTCAGGGAAATGCAGCTCGAAAGCCGCTTCCTTGGTCTGCACACGGCTGCTGCCGCCCATCGACGGCTGCTTGAACCCCTCGGTGCTCTCGCCAGGGGCTGCCGTCTGCCATGCGTTGCCGTTGGTCATCACGACAATCATCGGCTCAGCCTGTCCGCTGGCAATCAGGTTGTCGAGGATCTGCGTCGTACGTCCCTGGGTGTACCATGCCTCCTCGTCGCCACCGGCACCGTGGAGCAGGTAGAACACGGGATAACGCTTGCCGCTGGTCTCATAGCCGGCAGGAGTATAGACCGTCACACGGCGGTCGGTGCCAATCACGTCGCTGTGGTACCACATCTTGCGGACCGTGCCGTGCTTCACGTTGTTGACCGAATACAGGTCTCCCTTGTCGCCGCTGTCCTTCTTGATGATGAAGTAGTTGGTGATTGTGGCCACGTCGCGGTTGATGTAGACGTTGGCAGGGTCGGTGGTCTTCACGCCGTCAACGATGAACGTGTAGGTGTAGTAGTTGCTCTCCAGCGGTTCGGGCGTGGTGAACTCCCACACGCCGTCCTTCTCTACAAGGTCGGCAGAACCGGCTGTCGCCATCTTGCCGAAGTTCGGAACTTCGATTGTAGCCTCGGGCAGGAAGTCGCCTGTAATCTGCACCCTCACAGCCTTGGGGTCTTGATAGCGGAACGTAACGGTGTTGTCCGCATTCACCTCGGGAGACTTTATTGACGCGCCTCCCCACAGAGCCTGCTGTGCCTGTACGGACAATGCCGCAGAGAACAAGCAAGCTGTTAGTAACAGTCTTTTCATGAATTTGATATTTAGTTATTTGAATCTTGTTGTCCCAAAAACAGAAACGAACGTCCCAAAGGTAACAAAAGTTCACTCACATATACAAAAAAATGAGTGGACACATTTTGTTGTTCACAATGTGTCCACCCATATACGTACAGGAAAAATCCTGCAAGATTACTTGTATTCGCTCCAACTCTTTATTGCCAGGTCATCAAGCGTCAGGGTGCAGAATGCGTTGATGAACGCACTTGCCAGACGGGCATTGGTGATGAGAGGGACATTGAGGTCGATGGCAGCACGGCGGATCTTGTAGCCATTGTCCAGCTCACCGGCAGAGAGATCCTTCGGGATGTTGACCACCATGTCTATCTGCTTGTGATGGAGCATGGCCAAAGCCTGCGGCTCCTTCTCTTCGCTCGGCCAGTAGACCAGCGTGTTCTCAATGCCGTTGTCGTTGAGGAACTTGCTCGTGCCTCCCGTGGCATACAGCTTGTACCCTTTCTGCTGAAGCATCTTTGCTGCCGACAACATGTCGACCTTCTGCTTCATCGTGCCGGTGGACAGCAGTATGTTCTTCTTAGGAATACGGTAGCCGACGGACAGCATTGCCTTGAGCAACGCACTCGACGTGTCTGCCCCTATGCAGCCTACTTCGCCTGTCGATGCCATGTCGACACCGAGCACGGGATCGGCCTTCTGCAGGCGGTTGAACGAGAACTGCGAAGCCTTGATGCCGACATAGTCGAGATCAAACAGGTTCTTGTCCGGCTTCTGCACCGGAATGCCAAGCATCACCTTTGTGGCAAGCTCTATGAGGTTTATCTTGAGCACCTTGCTGACGAACGGGAAGCTGCGCGATGCACGCAGGTTGCACTCGATGACCTTGATGTCGTTGTCGCGGGCCAGATACTGTATGTTGAACGGTCCTGAGATGTTCAGCTCATGGGCAATCTGCCGGCTTATGCGCTTGATGCGGCGCACGGTCTCCACATAAAGTTTCTGTGGCGGGAACTGTATGGTGGCATCTCCGGAGTGGACACCGGCAAACTCTATGTGTTCGGATATGGCATAGGCGATGACCTCACCGTCCTTTGCCACGGCATCCATCTCCACCTCCTTGGCGTGTTCCATGAACTTGCTTATGACCACAGGGTGCTTCTTCGACACATTTGCCGCCAGCTTCAGGAAACGTTCAAGCTCGTCGTTGTTGGAGCAGACGTTCATGGCTGCACCTGAAAGCACATACGACGGACGCACCAGTACGGGGAAGCCCACCTTGTCAACGAAAGCCTTGACATCGTCCATCGATGTCAGTGCACTCCACTCTGGCTGGTCCACTCCGATGCGGTCGAGCATCTCCGAGAACTTGTCACGGTCTTCTGCATTGTCTATGCTGTGTGCGTCGGTGCCGAGGATGGGAACATTCTCCGCATCCAGACGCATAGCGAGGTTGTTTGGTATCTGTCCGCCGGTGGAGACAATCACGCCGTGCGGCTGTTCGTAGTCCAGGATGTCGAGCACACGCTCAAACGTCAGCTCGTCGAAGTACAGACGGTCGCACATGTCATAGTCCGTAGACACGGTCTCAGGATTGTAGTTTATCATGACACTGCGGTAGCCGCCGTCGCGTATGGTGTTCAGTGCCTGCACACCGCACCAGTCAAACTCCACCGACGAGCCGATGCGGTAAGCTCCCGAACCGAGCACCACCACCGAACGGCCGTCGTTCTCATACTCAACGTCGTTGGCTGTGCCGCTGTATGTGAGATACAGGTAGTTGGTCTGTGCCGGATATTCGGCTGCCAGTGTGTCAATCTGCTTGACCACGGGAACGATGCCCAAGCCCTTGCGGTAACGGCGTACATCCAGGACACCGTCATCCATATCTTCCTCCAGACCTATGGCGCGGGCAACCTGGAAGTCGCTGAAGCCATACACCTTTGCACGACGCAGCAGGTCGGCAGGCAGGTCTGTCAGCAGCGAGTGGTTGTTGCCCCACTTGTGCAGCTCGATGCTGACGTTCATGATGTTCATCAGCTTGTCGAGGAACCAGCGGTCAATCTTCGTCAGGTCATGTATGTGGTCTACGCTGTATCCCGCACGCAATGCCTTCGAGATGACCAGGATGCGCTTGTCCGTAGGCTCACACAGAGCCTTGTCTATATCGGGAATCTCCAGTTCCTTGTTCTCCGTGAAGCCGTGCAGCCCCTGCCCTATCATGCGTATGCCTTTCTGAATGGCTTCCTCGAACGTGCGTCCTATGGCCATGACCTCTCCTACCGACTTCATGCTCGAGCCCAACTCGCGATCCACGCCACGGAACTTGCTCAAGTCCCAACGCGGTATCTTGCAGACCACATAGTCAAGCATCGGTTCGAAGAACGCCGACGTGGTCTTGGTGACAGAGTTCTTCAGCTCGAAGAGTCCGTAGCCCAAGCCGAGCTTGGCTGCCACGAACGCCAGGGGATAGCCCGTGGCCTTCGATGCCAATGCCGACGAACGGCTCAGGCGGGCATTCACCTCGATGACGCGATAGTCCTCACTGGAGGGGTCGTAGGCAAACTGCACGTTGCACTCACCCACAATGCCTATATGGCGGATAATCCTTATTGCCAGCTCGCGCAGCTTGTGATAGTCGGTATTGCTCAGTGTCTGCGACGGAGCAATGACGATAGACTCGCCGGTGTGTATGCCCAGCGGGTCGAAGTTCTCCATGTTGCAGACGGTGATGCAGTTGTCGTACTTGTCGCGCACGACCTCATACTCAATCTCCTTCCATCCGCGCAAGGACTTCTCCACCAGCACCTGCGGCGAGAACGAGAAAGCCTTCTCGAGCAGCACGTCCAGCTCTGCCTCGTTGTCGGCAAAGCCGGAACCCAATCCGCCAAGAGCATAGGCGGCACGCACAATGACGGGATAGCCAAGGTCGCCCGCAGCCTTGCGGGCATCCTCTGCGTTCTCGCAGGCTTCGCTCTTTATGGTCTTTACGTCTATCTCATTCAGACGCTCCACGAAGAACTCGCGGTCTTCGGTGTCGATGATGGCCTGTACCGGAGTGCCGAGCACCTGCACGTTGTATTTCTCAAGAACCTTGTTGCGATACAGCTCCACACCGCAGTTCAGGGCAGTCTGTCCGCCGAAGGCCAGCAGTATGCCGTCCGGACGTTCCTTCTCGATGACCTTCTCCACGAAATACGGTGTCACCGGCAGGAAGTATATCTGGTCTGCCACGCCCTCGCTGGTCTGCACCGTAGCGATGTTGGGGTTTATGAGGACAGAATAGATGCCCTCTTCCCTCAATGCCTTCAGAGCCTGCGAGCCTGAATAGTCGAACTCGCCGGCTTCGCCAATCTTCAGCGCACCCGAACCAAGCAAGAGCACCTTCTTTATTGCATTCTCTTTCATTTCTTCAAGTCCTCCAAAGATTTAGTGTAACATTCCGACAAAGTCGTCAAACATGAACAGCGTGTCCGTAGGGCCGCCGCATGCCTCGGGGTGGAACTGTACTGAATACCACGGGTGCGCCGTGTTCTCTATGCCCTCGTTGGAGCCGTCGTTCATGTTCACGAACAGCGGCTTCCACTCGCCGGTCAGGGTATTGTTGTCGACGGCATAGCCGTGGTTCTGCGACGTGATGTAGCACTGTGTGGTGCCCACCTTGCGCACGGGTTGGTTCTGGCTGCGGTGTCCGTACTTCAACTTATAGATGCTTGCTCCGGCAGCCTTGCCCAGCAGCTGGTTGCCCATGCAGATGCCGAAGATTGGCAGAGTCGGGTTCTGCATCGCCGTGCGTATGTTCTGCACGGCAGCGTCGCAGTTGTTGGGGTCGCCTGGACCGTTGCTGATGAACAGCCCGTCAAACTGCAGGTTGTTGAAGTCATAGTTCCACGGCACGCGTATCAGCTCCACTCCTCTGCCTATGAGGCTGCGCAAGATGTTGGCCTTCACGCCGCAGTCCATCAGCACCACGCGCTTGCGTCCGCCGCGCATGGTCTCTATGGCCTTGTTGACCTCTTCGTGCGGCGCATGCGCACTGACGTGCATACACTCGTCGCCGGCATATATCATCACCTCCTTGCAGCTCACCATGTCCACATAGTTGACTGCGTCGTACGACGGGAACTTGTAACCCTCAATCTGCTCCTCATCCTCATCGAAAGCCAGACGGCCCATCATCACACCGCGCTCACGGAGTGTCTTCGTCAGCTCGCGGGTGTCTATGCCCGTCACGCCAGGTATGTGTTCGCGCTTGAGCCAGTCGCCCAAGCTCTCCACCGCATTCCAATGGCTGTAGTTCTCAGAATAGTCGCTCACGATAAGAGCTTCGGGATAAATCCTGCCGCTTTCCATAAAGTCCTGTATGCCGTTCTTTGCACATGTGAATGGCGGCACGCCATAATTGCCGACCAACGGATAGGTAAGCGTCATGAGCTGTCCTGCATACGACGGGTCTGTCAGGCTCTCCGGATAGCCGGCCATAGCTGTATTGAACACAACCTCACCGACCACAGGCTTTTCATATCCGAACGACCAGCCCTGGAACCGGATTCCGTTGTCAAGAATAAGGGTTACTTTTCTCATCTCCTATGATATAACTTTTTAGTCTCGATGGTACGTGGACGGGAACCCCACACATGTGCTGTTTCGTAGTGGCTGATGCGCATGGTGAACATTCACTCCGAGTTGCAAAAGTAGGGCTTTTCTTTTTCACCCGCAAACAATGCCTTTTTTTATTTTGACAACCGCAAGACAAGCCCCCAGACAACAGCTGCAATATTGTTGCAAGACCATACAAATATTGTCAGAACATCGACTCATGTCCTCTCACATCGTTCGATGTGAGCATTCACAACGTTCGATGTGAGCGT
>CAVERK010000023.1:0-19175 GCA_963618035.1 bacterium
TGCGGAAATAGCTCAGTTGGTAGAGCACAACCTTGCCAAGGTTGGGGTCGCGAGTCCGAGTCTCGTTTTCCGCTCTGTCTAAAGGGGAGACTTGATGCTGCAACAGCTCAAGTCTCCTTTTTTCTTTATGCCCTTGAGCGTGGGCTGAATTTTTGGCTCAGTAGAAAAGAGGCGTTACGTGCTAAGCTGTATATTGCCGTATATATAATAAGGTACGCGCGCGCGTACCTTATTATGCTGACCCCTATCAGCCACACAAGGAACAGAAAAATAGCAAAACATTCGTTTGTTGCTCTGAGATTTGCTACTTTCGTCGGACGGACAACAAAAATGATTAAACCCACATACTAACTCCAATACACCTATGATCAAGAAACTCTTTACAGCCGTTCCGCAGGACTATCCCGTCTGCATACACACCCAGTGCCCGAAAGCGGGCGAGTGTCTCCACCGCATTGCCTTCGAGAAGCTACGGACGGAGAATACATACATGCGGCTCCTGAACCCCGACCGCTGCGCAGCCGACGGCAGCTGCACGAACTTCCGCTGCAACAAGCCCGTGCGCTATGCCCGTGGCTTCACCAGCTTTCAGCACCGCATGTACCCCGACCAGTACGACCGCTTCATGAGCATCCTCATCATGCACTTCGGCCGCAACCCCTACTACGGCCGCCGTCGCGGCACCATAGCCATGCCGCCCGAAGAGCAGGAACTGGTGCTGCAGGTGCTCAGGAATGTGGGTGTCACCGTGGAGATGCAGTTCGACAGCTATGTCGATGCCATCAACTGGTACGACTGACCTTTCGAAGCCATCTAACCACCTCGGGAAAAGCAGTTAACTCCTAAGGCAGTACCATTCGGTTGGTACTGCAGTACCATATAGCCGGTACTGGCGTACCAGTTAACTGGTACTGCAGTACCAGCTAATGAGGACAAAAAGGAGTACTGGGAGGAGCGGGCGAGAAAGATAATAGAACAAGCCAAGCATGGCCAATGAGAACGGCCCGAAAGTCCGTGCTTGGTCGTCTGAGAGAATTTGCGTTCCTTTGCACGGCAAACGGCACTGCCAACCGAGTAGCTGCCGCAGGGCGACAGGCTGATGGAGAAATTCGAACTGAACATATTGGGATGCGGGTCGGCAAAGCCGACAACACGGCATTTCCCCACATCGCAGGTGGTGAACGTGCGCGACAAGCTCTACATGATCGACTGCGGCGAGGGGGCGCAGATACAGTTCTGCCGTTCGCACCTGAAGTTCACGCGGCTGAACCGCATATTCATCTCGCACCTGCACGGTGACCACTGCTTCGGACTGCCAGGGTTGGTGTCGACGCTGAACCTGCTGGGACGCACCGCCGAGCTGCACATTCACTGTCCGCACGGCTTGGAGAGCATCATCGCCCCCATGCTGCAGTTCTTCAATCCGAAGATGACCTATCAGGTGCTGTTCCACGAGTTCGACGACAAGGAGCCGGCAGTAGTCTTCGAAGACAGGTCTGTCAGCGTCACCACCATTCCACTGCGGCACCGCATCCCGTGCTGCGGATTCCTGTTCCGCGAGAAGCAGGGACAGAGGCACATACTGCGCGACATGATTGACGCATACAACATCCCAATAGCGATGATAAACAGGATCAAGGACGGCGAAGACTTCGTGACCGGCGACGGCAGCATCATTGCCAACGGGAGGATCACGACACCCGCCGACCCTCCGAGGAGCTACGCCTACTGTTCGGACACGGTCTGCACCCCCGACATAGCAAGGCAGATAGCCGGCGTGGATCTGCTGTTTCATGAGGCGACATACGCCGACGCGGACGCAGCGAAAGCCAAGGAGCGCTTCCACTCCACCGCCGTACAGGCTGCAGGGATTGCACGGGCGGCAGGTGCGGGCAGGCTCGTCATAGGCCATTTCTCCGCCAGATACGACGACGAGACAGTCCTGCAGAAAGAAGCGAGAGCCGTGTTCCCCAACACGGTGCTGGCACACGAGAATATGCGGATAGAGATTAAACCTTCAGACCCTGAAGGATGTCCAACAGATATAACAAGGTGAACAATGAACCCCAAGTTTGACGAGGAAAACATACTGGAACAGCTGAAACACCCGTCGACACACCGCAGTGCGTTCGAGAGCATAGTGCAGCAGTTCAGCCCACAACTATACTGGCAGATACGCAGGATGGTGTTCAGCCACGACGATGCCAACGACCTGCTTCAGGAGACGCTGATTGCCGCATGGAAGAACATAGACTACTTCCGTGGCGAGTCGAGCCTCGCGACATGGCTCTACCGCATAGCGATGAACCAGTGCCTGAACTTCCTGAACAAGCGCAACGCCAAGAAGACGGTGTCTCTCGACGATGAGGGCGAGGGCGTGATGAACATGCTCGAGGGCGACCCGTACTTCAACGGTGACAGGGTGCAGCTCCTGCTCCAGAAGGCCTTGGCCTCACTGCCGCCGAAGCAGCGCATGGTGTTCAACTTCCGCTACTACGAGGACATGACGTTCACCGACATGTCGATGTTCCTCGGCACATCGGTGGGCGCACTGAAGGCAGACTACCATCATGCGGTGAAGAAGATAAAGAAGTTTTTTGAAGAGAACGATTAAACCCAGACAACGAATGAAAGTCTAAAGGACAGGAGGGCGACAACTATGAAAGAAGAGGAACTGTTTCAAAAGATTGGCAAGGAGAACCCGTTCAGTACACCCGACGGCTACTTCGAGAACCTGACTGCGAACGTCATGGAGCATCTCCCCGAAAAGGAATTGCCGAAAGGTCCGGAGCAGGTGACCCTGAGGGACAAGATCAGGCCATACTTCTATCTTGCAGCAATCTTCGTGGGTGCGGCGTTGATCATAAAGGTGCTGAACTACAAGAAGATGAACGACCCCGAGTACATCGCGGAGCAGGAGGCGAAGTATGAGACCGAGGTCATCAGCAATGTCATGGACGACACGCTGATGGACGACTACTCACTGTATCTGTATCTCGCCGATGCAGACGAATAGAACGACAAACGACACAACAGCAAACACACACATAGAAGAACCATGAGAAAAACCTTATTGATACTTACAATGGTGCTCACAGTCCTGCCATTGGCACTTAACGCACAGGGACGCAAGGGGCACGACGAGTTCATGATGCGCCAGCAGGAATACCTGAAACGTGAGGCAGAGCTTACGGATGCCGAGGCAGACAAGTTCTTCCCCCTGTACTTTGAACTCCAGGAACAGAAGCGCAGCATCAACGAGCAGGCATGGGACCTGTTCCGCCGTGGCGAAGACCCGAGCACATCCGAAGCCACATACGCCGAGATACTCGACGGCTTCGTGGAATACTCACTGTCTACCGACAGGCTCGAGAAGAGCTACCTTGCGAAGTTCCGCAATGTGCTGTCGTCAAAGAAGATATACAAGGTGAAGCAGGCCGAGATGAGCTTCCGCCGCGAGCTGGTGAGGGGCATGCGTCACGGCGGCGACCGTGAGGGCAGACGCAAATAGCCTGCCCCACCGACACATCACAATGCTATGGCTTTAGAAAAAGGTCTCTTCAACCGTGAGGAGCTGCTCCTTGGCACCGATGCCATGGAGAGCATCTCCACGAAACGTGTCATCATACTCGGCGTGGGCGGTGTCGGCAGCTGGTGTGCCGAGAGCCTCGTCCGTTCGGGCGTGAGGCATCTCACCATCGTCGACTCCGACCGCGTCTGCATCACGAACATCAACCGCCAGCTGATGGCAACGACGCAGACCGTAGGGCAGGTGAAGGTCGACGTACTCCGGCAACGCCTGCTCGACATCAATCCGCACGCCGACATCACGGCACTACAGAAAATCTACAGCGAGGACACAGCCCCGCTGTTCGACTTCAACGAATATGACTATGTGATAGATGCCATCGACAGCCTCAAGGACAAGGCACTGCTGATTCTCAATGCGTGCCGGTCGGAGGCGCGGCTGTTCTCGTCCATGGGTGCCGCCCTGAAGCTCGACCCGTCGCACATCCAGGTCGCCGAGTTCTGGAAGGTGAAAGGCGACCCGCTGGCAGCCGCACTGCGGCGCAAGTTCAAGAAGAGCGGCATCTTCCCGCGCCGCAAGTTCAAGTGCGTGTTCAGCGACGAGCTGCTGCGCAACAAGGGCGTGAACCACTCCTGCGGCACGGAGCACTGCATGTGTCCCAAGGCAAAGGCCGGTCCTGGCGACCCCGAGCTGCTGAACCACGAGTGGTGCACATCGAAAGCCCAGATCAACGGCACGGTGGCTCACATCACGGCTATCTTCGGCTTCCGTCTGGCAGCACTGGTGCTGTGCGACATCCTCAGCCGCGACGGCACGGATGCCTAAACGCCGCTGCGCCGCGCGTCTGCCTTCTGCTGGAATTTCCCATTCTTCACGATGAAACGCTGGTGCGTGCCTTTCCCCACGAGGCCGCACTCGTCATACACCTCTGCCGTGAACACCAGCCGGCGGCCGTCCACCTCCGTCAGTTCGGTCTCGCAGCGTACCGCCGCACCTACGGGCGTGGGGGCAAGATGGTCGATGTCCAGCCGGATGCCGACCGTGCCCTCCCCTTCCTCAAGATGCGGAGCCACGCTCTGCCACGCTGTCTTCTCTATCAAGGCAATCATTGCCGGCGTGGCAAATACATCCAGTTCGCCACTGCCAATCGCGGCAGCCGTATTGTCCCGTGTCACACGGACTTCCGACGTTCCCTTTATTCCTTCCTTCAACATCGTTTCCTCTCCTATTAATCTGTTGCGCAAAAAGTGTTTGCGCGCGCAAACATACTCATATCGGTCGGAAATGTCTAACTTTGCGCCCATGAAAAAGAAAGTTTGGCTCACACTCCTGTCCGTGGCTGCTGTTGCAGCCATTGTGTTTTTTACGGCGGAGGGCACACGCACGACACCTGACGACGGCACCGCCACGGCAGACATCGTGCCCGCCGCGCCCGACTACAGCCGTGCCGACACATGGTACGTCACCAACCGTGGAGATGCCACCGGCACGGATGCCGACGTGTTCTACATACTGCCGACGTGCATACTCGACTACCCCGACAGCCTTGGCCGCACGATGCACCTGGCGGAGATCCACAACGACGCACTGCGCTCGCGCATGAAGCCGTCGCTCGAGCTTGCCGACAGCATCTTCGGCGACTCCTGCAACTTCTACTCGCCATACTACCGGCAGATAAGCATGGAGAGCTGGGGTGCACCCGACAGCATCGTGGCACGCCGTCTGTCCATAGCCATGGGCGACGTGCAGGATGCGTTCGACTACTACATGAGACACCTGAACAACGGACGCCGCTTCTTCATCGCCGGCTTCAGCCAAGGAGCGAAGATCACCATAGAATTAGTGAAACGCCTGTCGCCGGAACAGATGCAGAGGTTCGTGGCAGCATACGTCTGCGGCTATAACGTCACGGACGAAGACCTCAAGAGCCCCAACATCCGTCCTGCCACGGGAGCGGCCGACAGGCAAGTGACCATCTGCTACAACACCGCCGAGAGTGCCGATGCACGCCTCGGAGCAGCCCAGGGCGGCAGCCGCATCTGCATCAATCCCGTAGGCTGGCAGACGGGTACGGACACCACGCCTGTCAACGACAGCCTCTGGATATGCGTAGACACGACATACCATTACCTCCACGCCGGCGGGCGCAACATGGAGCAGTACTTCCGCCCTGAGCTGGAGTGGTTCTTTCCGCACGGCAACCTGCACCTGTACGAACTTATCTTCTACAAAGAGCATCTGCGCCGCAATGTGATGACGAGGCTGCACGCCGCAGACCAATGAGACAGGACAACACTTCGCGCATCGACATGCTGCATGGCAGCCTGGCGAAGAACATACTGGCCTTCGCCCTGCCGCTCTTCGCCAGCGGACTGCTGCAGCAGTCCTTCAACGCCGTAGACATAGCGGTCATCGGGCACTTCTCCACGAGCGAGGCTCTGGCAGCCGTCGGCAGCAACGGATCGGTCATCAGCCTGATGATAAACCTGTTTGTGGGCATAGCCGTGGGTGTCAACGTCGTCGTGGCACAGCACATCGGACAGGGAGACAGCGGTGCGGTGCGCAAGGCCGTCGGCACCGCCGCCGTGATTGCCTGCGCCAGCGGCATATTCCTGTTGGTGCTCGGGCTGGTGGCGGCAGAACCCATACTGCGCCTGCTCGACACGCCCGAGAACGTGATCAAGCAGGCATCGCTCTACCTGCGCATCTACTTCACCGGCGTGCCGTTCATCATGGCATATAATTTCGGAGCTGCCGTGCTGAAGAGCGTCGGGGACACGCGCCGTCCGTTCTACTCGCTCATAGTGGCGGGCGTGGTCAACGCCATCCTCGACGTTGTGCTCGTGACGGTGTTCGACATGGGTGTTGCGGGCGTTGCCGTGGCCACCGTCATTGCAAATGTCGTCAACGCCGTCATCGTGGTCCGCCTGTTGGTGAATGAGGCAGACCCCATCCGCATAGACCTGCACCACATGAAGGTGGACCGTCAGGAACTCGGCAAGATACTGCGCATCGGCGTACCCACGGGACTTCAGGGCATGATCTTCTCGCTGTCGAATGTGTTCATCCAGTCGGCCATCAACGCCCTCGGCTCCAACGCCGTGGCAGGCTCGGCTGCCGCGCTCAACTTCGAGTACTACTGCGACTATGCCATCAGTGCCTTTGTCCAGACCACCATTGCCTTCACGAGCCAGAACTACGGAGCCGGCAACATCGACCGCTGCAAGCGCATCTTCCGGCTCAACATGCTGTTCAGCGTGGTGTCCTGCGGCGTGCTGAACGTGTTCCTGGCATGGCAAAGCGACATCTTCGCGAGCCTGTTCACCACCGACCCTGACGTGCTGCACTATGCACGGATACGCATGCACGTGGTGCTGATGTGGCAGTTCATCGCCAGCAGCTATGACATCAGCGGCGGCGCACTGCGCGGACTGGGCTATTCGCTCACGCCCACCGTCTTCACCATCTTCGGTACGTGTCTGCTGCGCATCGTGTGGATACACACCGTGGTGAGGTGGTACGACGGCGACTTCACCGTACTGATGTGCGTCTATCCGCTGTCGTGGACCATCACCGGCATCGCCGTGCTCACGGCCTATGCCGTCATAAGCCGCAAGGCGTACGCGATACCCACCAAGGCCATGCACCATAGGTGACACGGGCGTTACAGGTCACTGAGCTTCACGGGATTGTAGGAGACGGGGCCGTCGTCGTAGACATCGCTGCCGTCGATGCGCTTCACCGCCCTGACCACACGCACGGTGACAGGCAGTGCGATGACCTCATACAGCGTCTTGAGAACCACCTGCAACAGCATTATCTGCAACAGCTGCGGCCATGCTATCACCCCGCCGAAGGCT
Organism: bacterium; assembly: GCA_963618035.1. GTDB lineage: Bacteria > Bacteroidota > Bacteroidia > Bacteroidales > Bacteroidaceae > Bacteroides. Next base: position 7,390 of record CAVERK010000023.1, read on the forward strand.
GCGGGGAAGAACACTATCGAGTCGGCAGTCTCGCCGACAACGGTCGACAGGATGGCTCTGAGTGCGAACCGCCTGCCCCTGTCTGCCACCTTCATGCGGCTCATGACGTAGGCGTTCATGAAGGAGCCGGTGACGAACGCCAGCAGGCTGGCGATGGCAATCCGTGGAGCCATGCCGAACACGAAGTCGAAATGCTCCTCCCCCTCCCAAAAGGGAGCGGCAGGCAGTTCCACGGCAAGCATGCCCATGGCCACTACGAAGAAGTTGCAGGCGAAGCCGCACCATATCACGAGGCGCGTCTTGCGGAACCCCCACACCTCACAGATGCAGTCGTTGATGATATACGAGATGGGGAACACTATCAGTCCGGCGGTCACGGACAGTCCGCCGAAGAAACTCAAGGCTTTCGTCTCGAGCAGGTTTGCCGTGATGAGGCACACACAGAACAGTATGCTCATGACCATGAACGGCACCGACACTGTGGCTACTACGGTCTTCTCTTTCATAATTCCTGTTTTTTACGTGGTGTTCTGGAATACACGTCACCCAGCCCATTCGTGGCTGGCGGTGCAAAGATAAGGGATTTTCATCGGAAAAACCGCAGGCGAAAGGCGGCACAGTTGTGGACGTTCAACCACAACTCTGTGAATGGTCAACCATAGCTCTGTGAATGGTCAACCACAGAACCTATGAATGGTCAACCAGAGAACCTATGAATGGTCAACCAGAGAACCTGTGGATGTACAGTCAGAGGACCTGTGGACGTACAGTCAGAGAACCTCTGAACGTACAGCCAGAGGACCTCTGAACGTACAGTCAGGGAACCTGTGGCTGTACGTCTATAAAAACTGCTGTCAGCGGATGTCAGAAGCTGATGTCAAGACCAATGCCGAAGACGTTGTTGGTGCGGGTGTAGTCGGCCGTGTATGCCAGCGATGTCTGCGCATCGGTCTCCGAGGTGCGGTAGTGCTTGTAGAGCGTCACGAAATAGGCGGCGTTGAGGTCTACCTTCTTGCTGAGGTGGACGCACGCTCCGAAGCCGATGGAGTTTGAGCCTACGACGAAGGACTTGTCGTCCATATATTCATCGGACAGCCCATAGTCGGTGTTCTGCCATCCTGCACTGACGGTGAGCCTCTTCGTCGCGTCATACTCCACTCCGGCATTCCATTCCACGGTGCCGCGCTTGAGTTTCCTGTTGCGATGGTTGTAGGCCGTCGCCTGCCTGTCCCAGAAATAGTGGAAGCCGGCATTTATGCGCAGGCGGTCTATGGGGCTGTAGCCTGCACCGAGCGTCAGCATGGCGGGGATGTCGCTTGCCACCTTCGCACCGTCGGCATACTCGCCGGTTGCAGCCTCAAGAGACTCGTCGAACTGGGCTCCGAACTCCGTCAGCGTACTCGCCAATGCCTGCTGTGCAGACACCACGGTCTGCTGGTAGGGCGAGCCGTCGTACATCTGTGCCAGCCCTGGATTGAGGAGTGCAACGTTGTAGTCCAGTGCCAGCGTGTTCGGCAGATTGCCGATGCTGGGCACGAGGTTCGCCGAGCTGCTCTTCAGCCTCATCCGTGTCTTGAACTCATAGCGTGCGCTGAAGTTCCAGCGACCCGTCTTGTAGTCCACGGCGATGATGGGTGTGAAGCCTATGCCGCTTTGGTCGCAGTTAAGCTCGATGTCTGCCGAGTTGCTGCGCGTGGTATCGAGCATCCTGTACAGCGGCACGCCTGCCACGGTGATGTTCTTCACGTAGCCGTAGTAATTGCACGTGGCATAGACTCCGCGCACGCCGGCATAGACGGCGAGGTTGTCGTTGACCTTGTAGGCGGCACCTGCCTGAAGGCCGAAGTAGTATTGGCGTCCGCGCATGTAGCTGTCGAACGAGTATGCCGCATTGCCAAAGTAGCCCGACAGCCCTGGGTCGGCAATGCCGAGCGGAGCCAACTGCCGGCTTACTCCGTCAATGCCGGCAGCCAGCTGCTGCACGCCGATGGCGGTATTGGCGACGATGTGCTCGAACGAACCCAGTCCGTTGTCGAACTCACACTTGCCGCCACCGCCGGTGACGGCGAAGCCAAGCTGGAACGACCAGCGGTCGGTGTTGTAGGCATACTGGAACGACGGGAGTACCGGAGCATAGGCGTTGCCCTCATAGCGGCGGCTGTCCGTCGGGTCTGACGTGTTGTTGGTGAAAAGGGGATATGTGTTGCGGACTGTGCGTGTCTGTAGTGCCATCTGCCAGTTTATGGACAGATGCGAACCGAGGCTCATGAAGACGACTCCGGCAGGATTGCTGTACACCCCGTCGATGCCGATGCTTGCCTCGCGGCTCATCATGCGGTTGAAGGCAATGTTCTGGTTGGTATTGGTCAGGATGCCTCCTGCAAAGGCGGAGGTTGCGCCGGTGAGCATCGCTACTGCCAGGCACAGGGTTCTGTTCTTTCTCATAGTGCGTATCTGATTGTTTCGTTTCTGTTCCAAATTTCCTTTTTGCTTGATTATTCCGGCGCAAAGGTAGGATTAATGCGGTCTTGGGCAAAGGTTTCAAGTGAAACTTTTATCCAAGACCGCATTTTTTCGTGTTGGGTCACGAAACAAGCGGATTACACCTTATTATATATATAGGAGCCGGTCAGAGGATGTTGCCAGCCTCGATGTCCTTGAAGTAGCGGTACGTGCCGACCTTCAGCTCATCGGTGGCTGCATCGTCTGCCACAATGATGGCATTGGGGTGCATCTGCAACGCACTGACCGTCCACATTTGGGTCACAGGTCCCTCCACGGCTGCCTGCAGGGCGCGGGCCTTGTTATGGCCGTTGACGATGACCATGACCTGACGCGCGTCCATCACGGTGCCTACGCCTACTGTCAACGCTGTCTTGGGCACGAGCGATATGTCGCCGCCGAAGAAGCGTGAGTTGGCGATGATGGTGTCGGTGGTCAGGCTCTTCTGCCGCGTGCGGCTGGTGAGCGACGAGCCAGGCTCATTGAAGGCAATATGTCCGTCGGGACCCACGCCGCCCATGAACAGGTCGATGCCGCCATACCGTGCAATCCTCTCCTCGAAGCGGCGGCACTCGGCCTCCACATCAGGAGCGTTGCCGTTCAGAATGTTCACGTTCTCGCGCCGTATATCCACATGACTGAAGAGGTTGTTCCACATAAAGCTGTGGTAGCTCTCAGGATGATCTTCGGGCAGGCCGACATACTCGTCCATGTTGAACGTCACCACGTTCTCGAAGCTCACCAAGCCACGCTTGTTCATTTCGATGAGTTCATTGTACATGCCCATCGGCGATGAGCCCGTTGGGCATCCGAGCACAAAGGGTTTCTCCGCCGTCGGCTTTGCTGCGTTTATGGCTTCGGCGACATGGCGTGCCGCCCACTTGGACACAGAGATGTAGTCCGGTTCGATGATAAGTCTCATGGTATGATTTGTTTTAAGTTGTGTTTCTATGCGCTTAATCAATATGCAATGTTCGTGAAAAAGCACGACATGTGCAACAGCCACGAAGGAATTGTGCCGCTACTACTCCGTCCTGTCCTCGGGGTAGTTGACAAGATAGACGGTGCCGGTGGCGCGCGTCAGTGCGGTGTACAGCCAGTGGAAGAAGTCGGGCGTGAGGTATTCCTCCGGCATGTAGCCCTGGTCTATGAACACGTTCTTCCACTGTCCGCCCTGCGACTTATGGCAGGTCACGGCATAGGCGTACTTCACCTGAAGGGCATTATAGTGTCTGTCCGACTTGAGCTGCTTCATCCTCTCCGCCTTCCGCGTCAAGTGTGCATAGTCGGCCAGCACGCCATTGAACAGGCGGTTGCTCTCGTCGCGCGTCAGCGACGATGACTCACTGTGGAGCGTGTCGAGCAGCAGCACGGCATCGACCTCATCGTCCTGATGGTCGGGAAACGAAAGGGTGACGTTGGCAAAGCGGAAGCCGTAGAGCTGCTCGTCGCGGTTGACGCGGCGGACAATGGCTGTCTCGCCGTTGGCAATGAAGTCCGTCTTCGACTGGCTCTGCAACCAGAAGTAGTTGTTCTTGGCTATCATCAGCATGTCTCCGCTTTCAAGTTCCTCCTCCCGCCACAGTATCTGGTTGCGGATGCCGTTGTTGTAGATGTTGGCACGCTTGTTTGAACGGCATACCACCGTGGTCTGGTCCGGTCCGTCGCGGTCGTAGCACTCCTGTAGCCTGTCTATCAGTTCTGCTCCCCGCACAATCTTGATGTCGCTGAAGCCGGACAGCCGCATCCGTGGCAGCGAGAAGCACTCGTCACGGTCTATCATCTCGCGCAGGCGTGTCGCGTTCCACAGTATGCCCGACGTTTCCGTCTGACGGACGACGGTCTTCAACGTGTCTTCCGTCACCTCCAAGTCGTAACTCTCGAGTGCATGGCGCGACAATGCAGCCCCGCACTCCTCACCGACAGGCGGGAGCTGTGCCGTGTCGCCAAGCAGCATGAGGCGGCAACGTTCTCCCGAATAGACAAACTTCACGAGGTCGTCGAGCAGCCGTCCCGAGCCGAACGGACTGTCATAGGCAGCAGCGTTGCTTATCATCGAAGCCTCATCGACTATAAACAGAGTGTCCTTTGCCATGTTGTCCGCCAGCTGGAAGATGCTGTCCTGCGCCATTGACTTCTGCCGGTAGATCTTCTTGTGTATGGTGAACGCAGGATGGTGGGAGTACGAGCTGAACACCTTTGCCGCCCTGCCCGTCGGAGCCAGCAGTACGGTCTTCATCTTCATGGCATCGAGAGCACGCACCAAAGCCGCCATCAGCGAGGTCTTGCCCGTTCCCGCATAGCCCTTCAGTACGTAGACCAAGTCATTCTCCGGACGTACAAGGAAATATGACAAACTTTTAATAACTTTTTCCTGTTCCGGTGTTGGTCGGTAGGGAAAATTTCCTTTAATTTGCTGCGCTAAATAGTCATTAATCATCGTTGAATGAAGAAAAAAGTCATTCTTTAAGAACAAAATTAGATTAATTTCTTTTAGTTTTGTGGCGCGAATGAAAATAACTAAAAAACATATCTAACATGAAAACAGTACTTAACATCGTCTTGGCCGCATGTGTTGTCGTATTGGTGTATATCTGCTACGCCAGCATAATGGGACCTATCAACTTTGATGCAGAAAAAGCAATTCGTGACAAGGCAGTGCAGACCCGCCTGATTAACATCCGCAAGGCACAGGCTGAATACAGCAACACGCACAACCGCCAGTACACTGACAACTTCGACACACTGATCAACTTCGTCAAGACCGGCAAGTTGGCATCTATCTATAAGGAGGGCGTGCTGACCGATGCACAGCTCGAAAGCGGCATGACAGAGGCCAAGGCAATGGCCATCATCAACAAGGCAAAGAAGACTGGCAACTACTCGGAAGTGGAGAAGAACGGTCTTCAGAACTTCAAGCGTGACACGACATGGATTGCCGTTGTCGACACACTGTTTGGTGCAGGCTTCAACGCAGACTCTCTGAGATATGTACCCTTCGGAAACGGCAAGCAGTTTGAGATGGCAATCCGCAACGACACAGCCAAGTCGGGCGCACCGTTCTGCCTGTTGGAAGTGAAGACCCCGTATGAGGTATATCTTGGCGACCTCAACAAGCAGGAGATTATCAACCTGAAGGATCAGCAGACACAGCTCGGCAAGTATTGCGGTATGATGTTCGGTAGCCTTGAGACTGCCAACAACAACGCCGGCAACTGGGAGTAAGCTGACGACCGGTTGGCGTAACGGATATCCAAGAACACACTCCGTGATGTTTGAGAACGTCGATTTCAGCAAATCAAACCTTTATATACTATCCATCCGTTTTTCAACGGATGGATTTTATTTTTCTGTCGACGGCACACCTTATTATATATATAAGCCGAACGACCTGCTGTCCATGACGGCAAACTTCAAGCAGGCACTGAAAGACATGCCGTGCCTTGAGAACAGCTTCAGGCACGTCGACGTGACGATAGACAGCCCACGGTTCACGCTGATGCCACTCGACTACTTCGAGGATGATCAGGCTGATGCCGTCTACTACCACAACCTGACGCGGCAGGACAACGAGACCGTGAGGTACAACATACTGCCCGACAGCAATATCGTGGTGCTGTTCGGCATCGACAGTGCGCTATACAATCTGCTTGAGGACAAATATCATGATGTCAGCTTCAACGCCCACGTCTCCACACTCATAAAGGATGCGATGTCTGGCGGCAAGACAAAGCAGGGCAAACAGATGTGCTGCCACATTGGCGAACACGCCATAACCATAGTAGCGACAGAAGGCAACAGGCTGTTGCTGGCAAATGCCTACGCAGACAAGAGCCTGTCCGACTCATTGTACTACATATTGCTGTCGTGGAAGCATCTGTCATTCAGCCAGACAGAGGACGGGCTGACGCTGACCGGCAATGCCGATGCCTGCAAGGCACTGAAGGAGCAGGCGTGCAAGTACATAAGGAACGTCGACATCCCCGATGCGGAAGAACGTGGCATGGAGGCCACACTGTCGTGAGGGTCGTGAGTGGCAAATACAAGGGCAGGAGGTTCGACATTCCGCGCACCTTCAAGGCACGTCCGACGACCGACTTCGCCAAGGAGAACATCTTCAACGTGCTGGCAAACCTCATTGACTTTGAAGACACCGAGAACGCTCTCGACCTGTTTGCCGGCACCGGCAGCATAAGCATAGAGATGCTGTCGCGTGGCTGTGGACACGTCACGAGCGTGGAGAAAGACCGCGACCACTTCGCTTTCATAAAGAAGGTCACCGAAAGCCTGAAAGTCACTAACCACACGGCAGTGCTTGGTGACGTATTCCGCTTCGTGGAACGCTACAAGGGCCGTCCGTTCGGTCTTGTCTTTGCAGACCCGCCATACACATTGACAAACATTGACGATATTCCGTCGTTGGTCTTGGGCTCGGGGATTCTCGCTCCAGACGGCATCTTCGTGATGGAGCACGGCAAGCACAACGACTTCAGCACACTGCCCGACTTTGACCAGCACCGCAGCTACGGCAGTGTGAACTTCTCTATCTTCCGCAACAAGGCGGCAATGCAGGCTAAAGGAGAGGAGCTATAAGCCTGACCACGCTCTCTGCGGACTTGCGATACCAAGGCCGCTTGCCCCACGACTTCATGTTCAGCTGCACAGACTCGCGCTGGTCTGCCAGGAAGATGTTCCTGACCCTGACCGCCAAGTCACGGTCGTAGTTGAACGCATTGATCTCAAAGTCGTGTTCAAAGCTCCTGAAGTCAATGTTCGAAGAACCTATGGAGCACAACTCATCGTCGCAGACCATCAGCTTCGAGTGCAGGAACCCCTTGCGATACAGATACACCTTCACGCCACAGGCCAGCACGTCGGAAAGGAACGACTCCGAAGCCAATGACGTTACCCGCGAATCCGACCTCTCCGGTATCATCAGCCTCACGTCGACCCCCGACATGGCGGCTATCTTCATTGCCGAAAGGAAGGTGTCGGTAGGCATGAAGTAGGGAGTCTGCATGTAGACATACTTCCTCGCGGTGCTTATGATCTTTATAAGCCCCTGCATGATTTCCTGCCCTGGATACACGGGAGTGCTGGTGACAATCTGCGTGATGCACGTGCCGTACTCACCAAGTTTCGGGAAGAACCTGGGCGATGCCAGCAATGACTGCTGCACGAAATACCAGTCAAGCAGGAAGTCGGTCTGCAAGCCGTGCACAGCCTTGCCGACAATCCTTATCTGCGTGTCACGCCATACACCCCACTCCACGCCCTTGACATAACGGTTGGCTATGTTCATGCCGCCGATAAAGCCCACGCGACCGTCGATGACGACAGACTTGCGGTGGTTGCGGTAGTTCACCTTATCGGTGAACAGGGGGAAGCGTACCTTCAGGAAACTCTCGACCTCAACGCCGTTGGCCTTCATGTGGTCGAAGAACGAATTGCGGACGTTCCAGCAACCGACATCATCATAGATGACGCGCACCTCAACGCCCTCACCGACTTTCTGTATCAGCATATCGCTGACTATGCGTCCCACGGCATCATCGTTGAAGATGAACGACTCCACATGGATATGCTCGCGTGCTTTGGCCATCTCCCGAAGCAGAGCCTGTAGCCATGAATAGCCGTCGGTATATACCGTCACGTCATTGCCCGAAAACGGATATGCCCTGTCCGTATTGACCAGCAGGCTAACCAGACGGCTATATTCCTCGGGCAGTTCAATCTTCTCCTGCGACAGATATTCCGCCACAGGCAGCTTCTGCAGCTTGTTGTACGTACGCCGCCCTATCAGTTTCTCCTTGCGTTGCGTGCGTCCGAAGAAGAAGTAGACCACCAGTCCCACCAGCGGCAGGAACATCAGGACCAAGACCCAGGCAATGGTCTTCACAGGGTTACGGTTGTCGAGCACGATGACGATGATCGTACTCACCACCAAAAGCAGATACACCACGTTGACGGAGTAAGATGCCAAGTCGCTGAGAGTGAAGCCTAAACTGTACATACGACAAATCCCTACTTTTGTAACCCGATTACAAAAGTAGGGATTTCCAGTCTTAAAGACAAGGAAGAAGAAGCCTTGTCATCTCATGCGGCCCATACCGCCACCGCCCATAGGACGTCCTCCAGGACCACCGGCAGGAGGCATGCCACCGCCATTATCAGGACGTCCCATCCCTGGTCTGCCGCCATCGCGCCGTGCTCCGCTTCCGCCGAAGATGTTAAGTCTGTAGATGAAGTGCAGCATGCAGTAGCTGTTGACACCATTATAGCGGTATGCCGAACGCCCGTCGGCTGTCAGCGAGCGCGTTATGTTGCTCTGCTTCTTCAGTATGTCATACATCTCGAAGCTCAGTGTGGCTGCTCCCTTGAAGAACGGCTGCGAAATCTGCGCGTTCCATATCAGTTCGTCGCGGTTCATGCTGTTGTCTGTATAGCCTCGGCGTGCCTGGTTGGTGACGTTCGTCGAGATGCTCATGCTCCACGGCAGTGTTATCGTCGTGTTGGCACCATAGGAGAAGGTGTACGGCTCCTGGTTGTTCGACTTCGTCAGTTTGTCCTTCTCGATGCTGTAGTTTATGGAGCCGTTGAGTCCAAGCTCAATCCAGTTGTTGCGGAACGCACCGTTGACACGCTCGCCAAGCGTCATGCTTGTCGTGGTGTTCTTCTGTTCCACTCTCGTCTGCGTGTCGGTGAGGTAAGCCACATTGTTCTGATAGCCGAATTGCGACATCGTGTTGACGGTGAAACGCTTGTCCTTGAACGCCGTGTTGAAGCCGAACATACCGTTGAAGTTCCAGTTGCCGTTGATGTTCTTGGGCGTTGTGGTCCATCCGCCTGTCAGCTCGTTATAGACACGGCTGTTGCTGATGCTGTTCTGCGTGGCATTGAAGAACGCGCTGGCCATGATGCTCTGCTGGCGGTCGGCGTTGTAGGTATTGAAGAACATATTCATGGAGTGCGTGAACGCCGGCTTCAGGCCAGGATTACCGACACGGATATTCATCGGGTTTGAGTTATCCACGATTGGCAGCATATTCTCCATGCTCGGCATCGAACTGCGTCCGCGATATGTGAAGCGCAGTTGGCTTATCTTCGAGAACTTCAGCCGCAGGTCTACGTTCGGCGCGAAGTTCAGCACATTGCGTGTGGTGTCAATCATGTAGTCACCTTTCTTATACGACAGGATGGTGTGTTGCGGCTGCAAGGACAGTCCGGCACTCAGCTGGTATTTCTCGCGTACGATGCGCAGTGACACCGTGGCGTCGTGGTTGTAGTACTTGTATTCCGCATACTTGCCAAGGCTGTCCACGACTGCCGTCTCATAGCCCTGCGGCAACGGATCGCGCAGCTGCCATGGGAAGCCCTGCAGGTCATAGGTGCGCTTGTCGCTCTCGTTGTACCCATAGGTCAACTGGTAGCTGAACTGCAGATATGTGGCTTTGGCTATCGGCTCGCTGTATGTCAGCTGTCCGGAGAGGCTGTGCGACTTCGTCGGCGTGGTGATGTACTGATTTCTTATGAGTGTCGAGTCCCCGCCAAACGCGCTCTGCAACAGGTAATAGCGCGTCAGCGACTCGGTGAACTGGTCATTGTCGTTGTCGCCATACCTGAACTGACCTCTGAACGTTATGTTCCGTCCCATCTGATTCAGACGGCGGTTGAGCTGCAAGGTACCGTTGGCGGACAGGGAGTTCGACTTTGTCTGCGAGCCTGTGGATGCCAAGTTCTTCCTTATCGACAACAGTGGATCGGCATCATCATCCATATCCATGTCAAGATAGCCGTTGGGGTTATCCACCACCTCATACGGGTCTGCGCTGAACGTGCCCGATGCCGATGTCGAGAGATTGTTTGTCCTCGTGTACGAGACATTGGGACGGAATATTATGTTCGTCAGCGTGTCGGGCTTCCACTCCAGACGCATGTCGGCATTGAAGCTGTGGTTCTTGTTCTTGGCCATCGAGTTCGAGTTGCTGTATGAGTTGCCGCTTGTCAGGAAGTTCTCCACATTGCCGCTGCTTATGACATCATTGCCGCGATAGTTGTAGCGTGCGCTACCGCCAATCTCCAGCTTGTCGGTCTTGGTGGCGAAGCTCAGACCTATGGTCTTTGTTGCCGTAAGTCCGTTGTTGCGGCGGAACATCGGGCCGCCGAAGCCTCCACCGGAGAAACCCTGGTCATTGGTATTGTTTGCCGAGCCTATGAGCGACACCTGCGACTTCCCCTTGAAGCGGTTCAGCATGACACGTCCCGAGTAGCGGTCTTCGGTTCCCGCAGCCAGGTCGGCATTGCCAAACCAGCCTTGGTTCATATTCTTCTTCACGGTGAGGTCAAGCACGGTCTCTTCCTCGCCATCCTCTATGCCCGTCACCCGTGCAAGGTCAGACTTCTTGTCGTATGTCTTCAGGTTCTCGACCATTGTAACGGGCAGGTTCTTCAGTCCGGTCTTTATGTCACCACCGAAGAACTCCTCACCGTTCACCATAATCTTCTTCACCTCCTTGCCGTTTATCTTTATGTTGCCGTCATCGTCAAGCTCCGCTCCAGGCAGTTTCTTCACCAACTCTTCAAGCATTGCCCCTTCGGGGATGCGATAGGCCGACGAGTTGAAGACAAGCGTGTCTTCAACAACCTGCACCTGCGGAGCCTCGGCTGTGATGATTGCCTCTTTCAGGGCAATGGCATCCGGCTCAAGAGACACCGTACCGGCATTGACGCTCTTCTCTGCTGCAGTCAGGGTGATGTCCCGATAGTAGTTTCTGTATCCTATGTATGAGACCTTGAGGACATATTTGCCGGCAGCTACCTTCGGCAGATTGAATGTTCCGTCGCTGAGCGTCGCCACGCCCGAGGCATACGTGCTGTCAGGCAGTGACAGCAGCTGTACCGTGGCCTGCAATATTGCCTCCTTGGTTTCCTTCTCCACTACCCTGCCGTGCAGTGTGATGTCCTTCGTCTGTGCGTTTGCAGCAACAGCCATCATCATGGCCACCGCGATACATTGCAGATACTTTCTCATTTGCCTCTTCGTTTTTAGTGTGTTCGGTATTTCTGTGTTTCGTGTCGTTTGATGGCACGGAAGCACATACGGTTTAATAAACTCACTTAAAATTAAAGGGCTTTAACACTCACCGTGACTGTTGGCAACACGCTGCCTCGCCGTCTCCCGCACCTGCTTCCCCTGATGTCAAAGTAACGCCTTATGGTATTGGGGCAGCCACGGCTCTTTCATTTAAAGCAGAAGTGATGACATATTGCCCCTTACCCGATTC
>CAVERK010000024.1:0-18955 GCA_963618035.1 bacterium
GTAGCCTATATCACCGAACATGAGATATCCGAAACGGTTGCTTGTTGAGGTGTACTGTTCTTCATGCCAGTCTGTTCCCGAATACACACCAATTCTATTGGCACACCCACACCCTTGACCTTTTCATCGAACAGGGAGGAGGTATGGCCATATCCAAATCCGATACCTATGCGATACCCCAGCCCTGAGTTGCCATTGAAACGGCTGTCGTAGTTTATGCCGACCGCGTTTTGAGCACCCAACAACTCCATGGAAATATTACGAACTATTGCTGTCCGCTAAAACTCGAAAGGTCATAGATATTCCGCCCGAGGGTGCGAGGCGCACACCCAACACTCACGTCCTGTGACGGTGCGACGCGCACTCCGATTTTGCACATCCTATGGCGGTGCGCCTCGCACTCTCGGTCTGAAACGTTTAGCGGACAGCAATATTATCGGAGCAAATCATGCGCATCATTCGAACAATTCATGCGCATCGTTTAAACCTTTTATGCGCATCGTTTAAACCTTTTATGCGAATCGTTTAAACCTTTCATGCGAATCGTTTAAACCTTTTATGCGAATCGTTTAAACCTTTCATGCGAACCGCTTAAACCTTTCATGCGAACCGCTTAAACCTTTCATGCGAATCGTTCGAACCCTTTATTCGAATAATTCGGGCAATTTATACGAATAAATCGGGCAATTTATTCGTATAATTGTCATAAGCCCTGGCATGACCGACCTGAAGAAATCTGTTAGCCTCTTCGGCAAAGTTGGTTAACCCTTTTGGCAGAATCGGTTAACCGAAACAAAAAGGAGTACTGGGAGAGAGGGAGACAGCAAATAGTAGCATCTCTGATTGATGCTCGTTGCAGTCTGTTGCAAACTGACGGCTAAAACATCAAAAATCTCAGAGACCGGCACCATTTTGCAAATCTTTTCCTCATCTTTGCCGTCGACAATCATGCCGGCACTGCCACCCGTCGTGGGCTGTGCCGCACAAGCAACGGAGAACCTATGACACAGACAACAGACACACCGAAGCCAGGCACTGACGGTAACAAATATGTGCCCTACGAAAACCGCACGGGCAATGAATCAATCGTCTACTTCACGCGCAAGCTCAGTGCCGACGGACTCATGGAAGCCTACGCACGGGTGAGCGGAAACATACGCGGCAGGGTGGGCGTGAAGCTGCACACCGGCGAGCAGCACGGGCCTAACATCATTCCGCGCTCGTGGGTGAAAGCCCTGATGGAGAATGACCTCAATGGGGCAACCATAGTCGAGACAAACACCTACTATGAGGGCGACCGCTACACCACGGAGCTGCACCGCAAGACACTGGAGGTGAACGGATGGACGTTCTGCCCCGTCGACATCATCGACGAGGAGGGCACGGCGATGCTTCCTGTCAATGGCGGCAAGTGGTTCAGGGAGATGTCGGTGGGCAGCCACCTGGCGGACTATGACTCGCTCGTCGTGCTGACGCACTTCAAGGGTCATACGCAGGGCGGCTTCGGAGGCTCGAACAAGAACATAGGCATAGGCTGCGCCGACGGGCGCACGGGGAAGGCAATGATCCACACGTGCCCTGGCGGCGACCAGTGGAGCATCAGCGAGGAGGAGTTCATGGAGCGCATGACGGAATCGTCGAAGGCAACCGTGGACCACTTCGGACGGAACATCACCTACGTCAACGTGATGCGCAACATGTCGGTGTCGTGCGACTGCGAGGGTCTGGCGGCAGAGCCTGTCGTGACACCGAACGTGGGCATACTGTCGTCGACGGACATCCTTGCCATCGACCAGGCGTGCGTCGACATCGTTTATGCCATGACCGCCGATGAGCACCACGACCTTGTGGAGCGCATCGAGACGCGCCACGGACTGCGGCAGCTGTCCTACATGAAGGAGCTGGGCATGGGCAACGACCGCTATGTGCTGGTGGATCTCGACAACGGATGCCGCCGCATCACCGCCGCAGAAGCGGCAGAGGGCCTGCGGGCATTCGTCGACGACGGACAGAAGTAAGGCGGCACGGCATAACAACACATCCAATGTCTGACTACATAAACGAACTCAATGAAAGCCAGCGCGAGGCTGTGCTCTACTGTGACGGCCCATCGCTGGTCATCGCCGGAGCAGGCTCGGGCAAGACGAGGGTGCTGACCTACAAGATTGCATGGCTGCTGGAGCATGGCTATGAGCCGTGGAACATCCTGGCGTTGACTTTCACAAACAAGGCGGCACGCGAGATGAAGGAGCGCATCAGCGGTCAGGTGGGCGGGCAACGCGCACGCTATCTGTGGATGGGCACGTTCCACTCCGTGTTCCTGCGCATCCTCCACACCGAGAGCCACAGCATAGGCTTCTCGCCGCAGTTCACCATATATGACGCGGCAGACAGCCGCAGTCTCCTGAAGAGCATCATCAAGGGCATGGGTCTTGACGACAAGATCTACCGGCCCGCCGCCGTGCAGAACCAGATCTCGAATGCCAAGAACCGCTTGATGCTTCCGCACGACTATGCCTCGAGTGCCGCCATAAGGATGGCCGACGAGCGCAACCGCATGCCGCTGCTGGCAGACATCTACCGCGAGTACTTCGAGCGGTGCCGTCAGTCCGATGCCATGGACTTCGACGACCTGTTGCTCTACACCCACCGGCTCTTCGATGCCCACAAGGATGACATCCTGGCGAAGTACCAGCAGCAGTTCCGCTACATACTGGTGGACGAGTATCAGGACACCAACTATGCACAGCACAGCATCGTGACGCAGCTGGCAGGACAGCACAAGCACGTCTGCGTGGTCGGCGACGACGCACAGAGCATCTACTCGTTTCGCGGTGCGGACATCGACAACATCCTCCACTTCACCCGCACATTCCAAGGCACAAGGGTGTTCAAGCTGGAGCAGAACTACCGCTCCACGCAGAATATCGTCGGTGCAGCCAACAGTCTCATCGGCAAGAACAAGATGCAGATTAGGAAGGACGTCTATTCGCGGCGCGAACAGGGCGATGCCATAGCCGTGATGCGTGCGGTCAGCGACATCGAGGAGGGCGAGATTGTAGCCGGACGCATAGCGTCGATGCACGCGAGGAACGGTATGCCGTATTCCGACTTCGCGGTGCTGTACCGCACGAACGCACAGAGCCGCATCTTCGAGGAGACGATGCGCAGGCGCGGCATCCCATACCGTGTCTATGGCGGACTGTCGTTCTATCAGCGCAAGGAGATAAAGGACATCATCGCATATTTCCGTATGGCGGTCAACCCGAACGACGAGGAGGCACTGAAGCGCACCATCAACAGTCCCGCACGCGGCATCGGCGACACCACCGTGGCGAAGATCATGGCAGCGGCATCGCAGGCACACACCAGCCTGTGGAACGTCATCTGCAACCCCGTCGCCACGAGGCTGGATGTCAACAGGGGCACACTGACGAAGCTGTCGGCATACCGCGACATGATACAGACGTTCAACAGTCAGGTGGCGGCACGCTCTGCCTATGAGATTGGGTCGGACATCATACGGCAGTCGGGCATGGCGAAGGAAATCATGCAGGACAACAGTCCCGAGGGGCTGAGCCGCAAGGAGAACGTGGACGAACTGATGAATGCACTCGAGGGGTTCACGCAGGACCGCCTCGAGCAGGGCGATGCGGCGGTCTTGCTGAGTGACTACTTGTCTGACGTGTCCTTGCTCACAGACCAGGACAACGACCGCGACGGCGACGACACGCCGCGCGTCACCATCATGACCATACACTCCGCAAAGGGGCTGGAGTTCAACACCGTGTTTGTGGTCGGCATGGAGGAGGGACTCTTCCCGAGCCTTCGCACCGACGGCAACGGTACAGCCGCACTGCGCGAGCTGGAAGAGGAACGCCGCCTGTTCTACGTGGCTCTGACACGTGCCGAACAGCATTGCTTCCTGTCATTCGCCAAGATGCGCTTCCGCTACGGCAGGATGGAGTTCTCGTCGCCAAGCCGCTTCCTGAACGACATCGACCGCACATACTTGGTCGTAGATGCTGTTGGCAGCACCCCGACACGCACTGTGGCGGCGGCACAAGGTGCACCGGCAATGTCGAGCCGTCCGCAGACGCTGAAGCGCATCGGCAGCACGCTCGTCAGTCCGCCGCGCACAGGTGCCGGCACGGCATCGCTGTCGGCAGGGCAGACCATAGAGCACGAACGCTTCGGCACAGGCACGGTGATCAGCGTCGAGGGGGCGGGAGACGACGCACGTGCCACGATAGAGTTCAAGAATGCAGGCATCAAGAAGCTGCTGCTGCGTTTCGCACGCTTCAAGGTGCTGTCCTGAGAGCCTGCACATATAAGACAAAAGGAGACAAAGAGATGATAGACCACAGCCGCTTTCCCAACCCATGCTATATAATGGACGAGACGTTGCTGCGTCGCAACCTTGAGCTTATCAGCCGCGTGGCACGCGAGGCAGGGGTGGAGATAATACTGGCGTTCAAGGCGTTTGCCTTGTGGAAGTCGTTCGGCATATTCCGTGAGTACATCGGTCACAGCACCGCCAGCTCCCTGTATGAGGCACGCCTTGCCTTCGAGGAGTTTGGCAGCAAGGCACATACGTATTCTCCGGCATATACCGAAGAAGAGTTCCCCGACATAGTGCGTTGCAGCAGCCACATCACGTTCAACTCGCTCACGCAGTTCGAACGGTTCTACCCCATGGTGAGGGAACATGAAGACCGGAGCGGACGGGTGTCGTGCGGACTGCGCATCAACCCCGAGTATTCGGAGATTGAGACAGAGCTGTACAATCCCTGTGCCCCAGGCTCGCGCTTCGGGCTCACCGCCGACCAGCTGCCCGACCGGCTGCCGGAAGGCATCGAGGGCCTGCACTGCCACAACCACTGTGAGTCATCGGCACAGGCCCTGCAACACACGCTGGAGCATCTGGTGCCGCGCTTCGACAAATGGCTGCGGCAGGCACGGTGGCTGAACCTCGGCGGCGGACACCTGATGACACGGCAGGGCTATGACGTGCCGCTGCTCATCTCGCTGCTCAGGGACGTGCGCACACGCTATCCGCATCTGCGCATCATCCTCGAGCCTGGCTCGGCCTTCCTCTGGCAGACCGGTGTGCTCACGTCGCGGATAACGGACATCGTGTGCAACCACGGCATACGTACAGCCATACTCAACGTCAGCTTCACGTGCCACATGCCCGACTGTCTGGAGATGCCTTACCAGCCTGTCGTGAGCGGGGCGCGGCAGGGCAGCGACGGCCCATACGTCTATCGCCTGGGCGGCAACTCATGCCTCAGCGGCGACTGGATGGCGAGCTGGAGCTTCGACCATGAGCTGCACGTCGGCGACGTGCTGGTGTTTGAGGACATGATACACTACACCACCGTCAAGACGACCATGTTCAACGGCATCAGCCATCCGTCGATTGGCATGCAGGCGGCAGACGGGCGTGCCGTGGTGTTCCGCCGCTTCACCTATGAGGACTACCGCGACAGGATGTGCTGAACCGCCGTCCTCTGATGGGCGGATGTGTCATTTGTCGCAAAAAAACAGTCGCGGATGCTTGCAGATGTGGAAACTATAGCTACCTTTGCATCCGCAAACCATGATGGTAGCGTTCTGGTGCGTTAGTTCAGTTGGTTAGAATGCCTGCCTGTCACGCAGGAGGTCACGAGTTCGAGTCTCGTACGCACCGCCCCTCTTTTCGCTGCATAGCTGAGGTGCGTTAGTTCAGTTGGTTAGAATGCCTGCCTGTCACGCAGGAGGTCACGAGTTCGAGTCTCGTACGCACCGCACTAAGAGCCACGGGTCAGTCTCAAGGAGGCTGACCCGTGGCTCTTTCAGGTACGCTCGGCATGAGCATTGTCTAACGGGTGCAAGTCAGTCTTGATGATGTCGTCAATGGTCATGTCATGTTGTTAAAAAAAAAGAGGGGCGGCCGGCTCCTGTTGCCGGTCTGCCCCTTCTCCCTCACAGTGCGTCAGCCCTGGAAGCCGCCGTCGCCACTGTCGCTGGTGCCGCTGTCGCTGCCCGAGCCTCCAGTGTCGGTGCCGGTGTCCGTGCCGGTGGTGTCGTCGTCGACATCCTGCTGTCCGTCGGCGGTGACGCGGGTGATGAACTGATAGTCAGCCTCGTCGTTCAGGCGCGAGGTTAGGGAGTCCTCGGGGACAAAAACCACGTTCGCCGTGATTCCTGCCGAGGTGACAGCCTTGGCTGTCGTTGCCGACTTGCCGCTGACCTTTAGCTTGAAGGTGCCCAACCCTTCGATCTGCACGGCGTTGCCTGCCAGCAGCTGGTCGAAGATGTGCTGTGCGAAGTCGGTCATCACGCCCTCAACCTCGCCGGTCGAGTACGTCGAGCCGCGTGCCATAATCTTGGCGAGTGCCGTCTTGTTGATGGTCGCGAAGCGTGTCCACTGGGGGAAGTAGAGCGTCCCCATTGTCTGCGGGTTAATACCCTTTTTCTTAATTAGGCTTATCATAGCTGTTAAGATTTTGATGGTTAAACAAATAATTCATGTCACCTGCGAATATACAACATTATTTCTGGATTTGCAAGTCCTTGCCTTCAATACTGCTTGCTTTCATCTTTAATGATACGTATGAATTGCTCGAATGATACGTATGAATTGCTCAAATGATACGTATGAATTGCTCAAATGATACGTATGAATTGACTGAATGATACGTATGAATTGCTCGAATGATACGTATGAATTGCTCGAATGATACGTATGATTTCACCAAATGATACGTATGATTGTCTTCGATACTATGGAGCAAATTGTGGAGGACAAGCCATGCCGCAGGCGGCCATGGGCGGATAGGCGCGGCGGCCCTGTGACGCATCGCCATGAGGGACCGGTATAAATCAGATATATCTGGAATGGAAAAGTAACAAAACCTCCGTTTGCTGTTCCGAATATTGCTACTTTTGCGGCATGAACGGTGAATTGGCGACATTGGGCAATATCCCTGTAAGCATGGCTGCACTTGCTTCCCTGTTTCCCGACATCAAGGCGGGAGAGCACAAGGTGCGCAGTCTGGAACGTAATGGGCTCTTGCTGAGAATCAAGAGGGGACTCTATGTCGTGTCGCCGACGGTCACGCGGGTGCCGCTCTCGCCGGAGCTGATAGCCAATCATGTGTATGCGCCCTCCTACGTGTCGATGCATACGGCTCTGAGATACTACGGCCTCATTCCCGAGGCGGTCTACAACGTCCAGTCGATGACCGTCAAGCACTCCCGCAACTTCGACACGCCCTTGGGCCGCTTCGACTATACCGGCATGAGCCGCGAAGCCTTTCCCGTTGGCGTGACCGTCATCAACAGGCAGACGTACACCTTCCTGATGGCGACACCCGAGAAGGCTCTGTGCGACCTCATCGCCAACTCGCCCAAGGTGAACCTGCGCTACCTGAAGGATGTGGAGCGTTTTCTCGCTGAAGACCTGCGCATGGACATGGACGACCTGCGCAACATGGACGTTTCCGTCTTCGAACAATATGCCGAAGTGGGAAAGAAAGCCACTTCCATCCAGACCATCATCAGATACCTGAAGAGATGAACAACGGGGTATACAACCAGATGCTGTCGGCCTACG
This sequence comes from bacterium, assembly GCA_963618035.1. Taxonomy (GTDB): domain Bacteria; phylum Bacteroidota; class Bacteroidia; order Bacteroidales; family Bacteroidaceae; genus Bacteroides. The sequence goes on from CAVERK010000024.1 coordinate 7,601, forward strand.
ACCTGACGACCACCAGACAACAGCGCAATGCCGTCTTCGAGGTGAACCAGCAGGTGATCCTTGCCGGACTGTATCACGGCGGCTTTTTCGACGTGGCTGCCTTCTACGGCGGCACGTGCCTCCGCATATTCCACGGACTGCAACGCTTCTCGGAAGACATGGACTTCTCGCTCCTGGCTCCGTCTGCCGGCTTCGACTTCACCCAGTACTTCCAGCCCGTCATAGACGAGTTTGCCATGGTTGGCAGGGAGGTGGAAATCATGAGGAAGGACAAGAAGGACTTCGACAAGGTGGAGTCGGCTTTCTTGAAAGACAACACCGACGTGTATGATGTGACCTTCCAGACGGAAAAGTCCATCAAGATAAAGATAGAGGTGGATACGCAACCGCCCCTGCGGTTCTCAACCGAGCAAAAGCTGCTGCTGCTGCCGGAGTCGTTCATGGTGCGTTGCTTCACGCCGTCCAGCCTTTTCGCGGGAAAGATGCACGCCCTGGTCTACCGCCAGTGGAAGAACCGTGTGAAGGGGCGCGACTGGTATGACTTCGAGTGGTACATCCGTCATGGTGTCCCCTTGGATTTCACGCACTTGCAGGAACGTGTCCTGCAGTTCAACGGCGAGGATGTCTGCAAGGAGGCCTTTCTCGAACGGCTCAAGGAACGGCTTGCCACAGCCGACATCAATCAGGTGAGAGCCGACGTGATGCCGTTTGTCCGCAACCCGAAAGAACTTGACATCTGGTCGAACGACTATTTCGTGCAACTCGCAGGGCTGTTGCGGTTTGATGAGAAGTGAACAAAGCCATTGTCAACCGGCAGATGCAATCTTATTGCGACTTTGGGACATAAGTATGGAGCGCAAACCGCTATCTTTGCTTCACGGATGGATTTCCGGAGGATTGAGGAACTAACAACTAAAAGATAAGGACAAGATGAAGAGATTTTTGACATCAGTGTTTGCCCTGACCGTCGCTGCCATGGCCTTTGCACAGCAGGGACCGCAGGTGAAGACGGCAAACGGCATCCTTGAGGGTACCGTGGAGTCGGGGCTGAAAGTGTTTCGCGGCGTGCCTTTCGCACAGCCGCCGGTGGGTGACCTGCGGTGGAAGGCTCCGCAGCCGGTGCAGGACTGGAGCGGCGTGCGCCCCGCCAAGGAGTTCGGCGACGACCCCATGCAGGGCAACCCGTTCGGCGACATGGGCCTGCGCGGCAAGCAGAAGAGTGAGGACTGCCTGTATCTGAACATCTGGACACCGGCGAAGAACATGGACGAGAAGCTGCCCGTGCTGATCTACTTCAACGGCGGCGGACTGTATGCCGGCAGTGGCACGGAGGCACGCTATGCCGGTGAGGCGATGGCACGCCACGGAATAGTGTCGGTGACGGCGAGCTACCGCGAGGGCGTGTTCGGCTTCTTCGCGCATCCGGAGCTGTCGGCGGAGACCGCGTATCACGGCTCGGGCAACTACGGCTTCATGGACCAGACGGCGGCAATAAAGTGGGTCTACGACAACATAGCGGCCTTCGGCGGCGACCCGTACCGCATCACCATCGTCGGCGAGTCTGCCGGCTCGATGTCCGTCAGCGCACAGATGGCATCGCCGCTCACCCGTGGGCTTATACATCAGGCCATGGCATCGAGCGGCTCGGTGACCGTGGGCAAGATCCCGACCCTGAAGGAGGCGGAAGACCTGGGCGTAGCCAAGTTCAAGGAGGTGGGCATCAAGGACATCAAGGCCGCACGTGCGCTGAGTGCCGAGGAGCTGCAGAAGCTGATACCTGGCAACGGCGTGCCGACATACAATGTCGACGGATACTTCTTCCTGAAGCAGCCGTCGGAGGTGTTCGAGGCCGGTGAGCAGCTGCAGATACCGCTGCTCGTGGGACGCAACTCGCAGGAGATGACGGCCCAGGCCTATCTGCGCGGACAGGAGGCTACGCTCGCCAACATGCGCAACGTGATGAAGGGCACCTTCGGCAACGATGTGGACAAGGCCATGGAGCTGTACGGCTTCAAGACGGATGCCGACGTGCTGGGCAAGCCTGGGGTGGACTATGCCGGCGATATGTTCATTGCCTACAGCACTTGGAAGTTCGGTTATCTGCACGCCAAGACCAGCGGACAGCCCGTCTACCGCTACTATTTCTCGAAGCCGCGTCCGGCGATGAGGGCACAGGGCGTCGTTGCCGGACTGGCGGGCGGCGTGGAGCGTGCCGGCCAGTCACGCACAAGCATACAGACCACACCGGCCTTCGTCGGTGCCGTACACTCTGCCGATATTGAATATGCCATGGGGACACTGCCCACGAACCGCGTCTATGACTGGCAGCCGGATGACTTCGAGGTGTCTGCGCAGTTCATAAACTACTATGCCAACTTCATAAAGACGGGCGACCCCAACGGGCTGGGACTGGCAGACTGGCACACGATAAACAACCGGCAGTATCCGCCGATGCTGATTCTCGACGTCAACTCATACGAGACGGTGGACAAGGCGTTTGAGGAGCGCAACCTCTTCCTGATGGATTACCTGCACTGATCAGTCTGCGGCATTTGCCGCTTCTTCCTCGCGGCAGGAGCGGCAGATGCCCTTATAGTATAGCTGGGCTTCCTCGACGAGGAAGCCGTCGCGCTCGCCGGTGTTGCAGGCATCGTTGCCGTCGGTGTAGCCGAGGTCGTAGATGCGTCCGCACTTGCGGCACTGGAAGTGCGCATGCGGACGCACGTCTGCGTCGTAGCAGCTGTTGCGCTCGTCGATTGTGAGTGTCTGGACCACCTTGTGGTCGCTCAGCAGCTTCAGGGTGTTGTAGACCGTGGTCCTCGACAGTGTGGGCAGCTCACGGTTCAGCGAGGTGTAGATCTTGTCGACATTAGGATGCGTGGGGTGCTCTATCAGGTACTTCAGGATGGTGAGCCGCTGTATGGATGGTGGCACTTGGTGGCGGTGCAGGATGTCTACGACATCGGACAGGGGTATCTCGTTGGTCATGATTGTATGTTAGGGTTGTAATTATTACAAGTATAGGACAAAGGTAGTGCATTCCGCAGCATCCGTGCGCATCTGTGCCGTCTAAAATTTTTGACCGCGCTCTCCATGCTGGGCAAAACGAGAATGTTTACTTTTGCATGGTGCGCACGCCGAGGTGCGTGGCAGTAAGTACGGACACTTAGACAATACTTTTTTCTTATGCAATACGGATTTGTGAAGGTTGCCGCAGGCATCCCGTCGATGCGCGTGGCGGATGTCGGCTACAATGTGGACGGAATCAGGCAACAGCTCGTGCAGGCCGAAGAGGCGGGCGTGGAGATAATGGTGTTTCCGGAGCTGTGCATCACCGGCTATACGTGCCAGGACCTGTTCTTCCAGCAGACGCTGCTCGGGAAAGCCGAAGACGGCGTGCGGGAGCTGGTGGAATGGTCGGCAGACAAGGACATTATAGCCATAGTGGGTGCACCGGTGGCATACGGCGGAGTGCTGATGAATGCTGCCATCGTGGTGCAGCGCGGCGACATCATGGGAATGGTGCCAAAGACGTTCCTCCCGAACTACAACGAGTTCTACGAGCAGCGGTGGTTCACGTCGGCAAAGGATCTGGGCAAGTTGTCATTCAAGTATGCCGGCTGCTGGGTGGACATCGACGGACAGGTGGCTCCGCTCTTCAGCATCGGTGAAGACCAGAGGGTGATGTTCGGCATAGAGCTGTGTGAAGACCTGTGGTCGCCGGTGCCGCCGAGCAACAGCCTGACGCTTAAAGGTGCGGACATCATCTTCAACCTGTCGGCATCCGACGAGCTTGTGGGCAAGCACGACTACCTGAAGAGCCTCATTGCAGGACAGAGCGCACGCACGCTGTCGGCCTACGTCTACAGCAGCTGCGGCTTCGGCGAGAGCACGCAGGACGTGGTCTATGGCGGCAATGCCATAGTGGCCGAGAACGGCAACATACTGGCGGCATCGCGCCGCTTCGACTTCGGTCCGCAGATGTCCGTGGCGCAGGTGGACGTGGAGCGTCTGCGTGCCGAGAGGCGCAGGAACACGTCGTTCGGCATGGCACAGCGCGGCATGACGGCGGAAATATCGTATGTGGCGGATGCCGAGAATGAACGTCCGTTCGTGCTCGACCGCTATGTCGACCCGCATCCGTTCATCCCTGGAGATGCTGCCGGCGTGTCGGCCGTATGCGAGGAGATATTCAACATCCAGACCTCAGGACTGGCAAAGCGCATGGTGCACACGCACAGCAGGCACGCTGTGGTGGGCATCAGCGGCGGACTGGACTCCACGCTTGCACTGCTCGTCTGCGTCAAGACCTTCGACAAGCTGGGCTATGACCGCAGGGGCATAGTGGGCGTGACGATGCCTGGCTTCGGCACCACAGACCGTACATACCGCAACGCCATGAGCCTGATGGCATCGCTGGGGATTACGGTTCGCGAAATCAGCATACGCGACAGCGTGACGCAGCACTTCAAGGACATCTGCCACGACATCGACAACCACGATGTGGTCTACGAGAACGGACAGGCACGCGAACGCACGCAGATACTGATGGACATAAGCAACCAGGTGGGCGGACTCGTGATTGGCACGGGCGACCTCAGCGAACTGGCACTGGGCTGGGCGACATACAACGGCGACCACATGTCGATGTACGGGGTCAATGCCGGCATACCGAAGACACTGATAAAGTACCTTGTGCGCTATGTGGCCGATACCGATGTGGACAAGGATTCTGCCGCCACGCTCATGGACATCCTCGACACGCCGATAAGCCCCGAGCTGATACCTGCCGACGAGCAGGGCAACATAAAGCAGAAGACCGAAGACCTCGTGGGACCGTATGAGCTGCACGACTTCTTCCTGTATTATTTCCTGCGCTTCGGGTTCACGCCTAAGAAGATCTACCTCCTGGCACGCAAGGCATTCGACAGCGAAAAGTACAGCGACGAGACCATAAAGCACTGGCTTGTCACGTTCCTGCGCCGCTTCTTCCAGCAGCAGTTCAAACGTTCGTGCCTGCCCGACGGGCCGAAGGTGGGAAGTGTGACGCTGAGTCCGCGTGGCGACTGGCGCATGCCGAGCGATGCCTCGTCAGAGGCTTGGCTTCGTGAGGCGGAAAGCCTTTAGGTAGTAGCGGCGGTACAGGCGGCGGAAGGTCTCGGTCTGCCGGTATCTGTCGAGCCACGCATTGATGCTGTCGAGCAGCACGGGCGACTTCCGGCTCACTGCCCATGAATAGAATTGGTTGAAGCTGACGGGGGTGTAGATGTCTATCTGCTCCAGACTGTCAGCCGCAAGTTCGGCTATGCGGCGTTCACACACGGTGTAGTCTATGTCGCCACGGGCAACCATCGCGATGAGCTGTTCGTGGCTGTGCGTGCCGTCTTCCTTTATATGTATGGTGTCGCCAATCTCCTCCGCCAGGTTGCGTATCCGCATTACCTCCTGCGAGCCTTTCACCACATGCAGCGTCTTGCCGGCGAGGTTCACCTGACTGCGGATGAATGTCGCCAGGTCACTGCCAAGGCTGTCGGCTGCGGCGGCCTCCTTGCGCTGCACCAGAACCAGATGGCTTGTCACTATCGGTGTGGAGAACAGGACGGGACTGTCGCCACCGGCGGAGGCCGTCACGGCAATACCGTCGGCAACGATGTCAAACCGTCCGTGCCGCAGTCCGTCGAGGCGTTTCCCGAGGCTCATCTCCGGCACGATGTCCAGCTTCAGCCCGTGGTCGGCGGCGAACGCGCTTATCAGCTCGTAGTAGAAGCCCGAGAGCGTGTCGCCCTGCTGATGAAAGCCCAGGGCGTTGCACTCTGCCACGGCATGCAGCGTGCTGTCGGCACTTATCTCGTCATAGTCCCGTGGATGCTGAAGGATGCAGTCTGCGGCGAACCGGTACAGACCGTACATGGCAACGGCAATGACAGCCAGTGTTGCGTATTTCAGGATGCGGTGCTTGTGCATGGGCCGGTACGTTTGGGTGGAATCAGTCGTAGAAGTTCCACGACACGCCGAGCCTGAAACAGCTTGGATTGATGGGGTAGTGGGGCGCAAGGAAGTAGTTGCGGCTGCCCATGCCGCTGTTGACGTGATACATCATCACGAAGAAGCGCGTGCGCTTCAGTTGCAGGTTGGCATAGACATTGACGATGGGGTAGCCGCCAATCTCTATCTGCTCGTCGGAGTTCTGCACGCGGAACTGCTGTATGGCGGGCGAATAGGCAGGGGCGTAGTACTTGGTGAAGTAGCGCACGTCTGCTCCCACTTGCACAGTCAGCACCTTCTTCGCCAGCTTGGTCAGCAGATACAGATTGTGGTAGAGCGACAGTGCAGGCAGCGGAAGCACGTCCTTGTCGCTCGTCTTCTGCCATATCAGTTCGTTGTCCAAATGGAATATGCCGGCACTGAAGTTCTGCCTCAATGCCGCTTCCACCACCTTTATGTTGCCGCCGGCCTGCTCGGGCGTGGAACTGCCGTTGAAGTACGTGTAGTTCTTTATCGTCTCCAGTCCGGCGCGTATGTTCGTCCCCGTCTTGGGGAAGTCGAGTTCTCCTTCCACGCGTGTGCGCAACTCCTTGTCCATGTCGTCGAAGTCCCACGTGTAGTGGTTCGAATGATAATGGCGCATATAGAACGACGGCAGCGTGTTCCTGACATAGGCACGGCCGTAGATGCGCAGGGTGTCGTTGAGCAGGGGTATGTTCATGTCGGCACTGCCGCTGATGCTGTACTGTCCCGAGGCCACGCCCGCCATCCCGAGCTCGCCCGTCACGCCGTAGTGCAGTGTCTGTCCGGCACGCTTGGCAAGCTCTCCGCCGACAAACACCTCATGCTCGCTGTACACGTCGTTGCCGCGAAGATCTGTTTCGGCATCCATATTCATCAGCGTGTAGCGGCTGTACTTGTGCGATATGTATGCCGTCAGCCCCGCCTTGGCGTATTTGTTGAAGCCCTCCAGCAGGGAAACGCCAAACACGTTCTTCACGCTCAGTGCCACGGTGGAGTCGTTGGTGAGGCTTGTACTCAACGCGCCCGTGGTGGGGAAGAAGCCACTGGACTCGTCCTGCGAGTGGAAGTTATGCCTCGAACGCTCCAGCTTGACGGTGTGGATGAAGTTGGTGACAGGCACGAACTCCCTCACCGTGAGCGTGTCTTTCGGCACCGGTATGGTGTCCGTCGTCATGCCTCGGCGTTCCATCTGGCGTCGCGCCTCAAGAGCTTTTTCGTTGTCGACAATCTTCTGCACGTCGCGCGTGAAGCCCAGACGGTAGCGGTGTGTCAGGTAGACGTAGAAGTTGTGGTTGCGGTTCGAGGTGGCCTCGAGGTTGACGGGTATCTCGTTGGACTTGTAGGTCTTGCTGCCCGATGCCATGTCTTCCGGATTGGTGATGTACTTGTCGTCGGCAATTCCTCCGTTTTCGTTCTGCTTCAGGTAGAAGTTGTTGTACATGGCGTGCATCTGGTAATGCTTGCCCGTGTAGCTGGCGAATACGCCGGCGTTGAAGTGCGATGTCGCTTGGTTGTCGTAGCGTCCGCGGGCATACAGGTAGTCGAACTTGAAGCCGAATGCGAACCTCTTGTTGGCATTGACCGAGAAGTATGCCTTGAAGCGGTCGTCGCCCATGGTCTTGTCGCCCGACTTGAAATAGGTCAGGTTTGTGTACGGCACATTGCTGTTGGTGAACAGCATCTGGTCAGGACGCACAAAGAAAGCCGAGTACGGTTGCAGGAACAGGGTGGGGGCGGTGTCGTTCCGCCGGTCGGAGAATATGCGTGACAGGCGCGGCGAGCCGAGGTTCCCGAGCATGTTATAGTGGCCGTTCGCCCCTTCCGTGAGGTTGTCGCTCTGGAAGTTCAACGCTATGGTGTCCACCGGAACACGCTGTTCCTTGCCCAAGTCCTCGCTGATGTGCCACATATACAGCTTCGGCGCAAGGCTTATGACCTCCTTGGTGCTGTCGGTCAGGTTCTCCGGCTGCGTGGCGGGGTCTATCTGATTGCCGTAGGCATCTCTCTTGGTCGTAGTGGTCTGTGCCATCGTGCCTTGGAGCGACACGAAAGCCGTCAGTAACCATATCAGTGCACATCGTTTCATCTTTTCTGAGAGAGGCCGGCCGGAGGGTAGATGCCCTTCATCCGCAAGTCACCGGTTGGTGAAGCGGATGATGAACTCCATAACTTTCAGGAATATGGCTGTGCCGCACACGTAGATGAACGTCCGGTAGTCGGCAGCGAAGTAGACCACGACGCTGGCAACCGCCAGTACGATGAACAGCATGTTGAGTACGTTTCTTATCTTGTCAGGATTCATGGCTGTGCGTGCTTGTCATTGTTCGATGGGAATCTTCTCGATGCGGCGTTCGTGCCTTCCGCCCTCGAAGGGCGTGCTCATGAATGTCTCCAGTATCTTCTCCGCCTCGCCGGTCGTGATGAAGCGTCCTGGCATTACCAGCACGTTGGCATCGTTGTGCTGGCGTGCCAGTGCCGCAATCTCCGTAGTCCAGCACAGAGCTGCACGCACCTTGGCATGCTTGTTGAGCGTCATGTTTATCCCGTTGCCGGTGCCGCAGACAGCCACGCCCATCCGGCACGTGCCGTCCGTTATGGCCTGTCCCAGCTTATGGGCGAAGTCCGGATAGTCACAGCTGTCGGTGCTGTATGTGCCGAAGTCCGTGCATCGCAGTCCTTTCGCCTCGAGCCACTTCTTTGCAAACTCTTTCAGCTCGTAGCCGGCATGGTCCGAACAGAGGCCTATCATTCCTGTTTCAATCATCTTGTTTCTGTCTCCTTGTGTTAGAACATCTCCTTTACCTGCCTGTACACGTTCTCTGCCGTGAAGCCGAACTTCTCGTCGAGCACCGTGTAGGGAGCCGAATATCCGAACATGCCCAGTCCCCATATCTTGCCTTCGTTGCCCACAAGACCCAACATGCTGATTGGTATGCCGGCTGTCAGTGCGAACTTCTTGGCACCGGCGGGGATCACCGACTCCTGATATTCCTTGCTCTGGCTGCGGAACAGGCCTTCCGACGGTGCCGACACTATGCGTGTCCTGATGCCGTCCTTGTGGAGCAGCTTGCTGCCCTCGATGAGCGTAGACACTTCCGAACCCGAAGCGACCATGACAACATCGGGCTGCTCGTCAGAACCATTCACGATGTATGCACCCTTGCGCACGCCCTCGCTGTCGTTGCCTTCGGGCAGGCTCTCCACCGTCTGCCGTGAGAATATCAGTGCCGTCGGCGTGTCCATGTTCTCCATTGCCATCTTCCATGCCACCGTCACCTCGTCGGCATCTGCCGGACGGAGCACGAGCACGGAGTTCCTGCCGCTGTGGTTCTTCATCTTTTCCAGCAGACGCACCTGCGCCTCCTGCTCGATGGGCTGGTGTGTGGGGCCGTCTTCGCCGACGCGGAAAGCATCGTGCGACCAGATGAACTTTATGGGCACCTCCATCAGTGCCGCCATTCTCATGGCAGGTTTCATATAGTCCGAGAACACGAAGAACGTGGCGCAGGCGGGTATGATGCCACCGTGCAGCCACATACCCATACAGATGCACGTCATCGTCAGTTCGGACACTCCTGCCTGGAAGAAGGCTCCGCTGAAGTCTCCCTTGGTGAAGGCATGTGTCTTCTTGAGGAAGCCGTCCGACTTGTCCGAGTTTGCAAGGTCTGCGGACGACACGACCATGTTGCCGACCTGCTCGGCCAACAGCCCGAGGCATACAGCCGACGCGTTGCGTGTCGGCACGTTGCGCTTCTGCTCGATCTTGCTCCAGTCAATCTTCGGAGCCTTACCCTCAAAGTAGGTGTCCAGCGTCCGTGCCAATTCAGGATTTTCGCTTGCCCACTTGGCTGTCGCGGCACGCTTGGCTGCAACCGCCTGTCGCAGTTCCTCCCGGCGGCGGACATACATCCGATCCACCTCGGGGAACACCTTGAACGGGTCTTCGGGGTCACCGCCGAGGTTCTTGATAGTATTTATGTAGGCATCGCCGCCCAGCGGTGCTCCGTGTGTGGCGCAGCATGCCTCGTAGCTTGTGCCGTCGGCGCGCCGTGCCCCCTTGCCCATCACGGTATGTCCGATTATGAGTGTGGGGCGTTCGGTCTCCGCCTTTGCCTCTTTCAGGGCGCGGCGTATCTCGTCGGCATCGTTGCCGTCGATGGTCAGCACCTTCCATCCCCAAGCCCTGTATTTCATCGCCGTGTCTTCTGCCGTCACGTCCTTGGTGTCGGTGGACAGCTGCACGTCGTTTGCGTCGTAGAACATTATCAGGTTGTCAAGCCCGAGAGTGCCGGCCACACGTCCTGCGCCCTGCGAGATCTCCTCCTGTATGCCGCCGTCGGAGATGTAGGCATATATCGTCTGGTCCATCACGTCGCCGAAGCGTGCCTTCAGGAACTTTGCCGCAATGGCAGCACCGACAGCATAGGTGTGTCCCTGTCCCAGCGGGCCTGAAGTGTTCTCTATGCCGTGCTTGAGGTCGCGCTCGGGATGCCCTGGCGTGCAGCTCCTCCACTGGCGGAAATGCCGGAGGTCGTCCATCGTGTAGTAGCCCATCAGCATCAGTTCGGTATAGAGCATCGGCGACATGTGTCCCGGATCAAGATAGAAACGGTCGCGCGACATCCATGTGCCGTCGTCGGGGTCTATGGTCAGAAATTCAGAGTACAGTACATTGATAAAGTCGGCTCCACCCATCGCGCCTCCAGGGTGTCCGGACTTTGCTTTCTCAACCATCGATGCGGCGAGTATCCTAATGTTGTCTGCCGCGAGGTTCATCAAGCTCTTGTCATTCATATCTTGTTAAGAATAAGTTAGTTTCCAGTCATTTCGATGCTCCGGCGCACCGGAGTTGTCTGCAAAGGTAATGTTTTATAGCCTAAATCAGCACCTATGCAGGCGTTTCCTTTCTGCATTTGACACTATTTTGTTTTTTATTGCTGTCCGCTAAAACTCAAAAGGTCATATATATTCCGCCCGAGGTCCTTTAAATGGGACTTCGGGCTTGGCTCTTCAGGTGCGACGCGCACACCGAGGTCACACGCCACAGGACATGGTTCTTCCACAGTAATTTTCTACTGGCTCAAAACCGCAACTACAACACGCTGATAATCAATGCTTCCATGGCTGAACGTCCACAGCTTTGTGGCTGAACGTCCACAGCTTTGTGGCTGAACGTCCACAGAGCTGTGACTGAACGTTCATAGATGCTATGGTTGAACGTCCATGGAAACGCTGATTTTCAATGTGTCTGAAACGTTTAGCGGACAGCAATATTATCGGAGACAATAATCCGCATCGTTTAAACCTTTCATGCGAATCGTTTAAACCTTTCATGCGAATCGTTTA
>CAVERK010000025.1:0-18866 GCA_963618035.1 bacterium
GAACCTGTGAATGGTCATCCATAGAACCTGTGAATGGTCATCCATAGAACCTGTGAATGGTCATCCATAGAACCTGTGGACGTTCAACCACAGACGGGCGGTTCTGACAGACAAAAAAATTGAAGTCAGTTGTATTTACTTCATGAAGTAAGTAGTACTTACTTGGTCAAGTCAGTACTACTTACTTTGCCATCGAAGTACTACTTACTTTGCCAAGTCAGTAGTACTTACTTTTTAAGGCAAGTACAATTGACTTATTTTGAGATCTGCATCAGGCGGTCGTAATCCATGTCCGTGAAGTCGGCGATGACATGATGGCACAGCGGGGCTATGGCATCGGCGGCGTTTGTGGTGGAGAGACCGATGACGGTGGCTCCCGAGGCCATGCCTGCCTGCAGTCCGTTGAACGAATCCTCGAACACATAGGTGCTGTCCGGCGTTGCACCGAAAGTCCGCATGCCGAGCAGATAGCAGTCGGGGTCGGGTTTCGATCGGCTGAAATCTTCGGAGACGAAGATGCGGTCGAACATGCTGCGTATCTCCGGACGATGACGGTAGACCGCCTCCATCTTGTCGGCATTGGAGCTTGTGACCACAGCCGTCCGGACGCCATGCAGGCGCAGGTCGGCCACGAACTCACGCACGCCAGGGACGTAGACATAGTCCATGTTACGCTCGAAGTCGAGCAGTGCTGCCGTGATGCGGCTCTGCAGATCCTCCTGTCCTGTGAAGTAGCGGTTGTAGATGCTCGTCAGCGTCTGTCCTTTTATGAGAGCGTCGAAGTTGTCCATGCCGAGATGCTCCGTGCCTATCTTGTGCCAGAAGCGGCTGTACTGAGGCTCGGTGTCGACAACAACACCGTCGAAGTCGAACAAGGCTGAAATTACTGTCTCCATATCTCTGAATGTTTTGAGGTTTCTATTCTTCGTCATGCGGCATCGCTGCCCAGTCCTCGCGCAGCAGCTGCAGCAGAGCCACGTCCTGATACCCGTCGTCCTGCCGCCACCAGTCCCTGAGCACACCGCAGTCCCTGAAGCCCAGCCGGCGGAACACGTGCAGCGAACCCGCGTTGCCTGTGCCTATGTGCACCGTGAGCTGCTTCATGTGCAGATGACAGAAGGCATAGGTGCAGAGCAGCCTGACAGCCTCACTGCCGTATCCGCGACCACGGTAGCGTTCCATCACTGCCACGCCGACCTCGGCACGCGCGTGCATCGGCTCGAAGCCGAAGAGGTCTATTGCACCCACCGTCGTGCCGCCGTCCTGCTCCACAATCATGAGCCGCAGCTGGCGGTCGGCAAACAGGTCGTTCTGCGACGCATCAATATACTGCCGCAGGGCATCGTGCGAGTATGGCACGCTGGTGTCCGTGACAGCCCACGTCTGCGGGTCATTCTCCAGTCCGTACAACGTGTCCACGTCCTCCGGCTCCATGGCACGCAGCCTGACCTTCTGTCCGTTGAGAAATGCGAACTTCATGCAGTGTAATGTTGGGAAACGCCGCAAAATTAGGCCATTAATTTCGGACAGGGACAACAGTAGTGAAGAAAAATCGTAATTTTGCACCTCGTACCGTAACACGACAATATTATATAACATAGGAGAAATATGTATAGGACACATACTTGTGGAGAGTTGCGCCTGGCCGATGCAGGCCGACAGGTGACGCTGGCCGGATGGGTGCAGCGAAGCCGGAAGATGGGCGGAATGACATTTGTGGACCTGCGCGACCGCTACGGTCTGACGCAGCTGGTGTTTAACGAAGCCGCCGATGCCGCGCTGTGCGACGAAGCCAACAAGCTGGGACGCGAATACGTCATACAGGTGACAGGCACGGTCAGCGAACGCTCGAACAAGAACCCCAACCTGCCTACCGGCGACATAGAGATAGCGGTGTCTGCGCTGACAGTGCTCAACACCTCGGCTACGCCTCCGTTCACCATCGAGGACAACACCGACGGCGGCGACGACATACGCATGAAATACCGGTATCTGGACCTGCGCAGGGGCTGCGTGCGCCGCAATCTCGAACTGCGCCACAAGATGACAATCGAGGTGCGCAACTATCTCGACGGCAAGGGCTTCATCGAAGTTGAGACACCGAATCTTATCGGCTCTACGCCCGAGGGTGCACGCGACTTCGTGGTGCCCTCGCGCATGAACCCTGGACAGTTCTACGCCCTGCCGCAAAGCCCGCAGACGCTGAAGCAGCTGCTGATGGTGGCAGGCTTCGACCGCTACTTCCAGATCGCAAAGTGCTTCCGCGACGAAGACCTGCGTGCCGACCGCCAGCCGGAGTTCACGCAGATAGACTGCGAGATGAGCTTCGTCAATCAGGACGACATTATATGTCTGTTTGAGGATATGACCAAGCACCTGTTCAAGAGCGTGCGCGGTGTGGATCTCGGCGAAGCCCCGTTCCAGCGTATGCCGTGGGCAGATGCCATGAAGTACTACGGCAGCGACAAGCCCGACTTGCGCTTCGGCATGAAGTTCGTTGAGCTGATGGATGTTCTGAAGGGCTACGGCTTCTCTGTGTTCGACGATGCCAAGTACATCGGCGGCATCTGTGCCGAAGGGGCGGCATCGTTCACCCGCAAGCAGATAGACGCGCTGACGGAGTATGTGAAAACGCCGCAGATCGGAGCCAAGGGCTTGGTATATGCACGCGTGGGCGACGACGGCAGCGTGAAGTCGAGCGTGGACAAGTTCTACGGTCAGGAGACGCTGCAACGGATGAGGGATGCCTTCGGCGCAAAGGCCGGAGACCTGATCCTGATTCTCAGCGGCGACGATGCCATGAGGACGCGCAAGCAGCTGAGCGAGTTGCGTCTGAAGGTGGCAGACATACTGGGACTGCGCGACAAGAACAAGTTTGCACTGCTGTGGGTGGTGGACTTCCCGATGTTCGAATGGAGCGAGGAGGAAGGCAGGCTCATGGCCATGCACCATCCGTTCACGCATCCCAAGGACGAAGACATTCCGCTGCTCGACACCAAGCCGGAGGACGTGCGTGCCGATGCCTACGACATGGTATGCAACGGCATTGAGGTGGGCGGCGGCTCAATACGTATCCACGACCCGAAGCTCCAGGCCAAGATGTTCGAGATCCTTGGCTTCACGCCCGAGCGTGCACAGGAGCAGTTCGGCTTCCTCATCAACGCCTTCAAGTTCGGCGCACCGCCACACGGCGGACTGGCCTACGGCCTGGACCGCTGGGTGAGCATCTTCGCCGGTCTGGACAGCATACGCGACTGCATAGCATTCCCGAAGAACAACAACGGGCGCGACGTGATGCTCGACGCACCGTCGGCACTCGACGCGAAGCAGCTCGACGAGCTGCAGATCAAGATTGACCTGAAGAAGGAGTAGGCTTGTCGAGATGGAGCCGCATGAGCACCATGTCATACTTCAGCGGGTCTTCAAAGTCCCAGCTGCGGTAGACATCGGTGAGCTCGAGCACGGCGTTCCATGACTCGCGCGATACGGTGATAAGCCCCATCTGCCGTGCTTGCTGCGCCACGTGCGTATCGAGCACGGCATATAGGTTTGCAGGGGTGATGAGCAGCGTGCGCCACAGCCCAAGGTCGATGTCGTCCTTGCGCACCATCCAGCGCAGTAGCATGTTGACGCGCTTGCAGGCGGAGTGACGCTTGGGGTTGCCCAAGGCGGCAGGCTCGAACATGTTGCACAGCCGTTGCAGCAGGTCGTCGATGCAGTAGACACCCTCGAAACGCTTGAGGAAGCTCTGCATGGAAAGGTTCTCATGATAGAAATCATACATGTTGCGGCACACCTGTTTGAAGTCCCTGCCCTTTAGCGTGCGGTGCACCGACAGGTCGTCGGGCAACGTGGCAAACTTCTGTTTTCGGATGAACTCCGCAGGACGGTTCCCGCAGAGTTCAAGCAGGCGGGCGGCATCCTTGAGGATCTGCTCTCTCCTGCCCCACGCTATCATGGCTGTCCACATGGCAGTTATCTCAATGTCAGCCACAGACGCGTCGGCACGTGACATCATTTGTCTCGGCACCTGCACGGGGTCTTGACTGACGAAGCCTGCGGCATCAAACGTGCGCCAATATTCATCCAATGTTTCCTTATAGTCCGTCATGGCGGTCAAAGGTACAACAATTATGCATCCTGCAATATTGGCGGTTGTGAAAACAGCCCTATCTTTGCGCTCACACGCATATATATTATGGATGGGACAAAGGCTTTTGAGGACAAGGTCGGCAGGTTCATCAGGCAGAAAGCCCTGATGCAAAGGGCAGACAAGCTGCTGGTGGCACTGAGCGGCGGCTCCGACTCGGTGGCACTGCTGCTGGTCCTGCTGCGTCTGGGCTATACCTGTGAGGCTGCACACTGCAACTTCCACCTGCGCGGGGCTGAGTCGTGCCGCGATGAGGAGTTCGTGCGGCGGCTGTGCCAGCGTCTCGGCATCTGCCTGCACATCACGCATTTCGACACACGCGGATATGCACGGGAACACCACATGTCCATAGAGATGGCTGCCCGCGACCTGCGCTATGCGTGGTTTGACCGCTTGATGGAGACACGCAAGGCGCAACACGTTGCCGTGGCACACCATGAGGACGACAGCGTGGAGACCTTCATGCTGAACCTGATGCGCGGAACCGGAATAAACGGACTGCGCGGCATCCGTTGCAGGAACGGACACACGGTGCGTCCGCTGCTGTGCGTCGGCAGGCAGGACATCGAGCAGTACCTGAACCTTCTTGGACAGGATTGGGTGACAGACAGCACCAACCTTGAGACCGACGCAACGCGCAACAAGATACGTCTGCAGCTGCTTCCGCTGATGGCAGACATCAATCCCGCCGTGCGGCAGAACATACTGCGCACAGCCGCGAACCTCGATGCCGCCGCCGCCATATATAATAATGGTATAGCCGAAGGCCGCAGACGGACACTCACAGACGACGGCATGGACATCAAGGCACTGCTGGCAGAACCGTCGCCCGAAGCTCTGCTATATGAAGTGGTGGCACCACTCGGATTCAATGCGGCGCAGGCGGCCGATATGATGCACACACTTCGTGACGGCCAGTCGGGCAAGGTGTTCACATCAGACACGCACACGATAGTGCGCGACCGCGACAGACTCGTAATCCGACGGCTCGAGGAGCAGCGGATTGTGCAGCTGCACTTTAAGACCGTAGACATTGACGATGGCTTCGTAATCCCCCGCAGCTGCGACACAGCCTGTCTGGATGCCGACAAGCTGAAGCACAATCTTCACTTGCGGCCGTGGAGACAGGGAGACTGGTTCGTGCCATTCGGCATGAAGGGGCGCAAGCTCGTCAGCGACTTCCTGACCGACAGGAAGATGAGCCTTGCCGACAAGCAACATCAGCTGGTGCTGTGCTGTGGCGAGGACATCGTGTGGGTCGTGGGACTGCGGCCCGACAACCGCTTCCGTATAGATCCCGACAGCAAGCGGGCAATGGTGATAAGCGTGGTGCATGAATGACGCAGGGCAGTGCCGTGTTGACATGAGCGACAAAAAATGCGGCAAAGAGTTGCGCGAATGAAATAATTGCTAACTTTGCACCGCTGAAAGGCACCGGTACAACAGCTGCGCCATGAATGTGGCATCTGCCACAGAGAGCTGAAGAACCGCTGATCAGCCCGACAGTCAACAATCTTTCCACAGGAGACCGGAATACGAACCATGCAGGCACGAACAGTGTCGTGGGCGCGGCGTTCCGCAGTGTTTCAGGAAGAGACAGAAAACATATCACATCATAAAAACTCTTTATGTACAACATCGTTCAATTAAACGAAAAGACACTGACAGAGTTGCGCGACATTGCCCGCGAGATGGGCATAAAGAAAGCCGACTCACTCGAAAAAGACAAACTTGTTTACGAAATACTGGACGAACAGGCAAGTGCCAGTGCAAGCAAAACAGCCACGAGCACCAAGCCTGAAGGCGGCGAGCCGCGCCAGAGGCGCAAGCGCGTGACCGTGAAGAGCGGAGTTGTGGACAAGGTGTTCACGGCATCGCAGGACGGCACAGCCAAGCGCGACGAACATAAGGTGACCATCGTCCAACCCGCTGTGAAGAAGCCTATACAGCAGACACCTGCCGAACCGGCGGCAGAGCCGGCAGCGGTGGCAGAGAACGCCGCAACACCGGCGGTACAGCATGAGCCACAGCAGGCTTCACAGACAGAGAACGCCGCAGCACAGACGGCAGAAGCCACAGAGCCTAAAAAGCGCGGACGCAAACGTTCGGCTCCCAAGCAGCCCAATGCGGAAGACGTGGAGAAGGTGGCTGAACGCTTGGCGCAGAAGAACGCTGCGATGCAGAACCTCAGCACCGAGGCTGCAACTCCGGCACAGGTGGCGGATGCTCCCAAGAAAAGGGGACGCAAGCCCAAGAATGCCGTCGCACAGCCGGCACCGGTCGCAGAGAATGCAGGCTTCGTGCCAATAGAAGATATGCCGTCGGACAAGACTGAACTGCCGGCGGGTCTCATCGACAAGTTCGCATCACAAAAGGCAGATGCCGACAATGCAGCATCGGCCAACAGGCCGGCGGCAACCGCACAGCCTGCGGAAGACAGACAGCGCAACTACGCCCAAGGCAACAACGCCAACCACAACCACTACGAGAAGAAGCCGCAGGAACGTCAGTATGAGTTTGACGACATTCTGACCGGATGGGGCGTGCTCGAGATCATGCCCGACGGCTACGGGTTCCTGCGCTCGTCGGACTACAACTACCTGTCAAGCCCCGACGATGTCTACGTGTCGCAGTCGCAAATCAAGCTGTTCGGACTCAAGACAGGCGACGTGGTGGAGGGTGTAATCCGTCCGCCAAAGGAGGGTGAGAAGTATTTCCCGCTGGTGAAGGTACAGAAGATCAACGGCCTGCACCCCGACAATGTGCGCGACCGCGTGCCGTTCGAGCACCTCACCCCACTCTTCCCCGACGAGAAGTTCACGCTCTGCCGTGGCAACGGCCGTGACCCGCTGTCGGTGCGCATAGTGGATCTCTTCACTCCTATCGGCAAGGGACAGCGTGCACTCATCGTGGCACAGCCCAAGACCGGAAAGACCACGCTTATGAAAGACATCGCCAACGCCATAGCTGCCAACCATCCCGAGGTGTACATGATGGTGCTGCTCATCGACGAACGTCCCGAGGAGGTGACGGACATGGCACGCACCGTGAATGCAGAGGTCATAGCCTCTACATTCGACGAGCCGGCAGAACGCCACGTGAAGATTGCGGGCATTGTGCTTGAAAAGGCAAAGCGTCTGGTGGAATGCGGACACGACGTGGTGATATTCCTTGACTCCATAACACGACTGGCACGCGCATACAACACGGTGGCTCCGGCATCGGGCAAGGTTCTCTCCGGCGGTGTCGACGCAAACGCCCTGCACAAGCCAAAGAGCTTCTTCGGTGCTGCACGCAACATCGAGGGCGGCGGCTCGCTGACCATTCTGGCAACGGCACTGACCGAGACCGGCTCGAAGATGGACGACGTGATATTCGAGGAGTTCAAGGGTACGGGCAACATGGAGTTGCAGCTCGACCGCACGCTCAGCAACAAGCGCATATTCCCTGCCATCAACGTCGTGCTGTCGAGCACCCGCCGCGATGACCTGCTTCAGGACAAGACCACTCTGGACCGCATGTGGATAACACGCAAGTTCATGGCCGACATGACTCCGCAGGAGGCAATGGAGAAGATAAAGACGCTCATGGAGAACACGCGCGACAACGACGAGTTCCTGATGGGCATTAACGGATAAGGCACTTAGAAAAGAAACAGAGGCGAGGAAACCATGTTTGACAACTTAAGCGAAAGATTAGAACGCTCGTTCAAGATACTGAAAGGCGAAGGCAAGATTACCGAGATAAACGTTGCCGAAACGCTGAAGGACGTACGCAAGGCTTTGCTTGATGCCGACGTGAACTATAAGGTCGCAAAGACCTTCACCGACACTGTGAAGCAGAAGGCATTGGGACAGAACGTGCTGACAGCCGTCAAGCCCAGCCAGCTGATGGTGAAGATTGTTCACGACGAATTGGCAACGCTGATGGGCGGAGAGACCGCCGAGCTGAATCTTGACAGCAAGCCCACGGTGATACTGATGTCGGGTCTGCAAGGCTCCGGCAAGACGACTTTCTCCGGCAAGCTGGCACGCATGCTGAAGACAAAGATGAACCGCAAGCCGCTGCTCGTGGCGTGCGATGTCTACCGTCCTGCCGCCGTGGAGCAGCTCAACGTGCTGGCTCAGCAGATTGACGTGCCTATGTTCTCGGAGCCGGACAGCAAAGATCCTGTGAGCATCGCACAGCATGCAGTACAGGAGGCCAAGGCCAAGGGCTGCGATGTGGTGATTGTCGATACCGCCGGCCGTCTGGCTGTGGACGAGGAGATGATGAACGAGATTGCAGCAATCAAGGCGGGCATCAATCCGGACGAGATACTGTTTGTCGTTGATGCCATGACCGGACAGGATGCCGTGAACACTGCAAAGGAGTTCAACGACCGCCTGGACTTCACCGGTGTCGTGCTGACCAAGCTCGACGGTGACACACGCGGCGGTGCTGCCTTGTCGATACGCACTGTGGTCGACAAGCCAATCAAGTTCATCGGTACGGGCGAGAAGCTCGAAGCCATCGACAAGTTCCACCCAGAGCGAATGGCAGACCGCATACTCGGCATGGGCGACATCGTGTCTCTCGTGGAGCGTGCCCAGGAACAGTATGACGACGACATGGCCAAGAAGTTGCAGAAGAAGATTCAGAAGAACCAGTTTGACTTCAACGACTTCCTGGCGCAGATAGGACAGATAAAGAAGATGGGCAACCTGAAGGATCTGGCATCGATGATACCAGGCGTAGGCAAGGCCATAAAGGACATCGACATCGACGACAATGCTTTCAAGAGCGTGGAGGCGATCATCTACTCTATGACACCCGAGGAACGCACGCATCCCGAAATCATCAACGGCCAGCGTCGCCAGCGCATTGCCAAGGGCAGCGGCACGGACATTCAGGAAGTGAACCGCCTGATCAAGCAGTTTGACCAGACGCGCAAGATGATGAAGATGGTCACGAGCCACAAGATGGGAAAGATGATGCCGTCGAACCTCAGGATGGGTAAATAAAAAAATTGAGAATATGACACTGATAGACGGAAAGGCAGTAGCGGCACAGATCAAGCTGGAGATTGCGGCAGAAGTGGAACAGATTGTTGCCGGTGGCGGCAAGCGTCCGCATCTGGCTGCCATACTCGTGGGTCACGATGGCGGCAGTGAGACCTATGTCGCCAACAAGGTGAAGGCTTGTGAGGCATGTGGCTTCAAGTCTTCGCTGATACGCTTCGAGGCCGATGTCACCGAGGAACGTCTGCTTGACGAAGTACGCCGCCTTAACAACGACGACGACGTGGACGGATTCATCGTGCAGCTGCCGCTGCCGAAGCACATCTCCGAACAGAAGGTCATCGAGACCATAGACTACCGCAAGGATGTCGACGGCTTCCACCCGATAAATGTCGGACGCCTGTCGATAGGACTGCCCTGCTACGTCTCGGCAACGCCTAACGGCATCATGGAACTGCTGCGCCGCTATGGCATCGAGACATCGGGCAAGAAGTGCGTGGTGCTGGGACGCAGCAACATCGTGGGCAAGCCAATGGCAATGCTCATGATGCAGAAGACCAATCCAGGCGATGCCACAGTGACCGTGTGCCACAGCCACAGCCGTGATCTGAAGAAGGAGTGCCGTGAGGCCGACATCATAATAGCCGCCATTGGCAGTCCCGACTTCGTGACAGCCGACATGGTCAAGGAGGGTGCTACGGTGATAGATGTGGGCACCACACGTGTGCCGGATGCAAGCCGCAAGAGCGGCTTCCGCCTGAACGGTGATGTCAAGTTTGACGAGGTGGCTCCCAAGTGTACGTTCATCACCCCTGTGCCTGGTGGTGTTGGTCCCATGACCATCGTGTCGCTGATGCGCAACACATTGTTGGCAGGTAAAAA
The DNA here is from genome assembly GCA_963618035.1 of bacterium. Taxonomy (GTDB): domain Bacteria; phylum Bacteroidota; class Bacteroidia; order Bacteroidales; family Bacteroidaceae; genus Bacteroides. Next base: position 10,033 of record CAVERK010000025.1, read on the forward strand.
GGCAGTCTACGAATAAAAAAGCGCGCAAAGGCTTGCGCATTAAAATATTTACTCTACCTTTGCACCGCGTTTCGAGAGAGTACGCCATATATGGTGGCCGTAGTTCAGTTGGTTAGAGCGTCAGATTGTGGTTCTGAATGTCGTGGGTTCGAGTCCCACCTGCCACCCGAAGGTTAATCCCTGTAGCCTCGTTGAGGTTGCGGGGATTGCTCGTTTTTGGTGGTTATCGTGGTGCCACCGGATACAAATCGCAAGTTGAAAATTTCAAACTTAGACTTATGACACACCCTCACCATAAAAAAGCTAACATGGAACAAATTAAGTCTGTATTCTATAAGGAAATAGCAAATCCGTATTCTAACAATCAATATGGATTGGTTTTTATTATAATGATGCAAAAGAAATGCTTATATTTCGATTCGTCAAGTTTTTGTTTTGCTAAATCTCCAAGCAATAAAATTAATAAGCAAAAATGGAAAACTGTTAGTGATTTAGATAATAATAAGATTGTAGAAATTCACGAAGATGAGCTATCCGCTTATTTCATTCTATTTGCGAATAGAGTAATCATGTATATTTATCAAGAATTAGATGGCAATGAATGTATTCGCCAGATGTTTAAAATAGTAAATCCCAATGATGAGGATTATCATGAAGTAGTACAGTATATGCATGAGAAGTGGGTTGAAACACTATACGACGAACATTCTGGTATTGATAACATTATGAAGCATAATATAGATATAAACACATCTGCTTTATGATTAATGAGTATAGGGAATTAATCATTGTAAGCCACATTTGTTTTGTCAAAATATTGTGTAAATAAATAGGGTGTAGTTCGTTGCACCAATTTTCAACTCACTTTTTTGAGAGTTTTGGTTCGTTCTGTAACCTCTGATTTATCGGGTGAGCCATGCATGGCGCACGCCACAGGATATGGTTCTCTCCCACTGATTTTCTGCTGAGCCGTTCTAAGTCATGCATCATATAGGCCTAAATGCCCTTAGAGGTCGCTTGATATTGTTCACGAGGTCGGCACATATCCTCTCACATCGTTCGATGTGAGCATTCACATCGTTCGATATGAGCACTCACAACGTTCGATGTGAGCATTCACAACGTACGATGTGAGACGACTTTGGTTATCCTCTGACACGACTTAGGTTATCCTCTGACACGACTTAGGATATCTGCCTGCACGACAATGGCGGCTTCTCAAGCCGGAGTGATGGCAAGCTCTCCGCTGAAGGAGATGTTGAGGTTCATGATGAACGAAACGGGTGATTCGGGGACGCTGAGCACCGCCCGATAGTGATAGCCGTCAGCATCGACACCGGTGAAGTCCATGTCCGAAAGCACAAGACCGGACAGCCTGTCGCTGCTGAACTGTTCGGAGAACATGCTCTTCTCGATGTCCTGTCCGTAGAGGCGATTGGCTCCTTCGTAGACGCAGATGTGTATGACATTGTCGTAGAACACGTTGTCAATGCCGATACCGTTCTCGTCATACGTGGTGCGGAGCACCTTGATTGATGTCGGGTTGATGAAGACGTAGCCGCGATAGCGCGTACCGTCGTAGTAGACTATGCTGTCTTTCTCCATGCGCTGCTGTGCAGCGGGCTCGTACGACGTGGTGCCGCTCCTGAAGTCGGAGATGTCAAGGCTGCCTGATGTCTGCTTCTGAAGTTTGACCACGTCGCCTGCAAACGTGCGGTACCAGAAATCGTCGTCCGACTGCCGCTCAATCTTGTAGGCCAGTGTGTCGTGTCCGATGAAGTAGATGGAGTCATGAACCACGCGAAACGACATTGGCCGGCGGTCGCGCTCGGCAAAGAACACGCTGTCGCCGCTGACACCCATGAATGCCATCTCCGTGGCATCGTCGAGCCAAATGCCTTGGAGCATCTGCTTCGCTGCCACATCCTCCCTGCTGTCTGACGTACGCGACGTCCCGTCGGAGCCGCCGCACGCCGACAGGCACAGCATCACCACAAAGCACAACGTACCGATTCTCATAAGAACATATTCTCTACTTGCAGTAAACAGTTCGCAAAATTAGCAAAAACTTGTCTTGAGGAACAAAAATATGCCTACCTTTGCTCATCGGTATGGATGAACTGTCGAGACATATTGAGGCGTTGCTGCTTGAGAACGATTGCGTTATCGTTCCAGGGCTGGGTGGTTTCATCACCCACTATCAGCCTGCCATGAAGGTCGAGGAGGAAGACGTGTTCCTGCCTCCGTACCGCACCATCGGCTTCAATCCGCTGCTGCGGCTTAACGACGGCCTGCTCATCCAGTCATATATGTCCGTCTACAGCACCAGCTACTTCGAGGCAAACAAGATGATTGAACATGAGGTGAAGGAGCTGATGTCCACACTGTTCGAGGACGGGCACGTGCAGTTGCGCGGTGTCGGTGAGCTGCAATACGACATCTCAGGACGCTACCGGTTCATGCCCTACAGGGACAAGATTGTCACCCCGTGGCTTTACGGCACAGACAGTTTCAACATGCCCGACCTTGCCGAGATTGCTGCACTCCAGGCTGAAGAGGAGCGCAAGAAAGCCGCTGCACAACAGGTCAAGAGGCCGGAGAAGCCGCAGACGGTAGTCATGCGACCGCAGACGACGGATGATGGTGACGGCAAGGAGACCGTCGGCATCCGGCTGCGCCGCATAGGGCAATACGCAGCAGGCATTGCCGCAGCCGTGCTCCTGATCGTTGCCTCGTTCTTCTTCGCGACACCGCTGGAGCAGACACCCGAGATCGACGGCAACTATGCCAATATGTTGCCAAAGGAGATATTCGACAAGTTCAACTGCAATTCACTGCTGTTCAACCCTGTCGTTGAGGTTCCCTCCAGTAAGACTGCTGCTGTCGCAAGTACGGAGCAGGCATCCGCAGAAGAGACCAAGGCTGCCGAAAACGTTACTGCCGTAGAGAATACTGCCGGTACAGAGGAGACCGTGACGGCAGGCACTGATGCCGGAGTGCAAGAGACGGCAGCAGAGCCGCAGACCACCGTCAGGAAGAAGCTATACAACGTGATTGTGGCAAGCGTGGGTTCTGAAGAAGGAGCCAACAACATGGTTCAGAGCCTGAAGGCGCAAGGCCACGACGGAGCCAAGGTAATCGTTGGCGACGGCAAGATACGCGTGAGCGTGCAGTCGTTCGAGGTAGAGGCAGATGCCTACCATTCGATACACAACTTCCAGCAGCAGGGACTGTTCGAGCAGGCGTGGGTGCTGAGACGGTGAGACGCAGAGAGAGACAATGCCCCATGCTTATGAAGAGAGGCACACTGGCAATATTGCTTTCCACACTGGTTCTGCTTCCGTCGATGGCACAGACGGAAGCGGCGGTGGACACGCTCCGTCCCCTTCAGACACCCGACATCCCCACACAGGCAGCATCACGACAACGCATCAGCGACGACGGCATGAGAAACTACGGCGGCTTCCTGCTCGACATGAACTCCATGCTTCAGCCGTCGCTACCGCTGATGATGACCGTCCCAAGCCTGACAGCACCCATGCAGACCGGCCTGTCCGGCTTCAAGGACCTCGACAAGATGTTGCAGCTGAAGAGCAAGGCCACCTACGGCATCGGCACCACACCTTTCTGGCCGGTCACCGACAACCTCCATCTGGCAAGCTTCAGGCTGAACAACGGAATGACACTGACCACCTACGGCGACTACGACAGCAGCGGACGGCGGCACATCAGTCCGTCGGCACTGCCCTGGCAGCGCAACAACTTTCAGGGAGCATTCCGGCTGAAGTCCGCCGACGGGAAGTTCAGCCTGCAGGTGCGCGTCAGCAGAGGCCGCGGGCCTTATTGACAAACACCGACGCACCTACATATTATATAATAGTGTAACATCAACAACCATATATATGAGAATGAAATACCTCAATCCAGTAATCATGTCAGCAGCATTGACATTGGCCGCTTGCGGCGGCACAGACAACGGAGGCAGCTCTGCTGCCGACGGCAGCATCATCGGACGGTCGGACATACAGATAGAAGGACGGCGCATGACACCGGAAGCCCTGTGGGCTTTCGGACGGATTGGCGAGACTGCCGTGTCGCCCGACGGGAGCAGGATTGCCTACACCGTCACCTACTACAGCGTCGAGCAGAACAAGAGCAACACGGAAGTGTTCGTGATGGATGCCGACGGCAGCAACAACCGTCAGATCACGCACACCAAGTGGCGCGAGGCAAACATCGTATGGACCAAGGACGGCAAGATCGACTTCCTCAGCAACGAGAGCGGCAGCATGCAGCTCTGGCAGATGGATGCCGACGGCAGCAACCGCCGACAGCTGACAGACTACGGCAATGACATCGAGGGCTTCAGCCTGTCGCCCGACGAGAGCATGGTTCTCTTCGTCTGTCAGGTGAAGACCAAGGAGAGCACCGCCGACAAGTATCCCGACCTGCCTCAGAGCAGCGGATTGATAGTCACGGACCTGATGTACAAGCACTGGGACGAATGGGTGACGACGGCTCCGCATCCCTATGTGGCACGGCTGACTGCCAACGGACTGGAAGACGTGAAAGACCTGCTCGAGGGCGAACCCTACGAAAGTCCGATGAAGCCTTTCGGCGGCATGGAGCAGCTGGCATGGAGTCCTGACGGGAGCAAGGTGGCATATACCTGCCGCAAGAAGACCGGACTGGACTATGCCGTGTCGACAAACTCGGACATCTACATCTACGACCTCGCCTCAGGCACCGTGACCGACATCTGCGAGGAGATAAAGGGATACGACACCAACCCGCAGTTCTCGCCCGACGGCAAGTACATCGCATGGCAGAGCATGGAGCGCGACGGCTACGAGAGCGACCAGAACCGGCTTATGGTCATGGACCTCAGCACCGGCGGGAAGACATTCGTCAGCAAGGCCTTCGAAAGCAATGTCGACGAATTCATCTGGAACGACGACTCGCAGAGCCTGTTCTTCGTCGGCGTATGGCACGGGACGACGCATATCTACAGCGCAGACCTGCAGGCAGACGGCAAGGTGACGCAGCTCACCGACGGACAGTATGACTACGGCAGCATCAAGCTGTGCGGCGGCAGCCTGCTGGTAAAGCGTCACTCCATGAAGATGGCCGACGAGCTGTATGTCGTGGACAAGGCACGCCGTAACGAGGCTTACGCACAAGTCAGACAGATTACGCATGAGAACCAGCAGCTGTATGACCAGATGGATCTCGGCGACGTGAAGGCACGCTGGATGAAGACCACCGACGGCAAGGACATGCTCACATGGGTGATCTATCCGCCGCAGTTCGACCCCAACAGGAAATACCCCACCCTGCTGTTCTGCGAGGGCGGGCCGCAAAGCCCCGTCAGCCAGTTCTGGAGCTACCGGTGGAACATGCAGATCATGGCTGCAAACGGCTACATCGTCGTTGCACCCAACCGCCGTGGTCTCCCTGGCTTCGGCATCGAGTGGAACGAGCAGATCAGCGGTGACTACACAGGACAGTGCATGAAAGACTATTTCTCCGCCATCGACGAGATGTCCAAGGAGCCTTATGTCGACAGCGACCGCCTGGGCTGTGTCGGTGCCAGCTTCGGCGGCTTCTCCGTCTACTGGCTTGCTGGCAACCACGACAAGCGTTTCAAGGCGTTCATCGCCCACGACGGCATCTTCAATCTGGAGATGCAGTATCTCGAGACCGAAGAGAAGTGGTTCACCAACTGGGACCTCGGCGGCCCGTACTGGGACAAGCGCAACGCCGTGGCACAGCGCACCTACGCCGGAAGCCCGCACCTGTTTGTCGACAAGTGGGACACCCCGATACTCTGCATCCACGGAGAGAAGGACTACCGCATCACCGCCAATCAGGCCATGGCGGCATTCGACGCAGCCAAGATGCGCGGCGTGCCGGCAGAGCTGCTGATATTCCCCGACGAGAACCATTGGGTGCTGAAGCCGCAGAACGGCATCCTGTGGCAGCGCACCTTCTTCGAGTGGCTCGACAAGTGGCTTAAGGACTGACCCTGGGGGAGTGCCACACATCTACGACAGCGAACAGCAGCGGGCCATCGATGCCAGCGGAGGCTTCTACCTTGTGCTTGCACCGCCAGGATGCGGGAAGACAGACATCCTGTCCGAACGCGTCGCCACGGCGGTGCAGCACGGCATGAAGCCCGAGGATATGCTGTGCCTGACGTTCACCAACCGCGCCTCGCGCGGCATGCGGCAGCGCGTGCAGCAGAAGACAGACGAGGACGTGCACGGCCGCCTGTTTGTCGGCAACGTCCACCGCTTCTGTTCCACCTTCCTGTTCGGCAACGCCCTGATACCCGAAGACACGGGCATCCTCGACGACGACGAGCTGACGGAGGCACTCACCACCCTGTCGCCGTCGTTCTTCGTCAACCGCTACGGCGTGCCCGACAGGCAGAAGGTGACGCTGACGACGAACATCTGCTGCTACATCTCGCAGCGCGAGCTCGGCCATGACAATGCCGCCATGGCACTGCCGCGCGACACCTACGAGAAGTTCTACCAGACAGCCTCCCGTGCCGGAATGGATGCCACGCGCGTGGAGCCTGTCCATGAGTTCGTGAAGTATGCCCTGGCTCTCAGGGACTACAAGCGGCAACGGCAGCTCATGGACTTCAACGACCTGCTCGTCATGGCCTATGACTTCCTGCTACGCGATACCGGCAACAGCTTCCACCGCTACAGATGGGTGCAGGTCGACGAGGTGCAGGACCTGAACGCCCTGCAGATGGCGATAGTCGACCAGTTGACAGACACGGCGGCGGCAGACTGCACAGCCATGTACCTTGGCGACGAGCAGCAGGCCATCTTCTCCTTCACCGGCGCGAAGCTAAGCTCGCTCGACAAGCTGAAGGACCGGTGCCGTGGACACGTCATGACGCTCGGACGCAACTACCGCTCGCCGAAATACTTGCTCGACATCTTCAACACCTATGCCTCACACGAGCTGCACGTCAGTCCCGAACTGCTGCCCCAGTGCACCGGCAGTGACGCACACGACAGGCTGGACCTGATACTGACCGGCAACAGTACAGTTGAGAAGGAACGCCTCCGTCTGCCGCGCATGACCGACTACTACTCCGGCCTCGATGCCGACAGCCGCACCGTGGTGCTCGTGCCCACAAATGCTGCCGCCGACAGCGTGAGCGAAGTGCTGCTGCGCCACGGCACGCCCCACTTCAAGGTCTCCGGCACGGACTTCTTCAAGACACGCGACTACAAGACGCTCTCGTCGCTGCTGTGTGTCGCCGCCAACGGGTTCAACACGCAGGCATGGACGCGCCTGCTGCAAGGCATCAACGCCCTCCCCACAGGACAGGCTGTGCGGCGGTTCACTGAAAGGCTGAAGGAGCTGATGATGACCCCGCAAGACCTCCTCGACAAGGACCGCACCACATACACGGCACGCTTCGACTACGCATACCGCCACCGCGAGTTCGTCTTCTTCGACACCGAGACCACGGGGCTTGACGTGCTTAACGACGACATCGTGCAGATTGCAGCGTTCAAGGTGAGGGACGGCGAGCGCGTCGCAGGCTCGGACTTCAACATCATGCTGCACACCGACAAGCCGCTGCCCGCCATCGTCGGCGGAGCCGTGAACCCGCTCATCCGTGCCTATGCGGAGAGCCGGCACCACACGCGCGAGGAGGGACTGCGGATGTTCATCGACTACATCGGCTCTGCCGCCCTGCTCGGCCACAACGCCGGCTTCGACTACAGCATACTTAGGAACAACGCGCGGCGCACGCTTGGCATCGTGCCCGAGTACGACGTGTTCGACTCGCTGCACCTCATCCGCTGCGTGCGCCCAGGACTGAAGATGTACAAGCTGGGCTTCCTCGTCCGTGAACTCGGACTTGAAGGCCGCAACTCGCACCTTGCCGACGAGGACATCGCAGCGACAAAAGCCCTTGTCGACTACTGCTGCGGGCAGTACCGTCCACTGCTGGACGCACAGGCGGACTTCATCAGGCAGGTGCGGGTGCAGAATGTCGTGAAGCGCATGCGGCCGCTGCTCCCGCTGTTACGGCACGCCACAGCCGCCATGGACAGCCCCGCCGACGGCACACGCCCCGTGCTCGCCGATGAGCTGGACTACCTGCGCAGACAGATGGAGCAGCAAGGCATCATCGCTCCGCTCGGAGCCAAGTTCGATGCCTTCATGCGCTTCGTGCGCAGCGAATGGACGGCAGATGCCGGCAGCGGCACCACGCTCCGTGGGCAGGTCATGGCGCATGCCAACGAACTGATGTCGGGCATCAGCGAGGGCGACCTCGTAGGCTCTGCCGGACTGGTCGGCGAGCGCGTGTTCATCATGACGGTCTACAAGGCCAAGGGGTTGGAGTTCGACAACGTCATCATCCTCGAAGCCAACGACGGCACCTACCCTTTCTTCACCGTCAACAACGTGCTCGAAGCACCCTGGCGGCACACGGAGGCGGAGATTGAGGCAGCACGTCAAGCGCGGTTCGAAGACGCACGCAAGTTCTACGTGGCACTGTCGCGTGCACGACGGCGGCTCTGCATCAGCTACTCTCTCCAGAACTCGCGCGGCATACGCACGCGCCTCACGCCCTTCATCGACAGCATCCGCCACTTCTTCCACACAGGCAAATGATGCCTGTTCTTTTCATCGTAACCGCCCACCCGTCTATGGACGTTCAGCCGCGAAAGGGCAGGAAGCGTGGCAAGAAAGTCCGCGAGCAGAGAGCCGAGGGTGCAGCTGCCGTTTCGCACGGCGAGGCGGTGCTTCAGTCGTCGCCGAAGAGCAGGCGGCGGTCGCGCTCAGAGGCCGGA